>JALUPA010000112.1 GCA_027054335.1 Ardenticatenaceae bacterium
GGCGACCTAACGGTAGTGGCGGTCAGCACGTCGTGTGGTTGTACCACGGCCGTATTATCACCCATGACTATTCCTCCCGGCGGTGAAGCCACGCTGCGCGTGGCGTATGACTCGGCTGTACATGAGGCAGATATGAACAAAATAGAGCGGTACGTTTTCATCTCGTCCGATGATCCGGATGAAGCTGACGTACAGATCAAATTTACAGTTTTTGTCCAGGAAAATCCATCAACATGAGAACAGTAAAGCAACAACAGAAACAGACACGAAGACGATTTGGCCCTGCAGCTTTAATTACATTAGGGGTTTTGCTAATCACAGCCAATCTCGTATACTGGCAGTTTATAAAAGCCATCGAAAAACCAGTAGCGGCTACGCTGCCAGAAACGATAGCCGGGTTATCCCAGGCAGAGGCCAGTTATGGCCCGGAAGCGGTAGAGGTAGTGGCTCAACTGCATGGCAAAAATTTCCCGCTTTCATCCGGCGCCTATGGCATGTACGGCGACCATAATGGCATGGCGATGTTGTGGGTAACAGGCACACCGGCCCGGCCCATGGCCTCCCGGATGGTGACGGAGATGGAGCAGGCAATTGCGGAAAACGAGTCACCGTTTACGCCAATTGGTACCAGAGAGGTAGACGGCCGTACCATCTACGAACTTACTGGCATGGGGCAGC
Source organism: Ardenticatenaceae bacterium (assembly GCA_027054335.1). Lineage (GTDB taxonomy): Bacteria > Chloroflexota > Anaerolineae > Promineifilales > Promineifilaceae > JAJRTP01. The sequence continues at coordinate 679 of JALUPA010000112.1, forward strand.
GACACTTTTACTTTCGCTCCGCCTCACTCGTTATTTGGCTGGCCGCCGACGACCCCATCGCCGAAACTGCCCTGGCCGAAACCTTGAGCTTTTACCCATAACTGGAGAGTAACTTATGACCGATCTGATTCCCCCAACAACAGTTGAAGAAGTAGAAACAATTCCTGAAGAAACAAAAGAGAAATCACGCGCTGGTTTATCCCTGGGCACGATCATTGCCTTTGCCCTCATTCTGGGCTTATTGGCTGTACTTGGCTGGCGGATGTACAAAATCAGCCAGGGACAGGTAGATTCCGGCATGGCGCCTGATTTTACGCTGACCAGCTTTGACGGTGAAACCATTACCCTCAGCGAACTACGCGGGCAGGTGGTTATCATCAACTTTTGGGCTTCCTGGTGCCCACCCTGCCGGGAAGAGGCGCCCTATCTGGAAGCAACCTGGCGTAAATATAAAGACCAGGGTGTTATTTTTATTGGCGTAGATTACGTGGATACGGAAACAGCCGCCCTGGCTTACATCGAAGAGTTTGACATCACCTATTTTAATGGCCCGGACGTGGGTACGCGCATCTCGTATGATTATAATATGCAGGGTGTACCGGAAACATTTTTCATAGCTAAAAACGGCGAGATACGCGGCGTCAAAATTGGCCCTATATACCCGCCGGAACTGGATCAGAAGATTGAGGAACTATTGGCTGAATCTTACTGAACAGACAAGTCGTTGTAGTTCGATTTTGTAAATTACCCTACAGCAGAAGGAGTTTTTATGTTAGCTGAGATTGGATTAATGGCCCTGATCGTTACTTTTTTCCTGGCAGTTTACGCCACGGTGGTATCGGCCTGGGGCGGAGCGCAAAAACAGCCGTCGTGGGTGCAGAGCGCCCGTAATGCGGCAATTGTGGCATTTCCTATGCTTACCATTTCGGTAGCAATCCTGGTTTATTCGTTATCCGTAATGGATTTCTCTCTGGCTTACGTGGTGGACGTATCCAGCCGGGCGATGTCGCCTTTTTTACGGGTGACGGCATTGTGGGGCGGGCAAGCCGGGTCTATTTTATTTTGGGCCTGGATTATGAGCGGGTTTGTCACGGCCGTACTCGCCCAAAAATGGCAGCGTGACCGGGAACTGATGCCCTACTTCATTACCGTAGCCATGTTGACCACTGCCTTTTTCATCGGTATCTCCCTTTTTGTTGCCAATCCTTTTCTGCGCCTATGGCACATCCCCGGTGAAACCAATTTAATTGAAGCGTTGGTGCAGCCGGCCGGCGCGTTAGCCTACACGCCGTCAGATGGCAACGGCTTAAATCCGTTGCTGCGCCACTTTGGCATGATCGGCCATCCCCCCACCACCTACATCGGGTTTACCGGCTTCGTCATTCCCTTCGCTTTTGCCATCTCCGCCCTTATTACCGGCAAAGCGCGGGAAGATGAGTGGATTCGCACCAGCCGCCGTTGGACGTTGGTTGCCTGGATTTTCCTCTCCATTGGCCTGATTTTAGGCGGCCGTTGGGCCTATGACGTATTGGGCTGGGGCGGCTTCTGGGGCTGGGACCCGGTGGAAAACGCCATGCTCATGCCCTGGCTGGTGGGCACAGCTTTCCTGCATTCAGTGATGATTACTGAAAAGCGGGGGATGCTGAAGGTGTGGAGTGTGGGCTTGATTATTCTCACCTATTCGTTGTCGCTTTTTGGCACGTTTATCACCCGCACCGGCGTCATCAGTTCCGTACACGCCTTTGGTACGTCGGCGCTGGGACCAGTCTTTCTCATTTTCATCGGCGTCACCTTCCTGGGTTCGCTGGCGCTGATGATTTGGCGGCTGGATTTGTTGAAGACAGAGCATGAACTGCAAAGCTTTCTCTCGCGGGAAGCAATATTTTTGCTGCAAAATCTGCTCTTTATCGCTATTACCTTCGTCGTTTTCCTGGGAACCGTGTTCCCCATCCTGTCGGAACTGTTTACCGGCACCAAAATCACCGTCGGCCCGCCCTATTTTCAGAAGGCAACCGCGCCGCTGTTTGCCGCTTTGCTGTTGACGATGGGCATTGCCCCATTGGTGGCCTGGCGTAACCAGTCAGCGCGTAAGCTGGGGCGAATGCTGCTGGTACCCTTTCTCCTGTCGTTACCGCTGGCGGGCATTTGGGGATACAGCCACCGGGAACAGGGAGCGGCCTATTTTGCTTTGTGGTTGACCTCATTTGTCACCCTTCTCATCTTCTTTGAGTTTGGCAAGGGAGTGCGGGCGCGCATGATGCGGGGTGAAAATCCGGGTGTGGCTTTGTGGCGGCTGGTCGGCCGGAACCACCGAAGGTATGGCGGTTACCTGATCCATTTGGGCGTGGTGATGATTGGTCTGGCTTTTATTGGCGACGCCAACTTTAAGCAGGAAACGCAGGTGGCACTGGCGCGCGGCCAATCACTGACGATTGGGGAGTATTCGCTGCGTTTTGATGACCTGGAGGCGTATGCTGGCTCAGACGGCCGTGAAGTGTTGGCAGCCACAACCAGTCTGTTCAAAAACAGCGAATTTATCCGCGAACTTAAACCGCGCCGGGACTATTTTGTGGTGCAGCAGCAACCCTCTACCATCCCGGCTGTCTATTCTACACCCGGCGCAGACGTTTACGTGCTGTTGGTAGGCTGGGAAGAGATTAGTTTTAATTCAGCTACTTTCAAGGTGTATATCAATCCCTTGATTAACTGGGCCTGGGCCGGCGGCTTTATGCTCACTCTGGGCACACTTGTGGCTGCCTGGCCCCAAACCGCAGGCCAGCGTAAAAAATCTTACGCACTGAGACCGGGCCGGTTACGGCCGCAGCCCGGATCAGGAGATTAACCATGATACGAAAATTTGTTTTGGCTTTGCTGCTTGTCAGCGTCGCTCTTTTTGCAGTGACGCTGGTGCAGGCGCAGGATGACTTTCCTACAGACGATGACGTGAACGCCATCGCCAAAAAGCTGTATTGCCCTGTCTGCCCCAACACGCCGTTAGACGTATGCGAAACGAAAGCGTGCCAGGATTGGCGAGAGGATATCAAGATGCAGCTGACCGATGGCTGGACGGAAGAGGAAATCCTCACCTATTTTGTGGAGCGGTATGGAGAACGGGTGCTGGCTGAACCGGAACGCCGGGGCTTTACTTCGCTGGTGTGGATTTTGCCAGTCATTGCCTTGTTGCTGGGGCTGGTGATTGTGGTGCAGGCGCTGCGCAACTGGAAGGCGGCGCGGCAGGCACTGCCGGATACGGCCGTATCTGACCCGGCGCTTGACCCGGACACCCTGGCCCAAATTGAAGAAGATTTACATCAGATAGAGTGACGTCGGCGGCTGGTACGAACGACTACCAGCCGCCAACAACTAACCACTACTCACTACAGGAGCAAAAAATGTCTATTGCCGCACTTTTAATTGGCCTGGCCTTGTTGATACTTACCATTCCCTTTGTGGCGGGGCCAATCATAAATGAAAGAAGAGAGAAAAAATTTCTGACGGATGAGCCGGAGGAAGAAGAAATGCAGACGCGCTACCAGCAAATTCTGCTGGCACTGCGCGATCTGGACTTTGACCACCAATTGGGTGTGGTCAGCGATGAGGATTATCCAGTGCTGCGGGCGCAATTGCTGGCGGAAGCAGCCCAGGCACGCACGGCCGTAGAACTGGATACGGCCGAGAAAGAAACCCTGGACGCCCAAATTGAAGCAGCCATATTGGCCCGTCGCTCGCCCGCGGCCAAGACTGCCGCTGCGGACGACCTGACGTGCCGCCACTGTGGCGAGCCGCTGGACGCCGGCGACAAATTCTGCGCCATCTGTGGCGCACAAACGGCCGATTTCTGCCCCCAATGTGACCGGCGTATTGATCCTGACGACAAGTTTTGCGCTGGCTGCGGTTTGAATCTGACCATGGCCGTATCCCAGGAGGTTGCCGCATGAACACCTGGAAATATGCCCTACTTCTGTTTGTGATTTTTCTCCTGGCGGCGGCGCCGGTGGCTGCCCAGGTAGACGATCCCACCCCGGAGGATGAGACTGCGACCGTACCCGGCGTTATCACCGGCCAGATCATCAACGGGACCGATGGCGCGGAGATTCCCGACAGTCTGGAACTTATGCTGCACGTCTGGGACGAAAATTTTAACGAAAAAGAGATGTTCACCGGCAAAACGGATGCCGACGGCCGTTTTCAATTTGACGACGTGCCCTTTGCCCCCGGCCTGTTTTACGCGGTGATGACCACCTATCAGGAAGCCACTTACTTCTCCGTGCCCCTGCCTGTGCCGGAAGGAGAAACCACCTTTGAGTTGGAAGTACCCATCTTTGAATCCACCACTGACGCCAGCGCGGTGCAGGTGGAAGCCATGCACATCTTTTTTGACGCAGACCCCGGTGGATTGGGGGTAGGTGAAGTGTATACCCTGTCCAATCCGGGCGACCGCACGGTAGTAGCGGGGCCTGATACGCTGGCTGACGGCACACCCGTTACCTTCCGGTTCAATTTGCCGCCAGAGGCCGCCAACGTTTCTTTCCAGGGTAGTCGGGACGGCCGTTTCCTGCGTACACCCGACGGATTTGCCGATACTGCGCCCCTGCTGCCCGGCGAATCATCCGGGCAGATATTTGTTACCTACGTGCTGCCCTACAGCGATGGCCTGACGTTGGCACGCGCGGCCGTGCTGCCCACCAAACAAGTCAATATCCTGGTACCGACCACCCTGGGACTCTCTGTCAGCGGCGACAATATGGTAAACACAGGCACGCGGGATATGGGCGAAGGCATGGTCGTGGACGTGTACACGATAGATGGCCTGGATGTAGGCGAAACGGTACAACTGGACGTATCCGGCAAACTGGCCTTGCCGGGGATTGAGCCGGCAGCCGAACAGCCCAGCCTCTCCGGCCAGCAAGGGTTGGCTGTAGGCGGTATTGTTCTGGGATTAGCCCTTATCGGTGTGGGCCTTTGGTGGTATTCACGGTCGCGGCAAACAGAACCAGAACCAGAGGAACTGTTCCCGGAGGAATTTGAGGAGATCGTGGCGCAAATTGCTCAATTGGACGAGGCTCACGAACAGCAGGAAATAAGTGACGAACTGTATCAAACGCAGCGCGCTGCTCTGCGGGAACAGGCCAGGGCGATTTTAGTGATGAATGGCGACTGACGGCCGTTTACTCCCCGTCTCGTCCGTCTCGTTCCCCCGTTCTACGGGGGAATGCTCGCTCGAACGCTCCGCGTTCGCTCGACGCGGAGCGTCTGAAAGGGCGTGCCACGCGGAGCGGGGCGCGAGGGGGGAGCGGGGCACGAGGGAGCAAAACGTATACGCGCAAACCAGAGCGCACACACGGGCGCAATCCTACCTTTACCGAGCTGTTTTTTGAATATTCATGTAAATCGGACGGGGGCGATTTTGTAAATCGCCCTACAACTCCAGAGGGAAAGCATATGTATTGTCAACATTGTGGCGTTAAACTGCCAAACAAGGCCAGAGAATGTGATATTTGCGGGCAACCAGTAGCGCAGCCAGGGCGGGGCGCGGCCGTAGTGGTCATCGTCCTCGTTTTTATCATCTTGATGGGCGGCATTGCCTGGAACCAGCAAAGCCCCGCCGGGGCCAATGCGGCCCCGGCAGCCATAGCGCCACAGGAGACAGCCGCGTTGCAGGCGCAGGTCAATCCCGTTGAGGGGTATCAACTGCCGGCTGTCCCCGGCAACTTGGGGCCGCAACTGCTGGCGGCGGGCGCCATTGATTACGACCGGTTTGTGGAGCTATATGAGCGCAGCGGACGGCCGTTAAACGAAGCCCAGTTAGCCATCCTCACCGAAGGCAGCGACGAACCGCTGGTCATCAACCGGGAAAACGCTCACTTTCTGCTGAACCTGTTCTGGGCAGTCGGCTTAAACAATCAGAACCCCATCCTGACTGAAGGAGCGATGGTGCAGTACGGCGAGGGAGACGTAGGCCGTTTTGCTTCCACCGGCGGCTGGACGCTGGGGCAGCGCCCGATCATGGAACTTTACGCCGGCCAGCCGCTCATTTCCCTGACACCGGCGCAGCAAGCATTGCTGGAATCAGTAGCCGCCAATGTCTACCGCCCCTGTTGCAACAACCCGACAGCCTTCCCTGACTGCAATCACGGGATGGCTATGCTGGGGCTGCTGGAATTGATGGCTGCCCAGGGCGCTACAGAAGATGAGATGTATGAGGCGGCCAAGTACATCAATGCCTTCTGGTTCCCGCAGCAAGCGCTGGAAACGGCCGTTTTCTTTCAAGCCACGCTGGATTTAGTGTATACTGATGTAGACGGCCGTCTGGCTGTCGGCCCTGACGTTTTCTCTGCCTCCGGTTATCAGGGGATGTATCAATGGCTGGCAGAGGGTGGACAATTGCCGCAGACGCCCGACGGCGGCCCCAGTTGCGGCGTATCTTAAGTGAGGTTCGTTTGCCATGAACACTAAATCGTTAACCGCTAAAATAATCGTTACTTTTGTTGTGTCTCTTCTGGTTGTCGCCCTGTTGACATTCCTTTGGAATACCCTGCGACGTGGCGCAACAGTAGTGAATTGGAATACAGCATTTATTTTAGCAATTATATTCAGTATCGCTCTGCCGCTGGCAGATGGCCTAAAGCGACAGAAAGAGTAGCGCCTTATGGATCAACTCAGCGATAATCTCAGACCGCGTATTGCTACCTTGCGTTGGATCATCCCCCTCGCTTTCGCCGGTCTGGTTCTTCTCTACCAACTGGGATTAGCTCGCTGGGTACATGATAACGTCAGTGATTCGCTCCATTTTGTCATCGAGATTCTTTTCTTTGGCACGGCCGGGCCGTTACTGGCTTTTTGGGCGCTGACGCTGGTGAACCGCTGGCTGGGCGAAAAAGAGCAAGCGGAACGTCAGGCTCGCGCCAATGAACGCCGTCTGGCTTCCATCACCGACGCTTCGGCTGACGCCATCATCAGCCTCAATCCGCAAGGGCGCATTGAGTCCTGGAATCGAGGGGCGGAACTGCTGTTGAGGTATACGGCCGTACAAGCCCGAGGCCAACGGTTGGCCGACCTGTTTGGCGGTGGGGAAGCGGCTGAAATTGAAGCGCAATGGTTGTCCCAATCAGCGCGGCGCGCCGGCTTTGTGCGCGGACACGAAGCCACCGTCTACCGCGCTGACGGCCGGGCGGTAGAAGTGGAATTAACGGCAACGTATATCACGGGTGACGGCCGTGAGCCGCTGGGCATCTCCCTCATTCTCCACGACATCACCAATCGTAAGCAGCGCGAAAAAGAAATCCGGCAGCTCAATGCCAGCCTGAACCAGCAGGTAGCTGTGCGCACCCGTGAATTGGCCGAAAAAGTAGCAGAACTGGCGCAGGCCAACGTGGAACTGCGTAAGCTGGATCAGACGCGGGCTGAGTTTGTCTCCCTGGTTTCGCACCAGATTCGCGCCCCGTTGACCAATATGCGGGGTGCAGTGGAACGGCTGCAAATGAGCTGCGGCGTAAACAATAGTAGCTGTTCCCACATGTTTACCATTATTGATCAGCAAGTGTGCCGTCTGGATCGGCTGGTGCAGGACGTATTGGACGCCAATTACCTGGAGGCGGGTGAACTGACGCTGCAACTGGAGCCGGTTTCTGTGCTGCCGGCCGTGCGCCGGGTAACGGAACAAACCCGCGTCCGCCTGTCGGATCGCCCCCTTTACCTGAGAGAAACGCCGGGCCTGCCTCTGGTTTACGCTGACCGCGACCGCCTGATGGAGGCGCTGGCTAATTTGCTGGATAACGCCGATAAATATGCCCCGCCGGATACGGCCGTTTTCATTGAGACCCGCGCCGATGAACTGGAAGTGGTCATCTCTGTGCGTGATGGCGGGCCGGGGCTGCCGTCAGACAGGCTGGAGCGGATATTCGACAAGTTTTACCGGGTAGACGGCAGCGATGCCCAGGCAGCGTATGGGTATGGCCTGGGTTTGTACGTCTGCCGCCGTTTGATTGAAGCGCAAAACGGCCGTATCTGGGCCGAAAACCATCCAGAGGGCGGCGCAGTTTTCTCCATTGCCCTCCCTGTGTGGCAGGAGATTCATGAACGACAGCGTCATTTTGCTCATTGATGACGATGAGACCCTGCTGGAACTCCTGGCCGATCATTTGCAAGTGGCCGGCTATACCCCGCTCCTGGCCCACAGCGGCCGGGAGGGATTGCAGCGGGCCGCCGCAGAGCAGCCCGACCTGATTGTGCTGGACGTGATGATGCCGGGGATGGATGGCTGGGAAGTTTGTCAAAAATTACGAGAGGATACGGCCATGCCCATCCCCATCATCATGCTTACGGCCAAGGGACAGGAGTTGGATAAACTGCGTGGTTTTCGCCTGGGAGTAGACGATTACGTTACCAAGCCGTTCTCTTTTGCCGAACTGACAGCCCGTATTGGCGCCGTTCTGGCCCGGGTGCAGCGTGACGCGCCGGCCGGACGTCCCTTCACCAGTGGCGATCTGACGATTGACTTCGATCAACATCGCGCAGCCGTCAACGGGCAGCCTGTGGAATTGACGCCCACCGAATACCGTTTGCTGGCGCTGCTGGCCCGCCATCCCCACCGCACCATCCCCGCCGAGCAACTATTAGCCGACGTCTGGGGACCGGAATATGCCGGTGAAGTGAAGCATGTCAAACATTACATCTGGTCCCTGCGCCAAAAAATTGAAACCGACCCCGGCGACCCGCAGCATATCCTCACCGAACGCGGTTTTGGCTATCGCTTTGAATGATGCTCTATTCATAATGGCGCATCCCGCACACGTCGCCCCTTCTGGAATTGGCCCCTATTCAGCCACATAATCTTCGATGTGGTGGCGCACGGCGTAGGTGGCGGCTGCGATGCGGTTGGTCACGCCCAATTTGCTGAGAATGGCGCTGACGTGATTCCGCACTGTTTTTTCGGCCAGAATAAGCTCCGCAGCAATTTCCCCGTTCGATTTTCCCTGAGCTACCAACGCCAAAATCTCCATTTCCCGCTCCGATAAATCCTTAAACGCAGCGGCCTGGTGGTCTCGCTCACTCTGGCGTACATAATTGAGAACGCGCCGGGTGACAACCGGATCGAGCAAGGCTTCTCCCCGGCGCACGGCGTCCAGCGCTTTGATAACCGGCTCGTTGCCTACCTGTTTCAACACGTAACCGGAAGCGCCGGCCTGAATGGCCCGAAACAGCAAATCATCTTCGCCGTGGGAGGTGAGCATGATAACTTTGATGTGGGGCCAGCGTTGGGTGATAGTGGCGCAGGCTTCAATGCCGCTTTCCCCAGGCAGACGAATGTCCATGACCACGGCGTCGGGTTGGTAGCGGGCGGCGGCTTGCACGGCCGTTACCGCATCCCCCGCTTCAGCCACAACTTCCAACCATTCCACATCTTCCAGCAAGGTTTTCAGACCCAGGCGCACCACTTCATGATCATCCACTAACAAGACACGTAAACTCATCAGGTTTCCTCCATGGGCAGGTTCAGGGTAATCGTGGCGCCTTCATGGGGCTGGGATTGGATGTGCAGTTGGCCGCCAAGCAGCCGGGCGCGGTCGCGCATGTTGCGCAGGCCGTAACCGGTAGTTTGTTCATCCGGGTTGAAGCCCCGGCCGTCGTCGTGGACGGTAAGTTGGAACTGGCTCCCGTTCTGGCAGGCACTCACCTCTACGCGACGGGCATGGGCGTGGCGGGCCACATTGGAAAGGGCTTCGTTGAGAATGGCGCTGATGTGGTGGGTCTGAATGGGGGTAAATACGGCCGTATCCGGTAAATCCAGTTGCAAAGTCACCGCCATCAGGGCGGTAAAGCGGGGATCGACTGCTTGTTTGCGTAGTTCCTCCGGCAAAGTGGTGACGGCCGGCGTTTCCCGCAGTTCGCCCATGGTGGCGCGTAAACCGGCAATCGCTTCGTCAATTGTCCGCATGGCTCTATCCAGACGCTGCTCAGCGACAGCGGGGTCGTCAGGCAGTTTGCGCCGGGCGGCAGACACCATCAATCCGGCAGAATAAAGCTGCTGCACTGCGCCATCATGCAAATCCCGGCCGATACGGTCTCTTTCCGCTGACAGGCTTTGCTCTACCTGCATTTGCTCAATCATCTGGTCTACTTCTACGTCAAATACATCCATAGCGCGAATGATGGCAATGGCTAACACCAATCCAACCAGCGAACGAAAAACGGGCAGGGGGATACCAATAGCATTTTGCACGGCCGTTTCATTCAACCAGTTCGCCGGGAAAAAATCACCAGCGGGCACAATCAAGCCGCCCAAAAGTGCATACAGCAGCAGGCAGGCGCCGGCAATTTGCAGCGTCCGGTAAATGGGCTGCAAATTAAGTGGTTTGATGTGGCGCTGCGCCTGGTAATACAAACCGGCCGCCGCTACCACGCCGCCCGTAAATCCCAGCAAGTAACGCGCCCACGCGCTGGCTTGTTGATGCCACGATTCAAAATTAGTCACCCAGGCAATCCCCGGCACGACGAAAACGAGCGTCCAGCCCACCATAAAAAGCAGAGGGAGTAACATCAAGCGCGGCCAACGCTCGCGCAAAAGTTCAACGCCAAATTGGAATAAAAAGGCAAAGGAAAGAGCCAGGAGGATAACCCGAAACACGTGCAGTAATTCAATGATGACCGGGTCTACGTACTGCGCCTGAATAGGAATAAATATTTCGCCCCACTCGTGCAGGCCATGGGCAAAGCCAAAGGCCGCCAGCCAACCTAAGGCCCGGGCCAGTTCCAGGCGGCTGTGGTGGCGCGACTGTAAGGCAACGGCCAGCCCCATCACAAAAAAAACGAGGCCGTAAACAAAAAAAACGATCAGCCGATTGAGTTCAAAAAACCGGTTCAGGTTATCAACCATCATTGCCACCTGTCTACTTCCCGTTAACTATACCACTTAATCTCGTGGTGTCTTTCAATTGGTCGGGCCTGATCGGTAAACGAAAGATGACGGCCGTAAAACGGCCGTCATCTTTATCATAATTATTCAGTTGTGTTAGAGTGATTCAACCTTCGAGATTGAACCACTCTAAAGATCGGCCTGCCCTACTCAAATGATGTGAAAAAGGGCGGGAAGGTCAGCAAAACACCTAAACCAATCAGTACCAGGGTGACGATAAAGGCGGTGCGCAAAGCTCTCTCTTCTCCCTTCCATAAGTGATTTAACACCAGCCAGCTAATCACCCAGGCGAGGATGGCGATACCGGTTTTACCGCTTAACGGGCCAGCCGGGTTCCACCAGTTCAGCGCATTCTTTATACCCTCGCTGACTTCCGCGCCGGTGGTCATCAGACCGAGTACGAAAACGCCGATCCCACTGGAAATGAAAGCTGCGGCTGCGGCGCCAGTGGCTACGTGGGTTGACGTTGTTGCCCTATGTTTTTCTTGGGTAGTTGTTATAGTTGTCATGATTTTTCTCCGTAAATCTCAGTAAACGTCCGTGTCACGCTACGGGCGCAGCTTTGGTGATCAAAGCGCCGAGTAAACCAGCAATCCCCGCAGCCAGGAAAGCGAGAACGTAAATAACCATCGTCATGTGGCGCAAGTTCTTGTCTTCGGCCAGTTGAGTGCCATATTTGTAGACAATGTAGAAGGCGGCCGTGGCCAAAATTGGGGCAAGCCAGGCTACGTGCTCTTTCCATTCCATACCAAAACTGTGCCAACCAGCGATGGCTTCATTCGCCTTCAGGAACGAACGCGGATAAGCGGTCAGGTCTGTCAATCCTTCCGGTGGTTTAGCCCGGTACCAGGGATACACAATGTAGGTTCCGGTAAAAACAGTTATCCAGGCAATCACGGCCATCAAACCCGTGCCCCATTTCACTCGCCGGGCGCGTTCTTGCAGTCCTTCTGCGGTTAATAGTTCCGGCCGCATACTGTACAACCCGGCCAAACCGCCAGCGAATGACAATAAAAATAGTGCGCCAAAAATCATACCATGGGCGCTTGTCCATACTTCTCGAAATGTCATGCTCATGAGACTTCTCCTTAATCTATTTATCCTCTGTTTACAGAGGTTTTCCCTGTTAAAGTGATGTCACCAGCATACAATCCGGCAGGAAAAGGCAGAAGGGTCAACTGACCCATTTTCTTTGGGACAAGTGACAGGGTTCACCAGCCTGTCTCATTGTTGCAAAATTGTCATATTTTCGTTAAACGGCCGTCACATCCCCCTGCTATGCTCCTGTCAACTTAAACAAACAACGACGGCGTGCGAGAACGCCGTCATAAAAAATCATAGGAGACACAATCATGAAAAAACTGTTAGGTATCACAGCTTTAGTTCTGGTAAGCGTATTATTCATCTTCGGCGGCACGGCTCTGGCGCAAGACGACAACCCCACGCCACCGCCTGTCCCTTACAATTACGGCGACATGATGGGCGATAATTACGGCTATATGGGCAATGGCTTCCACATGATGGACTTTGACTTCATGGGCAGCTTCGCCGACATGATGAACAACAGTTCCCATATGTGGGGCGCCGGTTCCGACTGGATGGGTGACAATGCTAACATGTGGGGTAACGGTTACGATATGATGGGCAGTTACGGTTCCGGCATGATGGGCGGCTACAGTTCCGGGATGTGGGATAATGGCTCTGACTGGATGAATGATGGCTCCGGTATGGGCAGTGGTTACAACGGGATGGGTGGTTACGGCCGTTAACATCCCCGCTCAATTCTAAACACATCATCAAGAAACCAGGTTTCTTTCGGAAGCCTGGTTTCTTTCTGCTATCACTGCATCCTCCAAGCAGACCTCGTTCAGGATTACGACTGCTAAAATTTGTTACAAATTTGTCACACTTTCGTTAACGATCCGACACACAGCCCCTGTATGCTAGGGACAACTTAAAAAAACAAAACATTAGCCGGTCTGCATGAACCAAACCGTTCACAGGCCGGAATACAAGGAGAGCGTATCATGTTTATCGGACTATTTTTGATTATCGCCGTGATTGCCATTATCGCTTACAACTCAGGCTGGCGGCCGCAGGGACTTACCTCTCAGGCAGCCCCGGCAGCGGCCAGCAAATCACCGTTGGACATTGCCAAAGAACGGTATGCCCGCGGTGAATTGACCAAAGAAGAGTTTGAACAAATTCGTAATGACCTGAGTTAATGTCAGATTGGTTCAATCTTCAAGACTTGTTCTGAGCGCAGTCGAAGGATTGAACCAATCTCCAACGGAGGTGTAACTATGATGTGGTGGGGACAAGGATTTGGTTGGGGTTGGATGTTATTTGGTAGTTTGATGATGATTCTGTTCTGGGGCGGCCTCATTGCCCTCATCGTCCTGGCCGTGCGCGGTCTGACAGGAGCAGGATCGTCTACAGCCAATGTCACCCCGGCAAACACAAGCAGTTCTGCTTTACGTATTTTGAAGGAACGGTACGCTCGCGGCGAGATTACCAAAGAAGAGTATGAAGACATGCGCCGCGATTTGGAAACCTGATGTGAAGTTGAACTTCTTGGAATAAAAAATAACCGCGAATCAGGGCCTTCACGGCCCTGATTTAGCGAAAGGAAGCACAATCATGAGTATCATAGCCAGATTCAAAGAGATATTTCAGGCCAAAGCTAACGCAGCGGCCAATCAATTGGAAGACCCGAAGGCCAGCCTGGATTACAGTCTGACCAAACTGGAAGAAAACCGGCGGCAGTTGAGCCGCAGTCTGGTGGAAGTGAGCGCAGCCAAACGCCGCCTGGAAAAACAAGAGGCGCAGTTGGCTACGGCCGTCAGCAAATATACAGAGCAGGCGCAAATGGCCGTCAACGCCAACCGGGACGATCTGGCCCGCATCGCCTTGCAACGCAAACAGGAAAGCCAGACCCGCCAGGCCGATTTGGCCGATAGCATCGCCAGCCTGGAACGGCAGGAAGCCACGTTGAAAGAAGCCCAGGTCAACCTGGACCGCAAAATCGCCCTGTTCCGTTCCCGCAAAGAAGAATTGAAAGCGATTCACGACGCCGCCCAGGCGCAGCTGCGTGTTCAGGAAGCCTTGAGCGGCATCTCCGGTGACCTGGCCGACGTGGGCAATACCATCCAACGCACCGAAGCCCGCATCCAGGAAATGCAATCCCGCGCCGACGCCATTGACGCGCTGGTGGACGAAGGCATTTTGCCGGACGTTCTGGAACCGGACGTAGACGACATTGACCGGCAGTTGGCAGAAATCGGCCGTAACCAGGCCATTGAAGAAGAATTGGCCCGGCTGAAAGAAAAGACGGCCGTCCCAGCTTAATGAGTTTAACGTAGGGCGATTTGGCAAATCGCCCTACATTTTTGAAGGAGAAAACGAGATGCACGGTATTCATCACCTGTTTGAAGGGTTCATTGTAGACACAGCCCAGCAAAATTCTTCCGGTTGCGGCAGCAGCCAGCCGCACACAGCCCCTGCGCCGCAGCCCAGCATTGAGCAGGAAGTCAAACTAATGTACGCTCGCGGCGACATTGCCGCCAGCACTTACTATCGTTTGCTGGAAATGGCTCAGAACAGCCAACTCAGTTGGGACGATCTGGCCCGGATGCGCAGCGGTGAGGCGGTAACAACGTCAGCCAAGTCTACGGCCGTTACCCCGCCGCCGCACCAGCGCAACAACGACATTGTGCGCAGCCTGAACCGGCTATACGAACATCGCTCCAAACTGGAAGCGGCCCGCGCCGAATCGGAACAAGTGCTGGACAAACTGGAAGCAGACGTGTCCCGTTTGCGCCAACAGGCCGACACAGCCGCCGCCAAAGCGGAAGCGGCCATCGGTGATGACACGGCCGCCCGCGCCTATCTGACCACCCGCCAGGAAGCGCTGGATCGCGCCGCCACGCTGGAAGAGCGCAGCAACGCCCTGCGCCAGGATTTGCGCCGTATTGACGACCTGCGCGACGAACTGGCTACCCGTGAAGCGGAACTCAAGGCGCTGGAAGCCAATGAGCAACTGGCAGAACTGGAAGCCAGCATTCGGGAAGATTTGGTATACGGCCGTTAAATTGTCACAAAATCGTCATACTTTTGTTAAACGGCCGTTACACCCCCCGGCTACACTGATGACAGTAAAAACAAACAATACACTCATTTCCCTGAAATCACAGAGGAATGAGCAGGAGAGAATATCATGATGACAGGATTTGGCATGGGATTGGGCGGCTTTGGGTTTATCTTCATAGCCCTGTTCTGGATTGTGATCATTGGCGGGGGTATCTGGCTGCTCAGCAACCTCTTCCCCAAGAACAATGGGTCACAGTCACGGCCGTCAGACAACGGATCGGCGCTAGACATCTTAAAGCAGCGGTATGCGCGGGGGGAACTCACCAAAGAAGAGTACGAGTCCATGCGCTACGATCTGGAAAATTGACCCTATGAACACAACACGCACCCAAATCGCTTTCATACTCCTCCTCCTGACAGCAGGATTTACCCTGGTCGCTTGCAGCACAGGGCAAGCGGCCGGGAATCCTGCCCCGGAGGCGCAGGCAGGCGCGGCCATTCAATCCAGCCAAGCCGCCAACACACAAGGC
>JALUPA010000113.1 GCA_027054335.1 Ardenticatenaceae bacterium
CCTCACTCCCTGGCAGGTAAAAATCGCCGGGAGCGGTACTGATCTGTATGATGAAGATGATACCATCTCAACTAACCAGCCACGGGACACACCTCCGCGAACTCAGCCGTAGCCACACAGGCCAGCATAGGGAGCGGCATCGGCCTGAAGTACCACTTGCATGACATCGAGGACACGACTCCAGCGCGTATCGTGCCGACGGTTGTAGCTGAACTCAAATTGGGCCACGTACAAGGGCAGATACACTTTGGAAACACCGCGATAGGTGCGCAGGGCCTGGCGCAACCAGGACCATGTCGCTTCCATGGTGTTGCGGGGGACGGCCGATGCTTTTTATCCCTCCACGCTGGAACCGTGGTCAAAGCGGGTTGGCGGAGCATTGGGACAGGCTCCCGATCCTTATTGGGACCCGCTGGCTTACATGGTAGAGAAAGCTCACGCTGCCGGGCTGCAAGTCCACGCCTACATCAACGTTTACCCCGTCTGGAACTGCAACACACCGCCGCCAGAGAACGTGACGCCGCGCCCGCTTTACTACCAACTGAACGATCAATACGGTCCGTCAGGCGGCTTACAGCAACTAAGCGACGGTACAGAATGTTTGGGCGGCTACCGTCGAGCCACGCCCGCCTCCACATTTGTGGATGACCACCTCATCGCCATCGGGCAGGATTTAGTGACGCGCTACGACATTGACGGTATCCACCTGGATCACATCCGCTACGCCGGCAGCGCTACCTCCTGCGACCCGGTGAGCGCCGACCGCTACGACGCAGCCTGCTTCAGCGACGCCGGTTATGGCGACTGGCAGCGAGCGCAAGTCAACGGTACGGTGCGCCGCTTTTATGAGGAAGTCGTGCCGCTAAAACCGGGCTTGTGGCTCTCGGCGGCCGTCTGGCCTATCCACCAACTCGATCCGGCCTGGGGCTTTTCCGGCCACCCGCAGCAAGGCTACTTCAACTATTACCAGGATTCCAAAGCGTGGCTGGCCGGCGGCTACATTGACAGCATCTCCCCCATGATTTATCCCGGCAGCGGCTATAACGGCTGCGATGCCGACGGTAACTATATTGAGGACGAAACGACCGATTACTGGCTACGCTCCCGCTGGCAGACATTGGTCACAGATTTTCAGGCGGACAGCAACGGCCGTTACATCATTCCCGGTATTGGCACAGGCTACTGCAACTTCGCCGAAATCGCCGCCCGTATTGAGATGGCCCGGCAAATCGGTACGGCCGGCCACGCCCTCTTTTCCTACCGGGATTTACTGGCTTTTGCTTACTTTGACGATTTGAAGAACGGGCCGTATGCGGAAACGGCCGTGCCGCCCACCATCACCTGGCATCCCTGAAGCGGCACATTAACCCCACCTCAATGAGGTAAACGCCCGCCGCAAAATGTGATAAACTCTCGCCTTGCGTATGAGGTGAATGGTGAGAGGAACAGAATCCGGCCCTCAAATGGCGGTGCAAACAAACATACAATGGCCTTCCGTGACCATTTACGTGCTGAACTGGAACGGCCGTACTCTGCTGGCATCCTGTCTGCCGCCGCTTGCCCGCCTAGATTACCCCGATTACGAGATCGTCCTTATAGACAACCATTCCGACGATGACTCCGTAGCCTGGACAAGAGAGAACTTCCCCGATACCCGCATCATCCAGAATGACGACAATCTGGGCTTCAGCAAAGGGATGAACGTCGGCCTGCGCTGCCACCGGAAGGAGATTGCGGTTTTGCTGAATACGGATGTGGAAACGCGCCCGGATTGGTTGAAAGAACTGGTGCGTCCCATTGCGGCCAATCCGACTGTGGGCATCACCGGCTCCAAACTGTATTTTGGCGACGGCCGTACCTTGCAGCACGCCGGGGCCATGATTGAATGGCCGCTGGGGATAGGGCGACACCGTTTTTACCGGGAAGAAGATACGGGGCAGGCTGATACAGAATGTGTCGTTGATTACGTCACCGGCGCGTCTATGGCCATTGCCCGGCCCGTTCTGGAAACAATCGGCGTTTTTGACGAAGATTTTGCCCCGTTTTATTACGAAGAAACGGATTTTTGCTTGCGGGCCAAAGCTGCCAACTTTCAGGTCGTTTACGCACCCCGCTCCGTTGCCATCCATCACGAATCCATGACCTTTCGCCAGTTTGACCGGCCGCTTTTTCACAATTTGCAGCGCAACCGGCTACTCTTTTTGCTGAAACATGCGCCACCCGACGCTTTTTTGCGGGAACTACCCCCGGCTGAGAAAGAATTTATGGCCGGTATGGGCGCTGCGGAAGCGTTGCAAACCATGCGCCGGATTTACCTGGAGATGATGTTCCGACTGCCGGACGTTTTACCCGCCCGCGGGCTGGAGCCGCAAACTGGCGGCTACCAGGACGTGTTGACCGATTTGGCGGGTACGGCCGTCACCCTGGCCCAACGCCGCGCCATGAGACAAGGACACCTGCCACTTATGAACGAAAATCTGCTCGCCCAAAAATCACAGATCAAGGTAGAATCTCTGCAATCCGCCACGCCTGTCATTGGCCCGCTTGTGGCTGCCTTCCGTAATTTATGGGGTAACGTGGCTGCCAGATGGCTGCTCGTTGGTGCGTTCCGCCAGCAGAATGAGTTTAACCGGTTGACGGCCGTCCAGTGGCAGCTGCTGGACAAACGGCTGGCCGACCAGGATCGGGAACTGGTGACGCTGACCCGGCAAGTAGCAGAATTACGCATCGCCTTGTGCCAGACACAAAAGCACGTGCGGCAGCTTGAAGCGCAGCTATCCCCGCCGGAGAAAGCGGAATAAGCCGCATGTCGTCCGCTTCCTTGCGCCTGGCCTGGTTCAGCCCGCTGCCGCCCCAACGGACGGGCATTGCGGATTACAGCCGCGATCTTCTGCCCTTTGTGGCGGAACTGGCGGACGTAACCCTGTTTGCCGACGATCCCGGCGGGGTCACGGCCGTTTTGCGGGAACGGTTTGAGATACGGCCGTCAAGCGACTATCCCGCCGTCCTCAACCGGTTCGATTTACCGGTTTACCATCTGGGCAACAGCCGCTTCCACAAGAACATCTACGAGATGTTCAGCCGCTATCCCGGCATTGCCGTGCTGCACGATTACGTCTTGCATCATTTTCTGGCTGACGCGGCCGGTTGGGGCGAGGCGGCCCGTTACCAGCGGGAGTTGAGCTACAACGGCCATGCCGGCGCCGTCCACGATCTGGCCCTGCCGCCGCTGAACGGCCGCGTCCTAGATTTGGCACTTGGCCTCATTGTTCACAGCCAGTTTGCTGCCCAAAAAGCACAAAAGCGCAACCCGGAACTCCCCATCGCCCACATTCCCCAGCCAATGCCGCCGCAAACCGGGCAAAGCAGACGGGCTGACCTCCCCTTTCCCCCGGATGCAGTTATTTTTGCCAGCGTGGGGTTGATGGCCGCCGCCAAACAGATTGACCTGACCCTGCGCGCCTTTGCCCGGCTGGCGCGGCAAAACAGCCGCGTTTACTACCTGCTGGTCGGCGACGCGCTGCCGGAAGTACAGCCGGAAGCGCTTGTAGCTGAACTGCAACTGGAAGACCGGGTTTATTACGCCGGATACGCCGCCGATCTGCCGGATTTTGTGGATTGGGTTACAACAGCCGACGTGATTGTGAATCTGCGCTACCCCACAACCGGCGAGACGTCCGCATCTGCCTTGCGGGGCATGGCCGCGGGTAAGCCGGTGCTAGTTTTCAAGCACGGCTGGTACGCGGAAATTCCCGGTGATACCTGTGTACAGCTGCCGGTGATGGACGAGGCAGCGTTGCTGCGGGAGATGTCCCGGCTGGCGGATTCGGCGGTGTTGCGGGCTGCACTGGGCGAGCGGGCGCGCCGCTACATCGAAACGAAATGCCGGCCGCAGCACGCCGCGGTCGCTTACACCGCGTTTGCCGCCCGATTGCTGGATTTGTACGGAGGGTTTTGATGGCTGGCTGGCTGGCATTGGCGGTGATTGCTTTAGTTTTGCTGGCGACAGGCTGGCTGGCGTTACGGCCGTTTCTGTCCCGCGTGCCGTTTGCCGGGGATTGGCTGGCCTGGCTGATGAGCTGTCTTGTCCTGGGTGCAGTTCTCATTGGCGAAGCGGCGTTGATCCTGGCGGAACTGGGGCTGTATTCGCTGCCGCTGCTGGGGGGCGTCTGGCTGGCCTACGCACTGGTTATGGTTGTTTTCGGCTACAAGCGGCGTTTTCCCTGGCGGCCGCCTCTCGCCCCGCCACCGGAACGTCCGCCCATCCTGCTGCCGCGCCGCTGGGAAAAATGGTTTTTGCTCCTCTGGCTGATGGCTGCCTTGTGGCTCTTTTTCCGGCCGCACCAGTTTGTGCATGGTGGGGCGGATGCGGGCGTCTACGTCAATCTGGCAGCCAGCATTGACCGCACCGGTTCGATTGTGTTCCGGGATGAGACGTTTGCTCAACTGTCTCCGGCCGTGCAGTCCATTCTGTCCCGCCCCATCAACAATCCCGTCGCCGGTTCATATTTGCTGCCCGGTTTTTACCTGACAGATGCGGCCAACGGGGTTGTGGAGCCGCAGTTTTACCCGTTTCATCCGGTTTGGCAGGCTGTGGCCTACGGGCTGGACGGGGTGACGGCCGTTTTGCTGTTGACGGGCTTCTGGGCGCTGCTCAGTTGTCTGGCAATTTACCTGTTTGTACGCCACCTGGCAGGCTGGGAGGCAGCGGCGCTGGCTGTAACCGCTCTCAGTCTGAGCGCGATGCAGGTCTGGTTTGCCCGCTACCCGACGACGGAGTTGCAGACGCAGTTTTTTTTATGGGCCGGGTTTTGGGCAACGGGCGTCTGGCTGCAGCAGCGGCAGTCGGTTTCGCTGTGGGCCTTTGTGGCCGGGAGCAGTCTAGGGGCGGTTTTTCTGGTGCGCATTGATGCGATTTTTATGCTGCCCATCCTGCTGGTTTTCCTGGCCTGGTTTTGGGCGGCGCGGCGCAAAGGTGTTGTCTGGTTTGGTGCGCCGCTGCTACTGCTCGTCCTGCATTCCCTACTACACGCACTGACGCAGAGCCGGCCATACTTTTTTGCCTTGTATGAGTTCGGCGTGCGCAGTATTCTTAAAAATCAGGTTGTTCTAGCGGCGCTGCTGGTAGCTGGTTTGGTCGGTTTGTGGGGGATGATCCGGTATCACGCAGCTATTGGCAATTGGTTGAACCGGTACAGACGGCCGTTGCTGGCTCTCACTATTTCCTTTTTGCTGGCATTTGCCTTGTATAACTGGTTTGTCCGGCCGTACAATCCTGATCTGCGTGTGTGGAACGACCAATTCAGCGCCAATCCCATTGCCGATTATGACCACGAGAATTTAATTCGACTAGGCTGGTATCTCTCACCCGTGGGCATTTGGCTGGGCTTTTTGGGGATTTGCTGGCTGGTGTGGCGGCTGAACTGGGATACGGCCGTGATGCTGGCCGTGACGCTCTTTTTCACCTTGTTTTATATCTGGAATATCCGCAACAACCCGCACCAGATTTATGCCATGCGCCGGTATGTGCCGGCCGTTTTGCCGTTGTTTACTGTGGGCGCGGCGACGTTGCTGGCAGCGCTGGCGCGCAGACGGACGCTGTGGGAAAGGGGTCTGGCTGTTTTGCTGGCAATTCTTTGGCTGGGCGGCATGGCCTGGTCGTCCAGAGGGTTTGTCAGCCAGGTGGATTATGCCGGTATTCTGCCCCAACTGGCGCAGCTTGATGCACAATTGGCCCCGGATGCGGTTATCCTTTTTCTGGATGACGCGCCGGTGGGCGTGGGCGATATTGTGGGGACGCCGTTGCGCTTTATGTACGGCCGTGACGTTTACAAAAT
>JALUPA010000114.1 GCA_027054335.1 Ardenticatenaceae bacterium
TTGTATTGTTTCCGTCTACTGGTCATTTTTTGTCCTCCACAAGCTGGTTAGATTATATCTTTTTCCACCTTAGCTTGTGGTCCAGTTTTTGGGGGTCATTATAACGTGGCAATTTCGATGAGGTTGTGGTCGGGGTCGCGCAGGTAGATGGAGGTGATAGGGCCGGTTGCGCCGGTGCGGGCGACGGGGCCTTCCAGGATGGGGATACCCAGGTTTTGGATGTGTTGGATGGCTTCTTCCAGGGGTGTTTCGATGAGGAAACAAAGATCGGCGGAACCGGGTGTGGGGTGGGCGGCTTTGGGTTCAAATTCGCGGCCGGCCTGGTGCAGGTTGATTTTTTGTTGGCCGAAATGGAGCGCTTTACGGCCGTTGCCAAAAACCACCACTTCCATCCCCAAAACACGGCTGTAAAAATCACAAGTTGCGTCCAAATCTTTGACGGTCAGAACCAGATGATCCAGGGCTGTTATTCTCATCTTACGCATCCATCGTGTTGAGTGTTGTCCAGTTGGACAACCAATCGGTTGGTTCCGGCATTTGACTGTCCAGGGCAGCTTGTTTTACGGCCGTCGTATCCACAGCCACGCGGCGTAATTCCGTGCTGACAGAGCCATTGTCATAGGTGACGATAGCGTATTCTGCCCAGGGCATGATAGTGGGGCCATTGCCGGTAAAAGGCATTTCTGCAAAAGGCATCCCCACACTGCCGACGTTGACCAGCATCAGCCCTTTGTGCTGGCGCAGCATTTGTACGTGGGTATGGCCGCCGGCCATAATTGTGGCCTGATGGCCGTTTAGCATTTCGTCCAATTCAGCAGCGGGCGTCGTAGCAAAAATATTTTCCACGTTGGAACGGGGCGAGCCGTGAAAACAAAGCAAGTGTGTGTCCGGCCCCAGCCCAAACTTTAAGATAGGGGAAAATTGGCCCAAAAACTTGTAATCGTCCGGGGTGAGTTGGCCGCGGCACCAGGAGAGCGTATCGGTGAACCATTGTGTACCACGCATATAAGCGTGCCCCAGTGTGGGTTTGAAGAGGTAGGTTTCGTGGTTGCCCATGATACAGGGGCAGCCTAATTGTTGCAGACGAATGACAACTTCATGGGGCTGGGGGCCGAGAGTGGCAGCATCCCCCAAGAATATGATCTCGTCAATATTTTGCTGGTCAATATCGGTCAGAACAGCTTCAAATGAAACCAGGTTCCCGTGAATGTCGGAGATGAGGGCAACACGAATCATTGTTTACTTATACAGGTGTCAGAGAAGGTTGTTTGCTTGGTTGCCCTTCGCGTTGACGGATAACTTCATACAGGATAACGGCCGTAGCTACCGATAAATTCAAACTGTCTACCAGGCCAAACATGGGGATGGTAAGCTGCACGTCTGCGGCGTCGAACCAGGCGTCGCTCAGGCCGTGCGCTTCGCTGCCCATGACGATGGCGATAGGGCCGGTCAGGTTGACGGCCGTATATGTCTCCATAGCGTCCGGTGTCGTGATAGCAACGCGAATATGCCGGCGGTGCAGCCAATCAATCACTTCGTCGGTGGCGGCCACAGCGACCGGTACGGAGAACAGCGCCCCCAGACTGGCGCGCACGGCATTGGGATTGTGAACGTCTGTACCGCGCCGGGTCTCATCTTCGCTAATGATAACGCCGTCTACGCCGGCAGCGTCGGCCGTGCGCAGGATGGCTCCCAGGTTGCCCGGCTTTTCCCCGCCTTCGATGATGACCAGGAAGGGATTGGGGCTGAGAGGGATGTCGTTTAACGGCCGTGTCAGATAAGGAATAACCATAAGAATGCCGCCGCTCTGCCCGCGATAAGCCATCTTGGCAAAAACGGCGGGAGTGACTTCATACAACCGGGTTTGACCGCTTTCTTCCCGGCGATACAGGTGTTGGGCAACGGCCGTGGCTTCATCGCCGGTAATGAGCGGCGGGCAAATATACGCTTCTACCGGCAAAATGTGGCAGCTTAACGCCCGGCTGACTTCCCGGACGCCTTCTACGACGGTTAATTGTTGGGCGTCTCGCTGCTGCCGGTTATTCAGTTTGACCACATTTTTGATGTGGGAATTTTGTAAACTGCTGATAGATTGGGACATTGAATTTATTACCGGAAGTTTTGGTCCTTACACCGCACAATATATTGGGCGTCAAACAACATAAAAAGGTTAATGGATGGCCGGGGCAGATGTCAAATTAAAATTTTCTTCGCCGGTAGGCTTCTTTGTTGATCAGGTAGTTGGCGACGGCCGTTTTCCCCATTTGCTTTTGCTTCTCGTTGAGCGGGCCAAATATCCGGGCCGGCACGCCCAAGGCTAACGTTCCCGGCGGGATTTCCATCCCCGGCGAGACAACCGCTCCGGCAGCCACCACCGCCCCGGCTCCCACGTGCGCGCCGTCCAGCACGATGGCCCCCATGCCAATCAAGGCGTCATCTTCCACCGTACAGCCATGCACGATGGCCCGGTGACCGATGGTGACGCAACGACCCACAATACAAGGAAAGCCTTTGGAGACGTGCAGCACCGCGCCATCCTGCACGTTGGCTTGATCGCCGACCCGGATAGGCGCTTCATCGCCGCGCAGCACAGCGCCAAACCAGACGCTGGCGTCTTCGCCTAATGTAACGTTGCCTCGGATAACGGCCGTATCTGCCACCCAGGCTGTTTCCGGAATAACTGGAGTACTCTGTGGCTCTTTCATTTAATCTTCATCAAATAAAGTAATAAAACCAAATTGCCGTTCATGCTTGGCCGCAGCTTGTACGTAATCTTTGGTAAAGAATTTTTTGATGTGGTTGGCAATCGCTTCATAGAAAGGGCCTAATTCCGACACAGGTTTATTTTCGGGGATTTTAACTTCCTGCCCATCCGGGCCTAATTTAACAATGAAATAGGGGCCGACCTTTTTAATGAAGAAACTCATCACCAGCGAAAGCGGGTATGCGCCGGAAGGTTCCGAGACAGTCAGTTCCACACCGAAATGCCAGAATGATTGTTGATCCATGCGCATTGCCCCGGCCAGAGCATAAAATTTGTTGTTGGGGTCCAATTCCTCTCCCAAAGGGATATACGTTATTTCTCTGTCCTGCGGCCATTCAAAATATTCGATCATGCCCATAATCAAATCCCGCGCAAAATTACGGCATGTGTCTTCATAAGCATAAAATGCCTTGCGCGCGTTGCTGTATGACACGATGATTTCTTCATATTTAGACATTATGCAACCTCCTACCTTTCATATTACGCACTTTATTTCATTTACAGGCTTTTGACAAGCAAAATTAACGCGACTGTTTGTTTAAGCCGGGCGCCAGCATATTTTCCTCAGTTGACCAGACCGTATGCGCCAGATATGGTTTCTGTCGAGTTTGACGGGCAAGGCCCCAATCAGAGTGTAGCCAATGCGCATGACAGGGGTTATTGGTTCGTGTAGATTATTCCGTTGACTGCCATAACCCCTAATTTTAGCAAACAATTGATGATTGGCGATTGACAAATCGTGGTAAACTTAGCGCATGTCCAGAGAACGCACATTTCGCACCGAAGCCATCGTCATTAAACGGCGCAATTTTGGCGAAGCCGATCGCCTCCTCACCCTGTTCAGCCGCGAGCAGGGCAAGATTAGAGCCATCGCCAAAGGGGCGCGCAAGCCGCAAAGCCGCAAGACCGGCCACGTGGAACTGTTCATGCGCAGCAAATTCCTGATGGCTAAGGGGAAAGACCTGAACATCATTACCCAGGCGGAAATGGTGGAGGGCTACAGCCCGCTGCGGGATGATTTGGTGCGGGCGACTTACGCTTCTTACGTCGTGGAACTGCTGGATCGCCTGACGGTGGAGGAGGGCCAGCATCTGGACATCTACCGGCTGCTGGCGGAAGCATTGGGCTGGTTTGCCTATACGGATGATATGCTGCTGGCGGCCCGCTATTACGAACTGCGCCTGCTGGCCTTGACCGGTTTCCAGCCGCAGCTATTTTCTTGCGTCTCCTGCGGCGAGCCGATTGCGGAGCAGGATCAATTTTTCAGCGCGGAGTTGGGCGGCCTGCTTTGCCCCAACTGCCAGACGGCCGACCGCCGCGCCCAACAGATATCCGCGGCGGCGGCCAAAGTGCTGCGCTATTTGCAAACACGGCCGTGGGATACGGTAAAATCGCTGCGATTGAAACGGCCGTTACACACCGAACTGGAAGCCATCATGCACTACTATCTGACCTACATTCTGGAACGCAACCTCAAATCCGTAGATTTTCTCCATCGCCTGCGCCACGAAGCTGCTTTGTTTGCCGACGTGCCGGCACCTTCTGAAGATTGATCGCCGTGTAAGATGCCGGCAGCGCAACCCGTCATAACTGTGTATCTAAAAATCAGGGGATAGTCTTCGTTTGGGCCAAAAACTGTAGGACGATTTGCCAAATCGTCCGGGCGATTTAGCAAATCGCCCTACAATGGGCGAAACGAAGACCGTCCCCAAAAATCAACCCATAAACAAGGAGTAAGGAAGAGAATAATGACTGAATTGACTCACGCACCTGTCTGGCAGACTTTACGCGAACACCAACTGGAGATGACGGCCGTTCACATGCGCTACCTTTTTGAGCAGGACCCGGAGCGATTTGATCGCTTCTCCCTGCGCCTGAACAACATCCTCTTTGACTATTCCAAAAACCGCATCACGGAAGAGACAATGGCCTTGCTGCGGCGATTGGCTGAGTGGGCCAAATTGGATGAGGCGATTGAGGCCATGTTTACCGGCCAGAAAATCAACGTCACGGAAAACCGGTCGGTGCTGCACGTCGCCTTGCGCAACCGGGCCAACCGCCCTATCTACGTGGACGGCCGTGACGTGATGCCCCAGGTAAACGCCGTCCTGGAGCAAATGCGCACATTCAGCCAGGCGGTGCGTTCCGGCGACTGGCGCGGCTACACCGGTAAGCCAATCACGGACATTGTGAATATCGGCATCGGCGGCTCCGATTTGGGGCCGAAGATGGTCACAACGGCGCTCAAACCGTACAGCCAGCCCGGCCTGAACGTTCACTTTGTCTCCAACGTGGACAGCACGGACCTGGTGGAAACGCTGAAGCCTCTCAGCCCGGAAACGACGCTGTTCCTGGTTGCCTCTAAAACGTTTACCACGCAGGAAACGATGACCAACGCCCATTCGGCGCGGGACTGGTTTTTGGCGGCGGCCGGAGATGATACGGCCGTAGCCCGTCATTTTGTAGCGATGTCTGTGAATGAGACGGCCGTCACCGAATTTGGCATCGATCCGGCCAATATGTTCCAGTTTTGGGATTGGGTGGGCGGCCGTTATTCCCTCTGGTCAGCTATCGGCCTCTCCATTGCCCTCACCATCGGCATGGACAACTTTGAGGAACTGCTCACTGGCGCATTTGCCGCGGATGAGCATTTCCGCCATACGCCCTTTGCCCAAAATATCCCCGTCATTATGGGTTTGCTGGGCGTCTGGTACAATAATTTTTGGGGCGCGGAAAGCCACGCCATTCTGCCCTACGATCAATATATGCAATACTTTGCCGACTACTTCCAGCAAGGGGATATGGAAAGTAATGGCAAGAGCGTTACCAAAACAGGCGAATGGGTCAACTACAGCACCGGCCCCGTCATTTGGGGGCAGCCAGGTACCAACGGCCAGCACGCCTTTTATCAGCTTATTCATCAGGGCACCAAGCTCATCCCCTGCGATTTCCTGGCTGCCGCCCAAAGCCAAAATCCGTTGGGCGACCATCAAGCCAAACTGATTGCCAATTACTTTGCCCAGACGGAAGCATTAATGAAAGGGCGCACGGCCGACGAAGCCCGCGC
>JALUPA010000115.1 GCA_027054335.1 Ardenticatenaceae bacterium
CAACAATGATCAGCACTCATCTGGTGAAGACCGTCAGATTATTGCATTTTGCTCTTTTGGCACTCGTGGAGTCGGCAAGGTACTGCGTGAATTGGCAACTATTCGGGTGGCCCGGGCTGGTCTTCTGGCCAACGCTGAACGTGAGTGAGGCCTTGCATCAATAATCGAAACGGACTGACAACACTGGGGCCAAGCTATTAATAAAGTTACGTAGGTTTTTCATTCCAAGAATACGGAAGTTAGCTAACCCATTTTTATCCCAAAAAATTTCATAACAAAAAAGGATTTACCCTATGTCTAACAAACCAGCTATTTTCAAATTTATATCCATCCTGCTCGTTATGACTTTTGTGATAATAAGTACCTTCTCCCTGGTACTGGCTGCCTACGTGCGCATAGAGGGAGATCCTATAGCTATTGAAGTCGAAGACGATGGACAAATGGGAGTTTGGTTCAAGGGGCGATCCCAGTATTACAGGTATGCCAGAGGCTCATTTTTATTCTTGAACGGCACAAGCCTGGACTATGACTTTGGCTCCGCTCCTGGCAAACGTTGTGACGCTACGAACCAATTCACCCCTGTGTCCAATACTCTGGTTGACCCCTGGACCATTGAGACAGTGTTCGAGGCCGACGGGGGCAATGTGAGAGTTACCCAGATTACAGAGTATATCAATGGAAATTCATACTACAAGATCACCTGGACTATTGAAAACGTGGGTACTCAAAGCTACACGGACAACCGCTTCCTTCACGGCGGCGACAACACCTTTGGCGGCAGTGATTCCGCTAAAGGTCACTGGGACCCTAATCTAAGGATGGTTTATTTAACTAACCCGGATCCGAGTATAGATGGCATCATGGGATTCTATGGTGGAACCGAATCACCAGCTGATCATTACTATGAAGGCAGTTATAGTTCCAACTGGCGTGAACTATGCAGTGGTGATCTTCCCGATACCGTAAACCCAGATCTTCATGACGCTAATTACAGTCTCGAGTGGGACAAAACCACACTGGCCCCGGGGGATATTTGGACGATCGTGGCTTATGAAAAATGGACCGAAGCCGGTTTCGTGCAGGTATTGACTCCGCCAGGACAGTCCGGGAACCCGACCGACGTGTTCACTTATACCTTTACCATTCATAATCTCCAGGCTTTCCAAGACACTTTTGACCTGTCTGCAATTTCTTCTGAGGGTTGGAGCGTTTCCTTACCTGATGGGAATACTGTTACGGTTGGAGCAGATGCAAACGCATCGGTTACCGTCGAGTTAAGCCCTGAAGGGGCCTGCGGTGTGGATACCCTTCCCCTGACAGCAACCTCGCAAACCGATTCCAACGTTACAAACAATGATAGTGTTCAAACAAACGTCGCTTGCCCGTCACCCGAAATTGACATCCTGGGCAACGGTCAATCCATCCCCAACGGTTCCACCATCCCCGCTACCACTAACGGCACCGACTTTGGCAGTGTGGCCGTAGGTGGCGCACCCATTACCCACACCTTCACCATCAGCAATTCAGGAGGCGCCGATTTGAACCTGACCAGCACGCCAGCCGTCACCCTGACCAACGGGACGTATTTTAGTGTGAGTACGCAGCCGATCAGTAGCACGATTGCTCCCGGGAACACCGCTACCTTCGCTATCACTTTCGATCCTGTGGTGGCAGGCACATTCACTGATACAGTCACCATTGCCAACAACGACACGGATGAAAACCCCTACACCTTTGCCATTTCGGGCATGGGGATTGTTACGCCGGAGATCACAGTTGCTCCGATGAGCCTCACTTTCGGCAGCCAGGACGTGGACGCCGGAGCGACCATCTCGCAGATGGTGGTCATTACCAATGACGGCACGGCCGACTTGAACATCAGCAGCGTTAGCCTGACCGGGGGCGACGCGAGCCAGTTCGTTATTGAGAGCGACAGCGGAGAGACGACCCTGACACCGGGGAGTTCCCGCACGGCCCAAGTCTCCTTCGATCCCTCGACCACGGGGAGCAAGTCGGCCAACTTGAGCATCGTTTCCGACGACAGCGACGAGGGAACAGTAGACGTCGCTCTCGGCGGGACAGGCACGACAGTGACAATTTTCTATACCTATCTGCCGGTGGTAATATCACCAAGTTATCCCGACCTGGTAGTGGAATTGTTGATGGTCACTGGTAATAATGTGCAGGTAGTAATCAAGAACCAGGGAACGGCCGTAGTCAATGACGCTTTCTGGGTAGATGTTTACATCAACCCGGATTCGGCGCCGACAGGCGTCAATCAAACCTGGGTGACCAATGGCGGCGAAGGACTGGTTTGGGGTGTGACGGTGTCGTTGAACCCCGGCGAAACGATTACCTTAACAGTGGGTGGCGCTTATTATCTGCCAAATATGAGCTATTTCGGGGGCACAATCCCGGCAGGATCAACGGTATATGCCCAGGTAGATTCGTTTAACAGCAGCACAACATATGGGGCCGTACTGGAAAACCACGAGGTATCTGGCGGCGTGTATAATAATATCGCTTCCACGGTTACAGCAGCAACAATTTCAATACGAAAAACTGAACAGCCCCCGGCGCTTTTGCCAGAAACGGCTTATGGACAGAAAAGAAGTGAATAGGACAAATTCAACTCTCCCGCAGTGCTGGAAGCGGCAGGAGAGTAATCCAATAAGGTTGGGCAATAAAATGTCAAAAATGATGCGCATCTTTCTGATAATAGCTAGTATAGTGATAACATTGACAATGACTGGATTTACGGCCGTTGGCAATGGACTGCCTCCACGACCAACTCCGCCGCCGCCACCAACACCGCTCCCCATTATAGAAGAAAAAGGCGGATTTATTGAGCTGCAAGTGACGCCGGTTCAGGCTGACCTGTGGACACAAGTGCAGTGGCTGGCTGGGGACGGCGCCTGGTATGACGTAGATGGCTGGGGGGGACAATTGACCGACAATAATAAGGCGCTCTGGTACGTCGGCCCCGAGCTTGTAGGCGACGCCGCCTCTTTCCGCTGGCAAGTATATGACGGTAAAGAAGGCAGTTTACTGGCGACAAGTGAACTGTTCAGTATGCCAGAAAAGCCGGGTCAATTGGTATCGGTAACAATAACAATTAAGGGCAATTAGCCACAGCTTCAGGGACTGCTTGCCCTGTCAGGGTGGGTGGCTGGTCGGGGGAGCATTTGACCACGCAGGCAATGAATTGGCCTTCTTTTCATGGTCACGGCCGTTTCCCGCACTCCCGGCATCTCATAAATCGTCTCCTCAACATCGCGGGGAAACACGTTGATTGGCCTGTGCTGCCAAACGCTCCGCACCGTCCACCGGATCGGCCAATGCAGTGATGACCCCAGATGCGTCACGGCGTACAGAGCCATAACCAGTACTTCGGTAAACTCAGCGCCGGTTGGAGAAGGAACAAATTTTCCCCTGAAGAACCATCTGTTTTTCCCCTAATCCAGCGTAACTCCTGCCACCAATCTTCCCCTCATTTATGTAGAGTATTTAGAACGGATGTGGTATAATTATGGCATGAATTTACACGTAATTGTGAGGGAAAATAGGCGTATTTTTGATGTGTGATGCGTCCCCGCCTCATCTGCAAAACCCAACAACTCTTATAAGGAATTGACTAATGGCCAAAACAGAAGCGGAAAGACAATATGATGCTGGTAGTATCCAGGTATTGAAAGGGCTGGAAGCAGTGCGCCGCCGCCCCGGTATGTACGTCGGCGGCACGGATGTAAAGGCGCTGCATCACCTAGTTTATGAAATCGTAGATAACTCCATAGACGAGGTGCTGGCCGGCCGCTGCGGCCGTATCGAAGTAACTATCCACGAGGATGAGAGCGTCAGCGTGACGGACGACGGCGTGGGTATCCCCGTGGCCAAACATCCTACAGAAAAAGTATCGGCCCTGGAACTGGTACATACAACGCTGCACGCCGGCGGCAAGTTTGACAATGCTGCTTACAAGGTATCCGGCGGACTGCATGGTGTGGGGGCAGCAGCCGTCAATGCCCTGTCTGAATGGATGGTAGTGACGGTGCGGCGCGAAGGGTACGTCTGGGAGCAGCGGTATGCTCGCGGTATTCCCCAAGGGCCGGTAAAGAAGGTACGCAAGCTGAAAAGGGGTGAAGCAACTGGTACGACCAGTCTTTTCAAGTTTGACCCCACTATCTTTGAAGATGATGCTCATTACCGCTTTGACACGCTGCTGAACCGCTTCCGGGAGATGGCTTTTGTGACCAGCGGCGTCTTTCTGAAATTGCGTGATGAACGGCCGTCTCCCACCAAAGAAATGAGTTTTTACTTTGAAGGCGGCGTTAAATCATTTGTGCGCTATCTAAACCGCAACCGGAAGACACTGCACAGCCCGGTTTACGCCAAAAAGGAAATTGACAACATTGAAATTGAAGTGGCCTTGCAATACACAGAAGGTATCTCTACGTCGGAGTATTCCTTTGCCAACACCATCCACACACCAGACGGCGGCACGCATCTGACCGGTCTGCGCACGGCCGTCACCCGCGTCATCAACTCCTTTGCCCGCAAGAACAATTTTCTCAAGGAAAAGGATAAGAATTTTTCCAGTGACGATACACGGGAGGGGTTAACGGCCGTCGTCAGCATCAAACACCCCGACCCCCAATTTGAAAGCCAGACCAAAGTGAAGCTGATGAACGCCGAAGTGTCCGGGGCTGTCGCCTCCGCCACCGCCGAAGCCCTGTCCGCTTATCTGGACGAAAACCCACGCGAAGCCCGACGCATCGTAGAACGCTGCCTCACCAGCTCCCGCGCCCGCGCCGCCGCCCGCAAGGCCCGCGAGCTGGTCATGCGCAAAAGCGCCCTGGAAAGCATGACCCTGCCCGGCAAGCTGGCCGACTGCTCCGAGCGGGACCCGGCCAAATGTGAACTGTACATCGTTGAGGGAGATTCGGCCGGCGGTTCCGCCAAACAGGGGCGCGACCGGCACTTTCAGGCGATTTTGCCCCTGCGCGGTAAAATTCTGAATACGGAGCGCGCCCGGCTGGACAAAATTCTGGCGAACAACGAAGTGAAAGCGATGATTTCCGCCTTGGGCACAGGTATTGGCGAAACGTTTGACCAAGAAAATTTACGCTACCACCGCATTATCATCATGTGCGACGCCGACGTAGACGGCAGCCATATCCGCACGCTGCTGCTCACCTTTTTCTTCCGCTACATGCCCACGCTCATTGAACACGGCCATCTTTTCATCGCCCAACCACCTCTCTATCGCATCAAAAGCGGAAAAAACTTGCGCTATATTTATTCTGATGCCGAAAATGAGCAGGTCATTGCCGAACTGCAAAAAGCGGACAAGAAATATGAGATTCAGCGTTACAAGGGTCTGGGCGAAATGAACCCGGAACAGCTATGGGAAACCACAATGGACCCGGCAGAACGTATTCTGCTGCAAGTAACCATTGAAGATGCCGTTGCCGCCGACAAAACGTTTGACATGCTGATGGGGTCTGAAGTGGGTCCCCGCAAGCGGTTTATCATGACCCATTCCTCAGAAGTACGTAATCTGGATGTGTAGTTGTCGTATTGTCGTATCTCACAGTTTTCTGGAATGGTCTCATAGTTTTCTGGAATACGTCTCATAATTTTCTGGAATGGCGTCTCAAAGTTTTCTGGAATAACCTACAAAGGGGTAGTTTTGTAGGAATTTAAGTATCTTCTCAATAAATCACGGTAGACAAAATTCAAATGAAACTCTATCGCAATGTTGAGGAAAATCTAACAAACGGCGACTATTCTCAGTAACATAAATCCATCTTTTAGAAACAGAGAGTAAAAT
>JALUPA010000116.1 GCA_027054335.1 Ardenticatenaceae bacterium
CCCCCGCTTCCAGGTAATATACATCTCCATTGGCCGCAATGCTTAACACCTGGTCAACTTGAACATTTGTAGCTGGCAACTGGCGATCAACCGTTTCGAGGGTACTGTACACCAGTGCGCCGCCCGGGTCGTAGACTTCAATCGCCAGTTCATTCACGCCTATTATCGGCAGTGGCACGGTATCCTCAAATGTACCGTCCGGCAGACGCGTCAGGGCTTGCCCATTGATAACGACGGACCCCGCCTGATTGATCTGGCCGGTCACGCGCAGGGTGTCAGCAGTAACAACGGCGTTGTCGAGCATGGCGGTCACCTGTGCCGCGGTTCCGGCAACATCCACTCGCGTCAGTTCACCAAAAGCATTATATCCAAAGGCGGTGGAAACACCCCCCAGGACCGCTCCAGTCTGCAGCCCGTTTTGAGGGTCCCGGCTTAGGGTGAGGGCCCCCGCGCCGGTGAGCAGGCCGTCATTGTCGTAGGTATAGTTGATGGCGCTGCCGTTCACTGACAGGCTGATAATTTGAAAATCATTGTCATAGCCACGGCTTACCGTGCCGCTCACATCCCCTGTCCAGGTCTCGGTCAGGGGGAGGAAGCCGTCGTAGGTGTAGCTCAGTATCCCGCCGCCGGGGGCGGTGATCTGATTCAGTTGGCCGCTCACGGGGTCGTAGCCGTACAGGTAGTCTCCGCGCGGGATGGTCAGGCGTTCCAGTTGGCCGCTCACCGTGTTGTACACCGGGTCCACGGTCTGGCCGTCGGGGCGGGTGATCAGCTCCAGTTGTTTGTCGAGGTTGTAGCTGTACTGGGTGATGTTAGCCCCGGTGCCCACGTCCGGCGGGGTGTACTGGCTCTCCTGGTTGACGGCGTCGTAGGCGAAGACGTGGGGCGTGCCGCCGGGCGGGGTGATGCTGGTCAGGTTGCCGTTGGCGTCGTAGGTAAAATCTATTGCCCTGCCATCCGCCAGGGTCTGGCGGGTCACGTTGCCCACGGCATCATATTCATACAAGGTCTGCCGCCCTTCGGCATCGGTGATGCCGGACAGCCAGCCGGCCTGCGGGCCGCTGGGATGATAGGCGAATGTCGTCGTGCGTATATCGGCGCCCTGGCCCTGGGTCATGGCTGACAGGCGGCCACGGGTGTCGTAGCTGAGCATGATGCTTTCGAGGTCTCCCGCCTGGGTCAGAACGGGACGAGCCAAGGCATCCATGACGGTGGTCGACGTACGGCCTTCAGGGCTGGTGGTTGTCCAGGTGCGGGTGGCCGCATCGTAGATATAACCTGTAAGCGTATTGTTGTTTTTGTTTATAACAGTTTCTGTATATTGAAGCAGGCTGAATGGATCTTCCACATCGGATAACTGAACAGAACGCGCCAGAATACCTTTTCTGTTTCTTAAACCTCCCGGCGTGGTAACTTCCGCAAAAGAAAAATACCGGCTTTGATATCCAAAAAGGCGATCACCAGAATAGCCGTCTGTTGTGACAGTACCGTCAGGGAAGGTCGTTCTAACAAAATGCCCGCCATATTCAATCAATGTAGCTGTACCATCCGGCTTGGTGTTGATGTGCTCTCGGTTGATGTAGTAAGAGTCTTTACCCTACAGTTGCATAAAAACAGCGCATAAAATAGTGCAAACGCTATTATACATAGGCTTCTCCCTGCCTGGTGTCCCTGTTGCAGGAATTCACCGAAAGTGCGGTCCAGCAG
>JALUPA010000117.1 GCA_027054335.1 Ardenticatenaceae bacterium
TTCCGCCCACAAAATAAAAATAGACGCAAATTCAAATAATAAAATAACAGCCAGCGTTATCGTCAAAACGGCCGATTCTCCCCGGTTGCTGATGAAGGAACGCACAAAATGACGAGAACCCATTTTGTGTAACGCCCTGATTGTTTTGATAACGTTGGGCAGGCGGGCTAAACTAAAAACAGGAAAACTGCCAATAAGATCCAGCCAGCCATATCGATCAACAAAATACCCTCTGGCAGATTTGGCCCAGCGCCAGCGAAGCAATACATCCAGCAACAAAATCAATGTCAGGATACCATTGGCCCAAGAGAGAATCCCCCTGGTGGACGCGCTTTCTAAAAGGAAAAACAACAAAATATTAAACCAGGAAAGTATCGTTATGATGACAATAAACGTGGCATAGTTGGCTATTTTTTGGTATTTCGGACTGTTTTCCAAACTTTGTGTATTCATAAAGAAGACCTTATTGTAACCACCTGCTTTGGAGAAATTATAGCATGAGCCGTAATGATTGACCGGAAATGAGCGTTAATGCCTTTCTTATCATTGTGTGGTATGCTTCCTTTCGTAAAATTATACGCAGTGCCTTCCGCCTCATCTATCTGGTAATCCCACCCGACTGAAAAACAGCAAAAGGTTTAATAGCGTGAAAACGTGATGCGTGTAGACGTGATTTAGTCATGCCGCACGCACTGAAAAATAAAGGAAACTAACGAACAAATTATTATGGCAAAAAACTTAAAGATACTTCCCCTGGGCGGCCTGGGGGAAATTGGTAAAAATATGACGTTACTGGAATACGGCCGTAACCAAATCATCATAGACTGTGGGGTCATGTTTCCCGAAAACGATATGTACGGCATTGACCTGGTGCTACCCCAGTTCGACTACGCCGTGGAAAACCAGAAAACCCTACGCGGTATCGTCATCACCCACGGCCATCAGGACCACATCGGCGGCTTGGCCTACCTGCTGCAACGGATACAAAACGTCACCATTTACGGCACGGCCCTCACCCTGGGCATGGTAGCCCGCCAACTGGAAGAAGCCGGCGTGCGTAACCACGCCACCCTCACCCTGATTGACGACAAACAAACGCTCAACCTCGGCCCCTTCGGCATCAGCCCCTTCGCCGTAGCCCACTCCATTCCGGCAGCTGTCGGGCTAGTGGTGGATACGCCCGTCGGGGCCATCGTCCACACGGGCGACTACAAGCTGGACGAGACGCCCACCGGCGGCCGTACCACCGACCTGAAACGGCTGCGTGAACTGACTCCCAACGGCGTCCTGGCCATGCTGGGGGACAGCACCAATGCGGATCGTCCCGGCCGCACGCCAACGGAGCAGTTGGTGGCCGACACGCTCGACCGCCTCTTTGCCGAAGCGGAGGGCAGCCGGATCATCATCGCTACCTTCTCCTCCGTCCTGGCCCGCTTGCAGGAAATTATGCGGCTGGCGGACAAATACGGCCGTAAAGTAGCCCTCACCGGCCGCAGCTTGCAGCAAAACGTAGAACTAGCCCGTGACCTCGGCTATCTCGACATCCCCAAAGGGTTGATTGTAGACATCAAGAAACACGTCCCGAACGGCAAACTGGTCATCCTCTCCACCGGCTCGCAGGGCGAACCCCGCTCGGCGCTGAACCGGATGGCCAAAGGGGAACACCGCCAAATTCAGGTGCATGATGGGGACACGATCATCATCTCCGGCGGCACGATTCCCGGCAACGAGGAAGACGTAGGCCGGATGCTGAACAACCTGTTTGGTCGCGGCGCCAACGTGATTTACGGGTCGCTGGCAATGGTCCACGTCTCCGGGCACGGCAGCCGCGAAGACATGCGCATCATGCTAGAAACGGTACGCCCCCGCTTCCTCATCCCGGTTCACGGCGAACTGCGGCACTTGCACCTGCACGGCCGTCTGGCCCAGGAAACCGGCCTTAGCGCCGCGGACGTTTTCATCCTGCATAATGGAGCGACTTGGGTGACGGACGGCCAAAAAGCGTGGCTGGAAGGCAGCATCCCCGCCGAAGACGTGTACGTGGACGGCTCACTGGTAGGCGAGATCAACGATCTGGTCATGCGTGACCGGGAACGACTGTCCCAAGACGGCTTTGTGGTGGCCTACGTGCCGCTGAACAAAAAGCGGCAGTTGGCCGGCGAACCGCGCATCTTCAGCCGGGGCTTCCTGCACATGGAAGCGTCGCAGGCGTTGATGGATGCGGCCACGGCTAAATTGAAACGAGAATTGAAGCGCAACGGCCGTAACCCCCATGACGCCGTGCGCGAAACCCTGCAAAACTTCTTCTACCACCAGACGCAATCAAGGCCGGTCATCCTGCCCAACATCGTCCAGGTGTAAAAATTTCGGACACTGATTAAACGCGGATGACGCTGATAGAAGACAAAAATCAGCGTTTATCTGCGTTAATCAGCGTCCCTTTTTCTATCCGCCGGACACCAACGTAATCTCCGTAACCTCCGGCGGGCAGTTGAAGCGGACTGGCTCCGTGGTGACGCCAATCCCCCGATTTGTGTATAGCCACATATCATTTACCCGGTAGAGGCCAAAATCATACTTGCG
Source organism: Ardenticatenaceae bacterium (assembly GCA_027054335.1). GTDB lineage: Bacteria > Chloroflexota > Anaerolineae > Promineifilales > Promineifilaceae > JAJRTP01. The sequence continues at coordinate 2,584 of JALUPA010000117.1, forward strand.
GCCCAGGTGCGGCAGGATGAGGGCGCCGACACGGGGGAAGCGTATTTGCCCACCGTGGCTGTGTCCGGCGAGTTGGAGGGAGATACGGCCGTCCAACGAATACTCATCCGCCAAATCCGGCTCATGCAAAAGCAGGGCTACCGTTGCGTCACTTGGCACACCAGCCAGCGCTGCCGCCAGATCGGGACGGCCGCTCCAGCCGTCATCCAGACCCGCCAGCCACAACGTCCCCTTTCCCACATTCACCGGAACCCCTTCATTGACGAGCAAAGGTAGCTTGGCCTCCTTCATACCTGCCATAATTACCTTCACGTCCGTCCAGATGTCGTGATTGCCCAAAATCGTGTACACGCCGTACCGGGCATTCAATTGGGCAATAACGGGCGACAACTCAAACATACTTTCCGCATCATGCCACACGTAATCGCCAGTCAATACTGTCACGTCCGGGTTGAGGCTGTTGGCCAACGTCACGGCTTTCTGCACAAAGTCAGCCTTCGTATACGGCCCCACGTGAATGTCGCTTAGCTGGACAATGGTCAGTCCTTCCAGCGCCGGATGCAGGTTTTTAATGGGCAGCGTCACGCGCTCCACTGAAAGCTGGCCGGATTCATCGTTAAGATATAGGTAAGTCGTGCCAGTCCCCAAAAGGCCCAAAAAAGCAGCTCCACCCAGTTGCAAAAATCGTCGTCTGTTCATTCCTTTTTGCCACGGATTGCGCGGATTTATCTGGATTTTTCTTTGGTTGTATAAAAATCCGCGCTAATCCGCGCAATCCGCGGCTTGATCCTCCAATTTCACTCCCTTACCACAATCGCTCGTTCCCACTGATATTCAAACAAACGCTGGTAATCGGCAATGGCTTGCGGATCGTCTGTGCCCAAACTGTATTCGGCCAATCCCTGACCATCGCCAAAAGCTGAGTAATGGTAGTTTTGACTGCCCACTATGAGAAATTCATCGTCAATCAGAGCCGTTTTATAGTGCATGGGGCCGTTGAAAAAGCGCACTTCTACCCGATCTGCCAAGCCTCGTTTGGCTATTTCCTCGCGGAACAGGGCCAGAGCCACCGACGTTTCCACACCGTCAATCGGCGCTGACTTTACCAGAAGGCGTAAGCGCGTGTTGTTGCGGGAAATTGTGTCCAGCAAGCTATCCAGATAGGGCATGGCCTGCTCAAACGTGCAAACGTCGTAGAGCAAATCCAGATCGCAAATCAGTTGGGCGGTGAAATTGACGTGGATAAGATCTATACTCTTCTCAGCGGCGTGGAGAGCAGCTTCTATCTGCTTATCTGCTTCGTTGTAGGCTTCGGTGCGGTACATGGAGAAGGCGTTGCTGTCGCCGCCAGGCAGGAAATACTTTTGCGTTTCCGGCGCGTGGCTCACCGTGGCCGGCCGGTCAACACAAGTGGCCTGCCAGATAACGTAGACGGGGTAGAAATCGGCGCAATAGCGACTGTCCGATCCCTCCCACAAATCATCGAATATGCGCTGCGAGTCCTGGGCGACGGGGCCGGTAATTTGTATGCCCAAATCGTTACGGCCGTTCCCCAACCCGGACGGATGATCTTTGGGAAAATGTTCGTAGGACATATTGTAACCGGCAGCTACGGCCGTTTTGCCATCCACAATTAGCGTCTTCGTGTGAGCGTGGGGAAAAGCGCCTTCGTAATCAGCCACCTCCAGATTCCAGCCCAACGCTTCGTTGCGCATTTCCGGGATGCCCGCGTCCCGCAAATCATTCAGCACATTCCAGATTTGATTGCTGAAATCCCCTCTGGCCGCTTCCGGGGGATTGCCCAGCAGGATGCGCACCGTCATACCGCGCGGGTAACGCTCCGGGTTCGCCTCGACCCGCTCATACAGTTCCGCCACCGCTTGCGCCAGGAGGCTGCCGGGGCTGTCATTGTTATCGTTGGCGTCCGCATCGTACCACATCGTGGAGAACAAAACTTCGTACTGCGCGTCGGGAATCAGGGCAAACATGGGGTCAAATGCACCGTTAGGTGTGGGCGGGTCGTCGCTAAAAACCGGTTCCGGATTAGGGGTGAACAGCAGCTTGTCATACCGGTTTTGGCAGTAGGGGATGATGTCCTCGTCCGGCCGGTAGCCGCCATTGCGGGAAACAGCATAGACGACCTGGGCGATGCGGCCCAATTCATACCCCTCACAATTGTACTGCCCCTGTTCCGCCTGGTAAAGACTGCCCCCCACAGGCCAGACCAGACTTAAACGGCCGTCCGCCCCATTCGCCAGCGCTGGTTGACTGGTCTGCCCGGTGACAGCGGCAATGGCGGGAGGCGTCCAACCGGCATCGCTTTGGGCAGTTTCTACGAGGACGGCCGTATCCACCATCTTCCCAAAATTGTTGCCGATTTTGTCCGTGTACCAGAGGATGTGTAAACGGCCGTCACTGTCTTCTGCCATTTCGGGGTGGCTGCCACAGGGCAAATCAGACAATTCCGCCGCCGCGCCATCACGCCAATACTGCACACCGGCGTCACCACACCAGGCTGCCCGTATCTGCCCGCTGTCATCCGCAAAAATGTTGGGGAAAAAGCCGTTTCCAATAACCTCGCCCGTATCCCATTTCCCGTCATAACGAGACAGATAGATGCGCCCTTCCCCATCGCTGAATGTCAGGGCAAAACCGCCCGGCAGATTGTCCAGACGGGGGCCGGTTACGGCCGTCCCCCTCGGCACACACCCATCAGGTGCAGCAGGCGGCGGGCTGTCGGCCGTCCAGGAAACAAAAGGCAGCCCCGTTTCCGTCTGCCAGACCACCATGAGCGCGTCATCCTCGCCAATGGCAATGTCCGGCAATTCATTCCGGCTGCCCGCGCAAGCCAGATCGAATGCGCCGGACAAAGCAACCGGTTCTGCGCAACCAGCCTCACGGCATTGGTTGTAAAGAATCTCACCCCCGCCCGCGCTCCAGACGAGGTGCGCTGTGCCCTGGCTGTCCACTGCCAGCCGGGGTGTATTGGGAGCCGCGTTCGGATTTTCGGTAACGTTGACAACGTTGTCATTGATCGCCAGCATAATTTGCGACCCGGCGTCATTTTGCTGCGCCCAGGCGATGACGGGCCGGCCGTCCGCCGCGACAACCACGTCAGGGGCAACGGCCGTGCCGGAGACAGACCTATTCACAGCAACCGGCGGCAGCCATTGCGTACCTATCGTATTGGAATCCATCACCGTGGATAAATTAGCGCTGACCGGCGTCAAAA
>JALUPA010000118.1 GCA_027054335.1 Ardenticatenaceae bacterium
GGCAGGCTGCTCCAGCGGATGGGGGCGGTGGTGGGGCGGGGGATACGGCCGTAAGCCATCCCCAGGTAAACGACCCCGCCCAGGCAGGCCAGGAGGCCCAGCAAAATGAAGCCGCCGGCGAGCCATTGCGTTTTGGAGAAGTTTCGCATCCTTTGCACCCACGTATTATAATCAAACATTGAAGCAAAGTAAGATGTATATCCCATGAAAGAAAAGGAAGAGGATAAAAAATATGGATCGGGAAGACGTTCGGAAATCTTTGGAAAATTTAAGTGCAACACTTGATCAGGTTGAAGCGACAAGCCCGGCGCAAAAGGCGGCCATGGATAGCTTGCAGAGCGATGTACAGCAGGCTTTAGCTGCGCCAGAGAACACAGACGGGCGGTCGTTGTTAGCCCGGCTGGAGGCATCTCTGGCTCATTTTGGGGCGGAATATCCGGGGCTGAATCTGGCTGTTCAGGAGGCGATTGCCACTTTGAGTAATGCAGGCGTGTAAGCGGCAATATGGAAACCTCGGAGGCTTTCCCTATTGAGCTGCGCGCCGATCAGGAACATTCAGGGATTCGGACGGCCGTTGTCATTGGCCTGTTTGTCTTTCTTATTTTGTTTTACCTGACAATCAGCGCCGTGTGGCCGGCTTTTGCGCCGGGCAACCTGGCTGATTACACTTTTGTCATTTCTTGTGGCAGCGCCATTGGTCTGGCATTGGTTTCGCTGTGGGCTTTGGAGAGACTGTTGAAGCGATATTGGCCCAGCGGCCGGGCCATTGTGCTGGATGACGCCGGGGTGCAGGCCACAGACCCGGAATTAGATGACCTTCAGATATTGTGGGTAGACAAGCCCTTCCAGATTTCCTGGTGGTTTTATCTGCGGGGCTACCCGCGCGGGGGGCGGGAACGCCGTTTGCCCAAACATTGGGTATGCGTAGCCACCCAGTTACAGGCCGGAGAAAACTTCATCATTGTTTACACGTATGCGCCACCCAAAGAAGCTGTTGTCTGGACGCATTATGAGCGGGAATTTCGCCAGCTTAATCCGGCCGAGGTTTATAAACACGGGTTGACGTCCCGCTTTACGGCCCCCAGCCGGCCGGAAATCCCCTCAAAATTGCTGTTGGGCAAGGATGGTAAACATTGGCAGGCCGAGCAGCGCCGCTGGCTGTATGGTTATGAATTGGAGCGGGAAGATTTTAAGAGATTTATGGACTTTGCCGCTTCCCGGCAAACTTATCATTCAAAGTAAACGGAGGACAGCATGTTCGATTTTATTACGGAAGAACACAAAATGATCCAGGAAGAAGCCCGCCGCTTTGCCCAGAGGGAGATTGCTCCGATTGCGGCAGAGTTTGATGAAACGGGTGATTTTCCCATTAAAACAATTCGTAAGATGGGCGAATTGGGCTTTATGGGCATTGAAGTGCCGGAAGAATACGGCGGTATTGAGATGGATACGTTGGCCTATTCCCTGGCCTTGACAGAAGTCAGCAAGGCGGACGCCAGCCACGGCACGATTATGTCGGTGAATAATTCGTTGTTTTGCAACGGCATTATGAAGTTTGGCACGGAGGAACAGAAGCAAAAGTATCTGATGCCGGTAGCCAGCGGGCAGAAGATTGGGGCGTATAGTCTGACGGAGCCGATGAGCGGCAGTGACGCGGGGACGATGCGCAGCCGGGCAGTGCTGCATGAAGCCGGGACGCATTATGTGATTAACGGCCGTAAATCCTGGGTAACGTCCGCCCCCTACGCCGATTTTATCGTTCTCTTCACCATGACCCAGCCGGAATTGAAGCATAAAGGCGTGACTGCTTTCCTCATTGAAACGGACAAGCCCGGTTTTGAGCGGGGCAAAAAAGAGCCGAAACTGGGCATCCGGGCCAGCGCCACCAGCGAGATTATCTTTGACAATTACGAATGTCCCGTAGAAAACCGGCTGGGTGCGGAAGGCGAGGGGTTCAAAATTGCTATGACGGTGCTGGATGCGGGTCGTATCGGTATTGCTTCGCAGGCGTTGGGGATTGCCGAGGCGGCGCTGGAAGCCAGCGTTGCTTACGCCCAGGAGCGGGAAGCATTCGGCCAGAAAATCGGCCAGTTCCAGATGATTCAGCAAAAGCTGGCGGACATGAAAACACGGGTGGAAGCCAGCCGTTTGCTCATCTACCAGGCTTGTCTGGCTAAAATGGATGCGGCCGTCAGCGGCCGTCGTTATTCATTGGAATCCAGCATGGCTAAACTATTCGCCAGCGAGACGGCGATGTGGGTGACAACGCAGGCTGTGCAAATTCACGGGGGAATGGGTTACAGCAAGGAGATGCCCCTGGAGCGCTATTTCCGTGACGCCAAAATCACGGAAATTTACGAGGGTACCAGCGAAATTCAGCGCCTGGTGATTGCCCGCAGTTTGACGGGGCTGCGGTAAAAAAGATGAGGCGGCTGAACAGCCGCCCCATCTCTAAAAGAAGCCTAACAAAACAGTGCGCAGGAACGACGCCACTACCCAGACAATCAGCGGGCTTAAATCCAGCCCGCCCATTGGCGGCAGGATGCGCCGCACCGGGGCCAGGATGGGTTCCGTGGCCTGAAAAACAAAGCGCATGAGCGGCCCCCACGTCGGATGGTAGGGGTCCGGGCGCGTCCAGGAAAGTACAACCCGCGCCAGCAGTAAAATGATGAAAATGTAGTAAATCAGGTTGATTAGTGAGGCAATCATGTGTGTCCTTTAGGTAATTGGGTAATTAGTAATTGGTAATTTGTAATTGCCAGTTACCAATTACCAGTTACTCAATAACTATAATTTCTTTCTCCAAAAATAGCCCGGCCAACCCGCACGTGGGTGGCTCCTGCCTCAATGGCAATCTCGAAATCGTCGGTCATGCCCATAGAGAGATGTAACGGTTCCTGAATGACGGGAAATGTGTCCTGCATCCATTCTGCCAGCAGGCGGGTGCGGCGAAAAACGGTGCGGATGATCGCTTCTTCCACGTGCCAGGGGGCCATGGTCATCAGCCCGTACAGGGAAAGGCCGGGTAAATTGGTAATGTGTTCTACTACTTTACGCAAATCCGCCTGCTGCGTTGCATCTTCTTCCCAGCGGGTGCATTGGAAACCGGATTTGCTGGCTTCTCCGGAGAGGTTGACTTCCAGGAAGACGGGTAGGATTTTGTCGTTGTCAGCTAACTGGCGGGAGAGGCGGTTGGCGATCTTGAGCCGATCCAGGGCGTGCAAGACGTCGGCGTATTGGGCGACCAGTTTGGTCTTGCGGCTTTGCACGACGCCGATTTGGTGCCAGACGATGCCGCTGTCGGCGCCCAGCTTGGTGGCTACGGCTTCCGCTTTGCGGGCCAGTTCTTCCGGGTGGTTTTCGCCAAAGTTGCGTATGCCCACCGCGTAGGCTGCCAGATTAACCTCTACCGGCCAGGTTTTGGTGACGGCGACGAGGGTGATGTCGTCGGGATTGCGCCCGGCACGCCGGGCGGCGTTGTGGATGCGGTTGAGTACGGCCGTATATCGTTCTGCCAGTTTGTTCATGTTTACATCTTTTTGTGATGCGTGATGCGTGACAGCCCTCACGCATCACGTATCACGCATCATAATTCCATCATCCTGTGTAACTAATCTTGAAAATAATCCCTGTAGCCCAGTCGCCTACATACATGCTGCCGTCCGGCCCCACAATCACCTCAATGGGGGCGGCAAATCCGGTGGCAAAATTTTGTGGCGGCCCATCGGCCAGACGCATTACCTTTTGCGCGCCGGGGAAGGCGCTCCACAAGGCTACAAATTTGTTGTTGTAATAGTTGGCTGGGAACTGGCTGGCTTTGTAGACGGTGATGCCGGTAGGGGAAGCGTGCGATACAAAGGTATAAGTAGGCGGCAGGACTGCCACGCCGGGAGGCGGCGAGAAGCAGGTGTCGCAGTCGTACCAGGGATAGCCGTGTTCTGCGCCGGGGACGACGCGGTGTACTTCTTCCGGCGGGCCGTAGTCCGGGGCGTTATCCGTCACCCAGAGCGCACCGTTGGCGTCCCAGGCGATGTCGTAAGGGTTGCGAAAGCCGCGGGCGTAGACGCTGAGTTCGCCATTGTCCGGGTTGAAGCGCAGGATGGAGGCTTCCAGCGGGTGTAATTCGTCCTGACGGCCGCTGCCATCCAGAATTTCGCCATGATCGGCGCGTCCGCCAACGCCGACGTAACCCATCCCGTCCGGGCCAAAGGCGATGCCGTGGGCGGCGTGGAGGAAGGTATAACAACAAGGCAACCCCCCCACGACCTGGCCTTGCCCCACGATAGATATCTGGGCTTCCCCGCCGACGTTCTCGTTAATCAGGCGGTCAGAAATGTAAAGTTGGTTGGTGCCGGGGCGGAAGGCAATGCCGGTGGGCGTGTTGTAGCCGCTGGCAAAAGTGTTCACATTGCCGCTGCTGTCCATGGTGAAGATGCTGCCTTCCTGGTTGGCGATGTAGAGCAGCCCGTCCGGGCCGAAATCCATGCTGGTGGGATGGCCTTCGACGCGGCCGAGGTAGGTCACGTCAAAACCGGCCGGCACGTTGATGCGGTTTTCCCAGCCGGATTTGTCGTTGTTGTCGGGGTATTCGTTGCTGACGACGGGAGGGACTTCGCCGGGGTCTTCGGCCGGCGGCGGCTGGCTGGCGGTTGTGGGTTCGGCGGTTGTTTCGCTGGTGGGTTCGGGGGCGGCTTCAGTCGTCTCGATGGCCGTTTCTGTGGGGTCAGCTTCGGGTACGGCCGTTTCTTCAGTATCTTCTGTGTCTGCGGCGGTGGGTTCGACCTCGGTGTCTGAGGTGGCCGTAGGTGGCGCGGTGGCTGTCGGTGGTTCGGGAACCAGGGTGTTGGTGATGGGCGCTTCGGTGGGAGCGGCCTGGGGGACGGTCGTATCTGTCGGTTCCGCGGTTACTTCCGGCGCTGCGGCGATTTCTGCGGTAGGTTGGGGGACGGCCGTCGGCTCGGTTGAGCCGCCACAGGCCGCCAGAAAGAATATCGTCAAAAGGAACAGGTATTTTTTCATTGTCAGGGTAATAAATTTCACTCCATTTCTTCTCGTAAAGTTTGTAAACGTTTGAGGATGGCCTGGATACGGCCGTTTTTCAGCATGACGGCCCAATGTCCAGTGTTGAATCGTTCGCCGCGCACGCAAAAGGTGAGCATAGTTTTGACGGCCGTCAGGTCAGCCTGGGCGATAAACTCGTCATCCGCTACTATTTTACCCGCTTCGGCCGGATTGTACCCGTAATCCGCCCAGCACGGCTTGCCAGCCAGCTTGTAGAAAGCGATAACATCCTCGTGGTAGACAGGCCAGGGAAAACCGCCACCGGCGCGCCATTCTTTGACATATTCACGCTCTGGCGTAAAGTGCGGCAAAAATGCCAGAAGTTTGTCTATCTTTTGCGGTGTAATCGAAGATGACATAGAGGTTTGGGTGTTTCTTCAACAGCAGATAGCCGATTTAGGTTTCCTGTATATGCAGAGGCGCGCTGCTTAACTGAAATTGTTGGCTCGGCCCATCGAGCAGTAAGTAATAATTTTGCAGCCAGTCGCGGCCCAAAATAACAAATGGATAGGGTGTAAGGAGAACCTCTATCTTTTTGGCAGATTCTTGAGGCAAAGATAAACGTGCTTCATAAGTGAACACGGGCGTTTTAACAGCATGGGCGTCGTCTAATTGCAGCCGTCCCATTGGATACAGTTTAAGTTTCTCGGCAATGGGTCGGGGCACGGCCGTAACGTCTGCCCCTGTATCAATCAATGCAGATAGTTCAATTCGTGGACGACGATGTACCACAC
>JALUPA010000119.1 GCA_027054335.1 Ardenticatenaceae bacterium
GACCGATGCGGCCGGGAAAGCGGCTGCTATTACGGTTGGCTGTGTGGTGGCTATTGCAGCCTCCATCGCCGGGGACACCTCCCAGGATTTAAAGACCGGTTTTTTGTTGGGGGCTACGCCCCGCCGGCAGCAGACCGGTGAATTGCTGGGGGTTTTAACATCGGCGATTTTTGTCTGCATGGCGGTAATTGTCCTGGCCAATGCGTATGGCTTCGGTACGAAAGAGCTGCCGGCCCCGCAGGCAACACTGATGAAACTGGTGATTGAAGGCGTTCTGGATAAAGAACTGCCCTGGATACTGGTGGGCCTTGGAGTGGGCATCGCCGTGGTAGCCGAATTGCTTAAGATTCCCAGCCTGCCTTTTGCTGTGGGTGTGTATTTGCCGGTAGCCACCATGATGACCGTCTTTCTGGGAGGCATGCTGCGGATGGTTCTGGAAAAAAAGGCGGCGAACGAAGCCGAGGCCTCTCATCGCCGTGAACAGGGCGTACTGTTAGGGTCCGGGTTGGTCGGCGGCGAAGGCCTTCTGGGCGTGGGCATTGCCGCTGTGGCGTTTTATCAAGGCCGAGCACCGGCCGGTTTGGGTACGGACTGGGCCGGTTCCCTGGAACCGCTGGTGGCCATTGCGGCGCTGGGTGCATTGATATTTTATTTCAGGCGCCGCTGTATTAAATCCTAATTCCAATAACATCCAATAACATCATTTGAGGAGGACATGATTTGCGATGATCGATTTGACCGGTAAACTGGCACTTGTAACAGGCGGTTCGCGCGGTGTCGGTCGGGCTACCGCCCGGTTGCTGGCCCGCGCCGGTGCAGAGGTGGGTATCACCTACCATACGCGCAAAAATGAGGCGGAGGAAACGCTGCGGCAAATCGAAGCCGAAGGTAGCAAGGGCTGGGCACATCAGGTAGACCTGGCGGATGAAGGGCAAATTTTCCGGTTGTTTGAACGCGTGGATCAGGAATTCCCGGATGGTCTGGATATCTTCATTGCCAACGCCGGCATCTGGCCGCCCGATGATGTGCATATTGAGGATATGACCACGGAACAGTGGCGAAAAACCATGGCCGTGAACCTGGATGCAGTTTTTTTCGGAACACGGGAAGCCGGCAAACGGTTGCGGAACCACGGCCGCATTGTATTTGTCAGTTCCACCGCCGGCCAGCGCGGAGAAGCCTATCACGTTGATTACGCCGCTACCAAAGGAGCGCTTATATCCATGGTCAAGGGATTGTGTGTGGAATATGCCAGCCGGGATATTACTGTCAATTGTGTGGCTCCGGGCTGGATCGACACCGAAATGTCGGAGCCTGCTTATCAGAAGCAGATGGACAAGATTCTCGAAACGATTCCCCTGGGCCGTGTAGCCAGCGCCGAAGACGTCGCCGGTCCCATTGTGTTCCTGTGCTCTGACCTGGCCAGGCACATTACCGGAGAGATTTTAAACATCAACGGCGGAGCAGTGCTGTGCGGCTGAGGGACAAACGGTATCCTTGATTCACGCAGGACGGGTAAGATCATGATGAAAAAATACTGGAAAGGCATTGTCCTGGGGGTGCTGGTGATTATCGCAGGGGGATTCTTCTTCGTATTTCCGGCCTATCTTGAGCGCAGTTCAAACAGGGTGTTGGAGCGGCCGGCTTACACGCCCTCTCCCGAGGCGCAGGCCTTACACCGCACCCTTACCATCGT
>JALUPA010000120.1 GCA_027054335.1 Ardenticatenaceae bacterium
GATTCATACCAGCGTGGGCCAATTGGTGCAGCCAGGCATGGCGGTGGCGACGCTGGCCGATTTTTCGGAATGGCTGGTGCAGACGACGGATTTGACGGAACTGGACGTGCCCTTGGTGGCGGTTGGCACGCCAGTGGAGGTGAAGTTGGATGCGCTGCCGGATGAGACGTTGACCGGGACGGTGACGGCCGTAGCTCTCACACCTTCCCTCTCCCGCGGCGATATTGTGTACAAAACCACTATCCAACTGGACAACCCGGACGACCTGCCCCTCCGTTGGGGTATGACGGCGTTTGTGGATATTGAGGTAAATAATTAGGAGATTGGTAATTGGAGATTGTGGTATCGCGCAATCTCCCAATCTCTAATCTCCAATCTCTTTTTTCACTATGACAGAGGACAACATGATTTTTGACCAATGTGAAGTTGCCATCATCGGCGGCGGGCCGATTGGCGTGGAGATGGCTATCACGCTGGAACGGCTGGGTGTGGACTACATCTTGTTTGAAGCGGCGCAGGTAGGGGACGCCTTTATGAAGTGGCCGCCGCAGACGCATTTTTTCAGCACGCCGGAGCATGTGGCCCTGGCGGGCATTCCCGTTCACAATCTGGACCAGCGTTCCATAACCGGGGAGCAATATCTGGCGTACCTGCGGATGCTGGTGGAAATGTTTGACCTGAATTTGCACAATTATGAACCGGTAGAGGCGATACGGCCGTATCCCGAACAATTCCACGTGCAAACCCGCCACCGCACCGGGCTGCGCACCTACGCCTGCCGCTACGTCGTCATGGCGACGGGCGGCATGGCCGGGCCGCGGCTGCTGCACATTCCGGGGGAAGATTTGCCCCACGTTACCCATTACTTTCCGGGGCCGCATCCTTACTTTCGCACCCGGCTGCTCATTGTCGGCGGGCGTAATTCGGCCGTGGAGGCGGCCTTGCGCTGCTGGCGGGTAGGAGCGAGCGACATTGCCATCAGCTATCGCCGCCCTGATTTCAATTATGAGCGCATCAAACCCCATCTGTCCGGCGATCTGAAAGATCGGCTGGAGAAGGGGGAAATTACCTTTTACCCCTCGACTGTTCCGGTGGAAATTACGCCGGGCTACGTGACGCTGGCTTCTACGGAAGACGGCCGTACTCCCAACGACCGTACCTTCCGCCACGAAATGGATTTTGTCTACCTGGCAACCGGTTTTGCAGCCAACATGAACCTGTTTGAGGAAACAGGCGTCCAGCTAACCGGCGTAGAGAAGGCCCCGGTATTTGATCCGGAGACGATGGAAACCAATGTGCCGCGCCTCTTTGTGGCGGGAACAGCCGCTGGCGGTACGCAGGAGCGGTTTACCTACTTCATTTCTACCAGCCACGACCACGTAGCCAAAATTACCAAAGCCATCACCGGTATCGTGCCCACCAAACTGGGTACCGTTTCTGCCCGCAATAATGCCGTAACCTGGGAAGAAGTGAAAGCAAATTGAGGCGTGAAGCATGAAGCCGTGAGACGTGATGCGTGAGAATTTGCGCATCACGTCTTTTTTTATGCCTCAATTGTGATTTATTTCACAATCAATGATTTTTATCAGGATAAACATGCCGTTTGTCACTTTTGCCGGAGACGGAAATGGGACATACTGAAATGAGAATGATCGCAGGCCGATTTTGCAAATGGGGTGCGATTTACAAAATCGCACTACACAGAAGGAGCAGAAATGTTTGAAAAAATTTTGGTGCCATTAGACGGTTCGGATTTGGCGGAGAATGCTTTGCCGCGGGCTTTGTGGGTGGCGCAACAGGCAGGAGGGAAGTTGATTTTGCTCCATGTCCCGGCAACGCAGGGTAGTTATTACACGGGTATGGAAGGCCTGGCGATGCACAATGTTTATGCTCAGGACTTCAGCCGGGATAGCCAATATGCGGCCGGTCAGGCGTATTTGAATAATATCCGTTATGGGTTGGGGCGAAATTATCCTGATTTGCAGTGGGATGCACGAGTAGAGTTTGGCGATCCGGCCAGCGTTATTGTGGATATGGCCCAGGAAGAGGGCGTGGATTTGATTGTGATGTCCACACACGGCCGTTCCGGGATTAGTCGTTGGTTGTTGGGCAGCGTGACGGAAAAAGTGTTGTGTCAGGCTCCTTGCCCTGTGCTTTCGGTGCGATCTCAGGAAGCTATCGAGAAGGCGTTGGTGACGTTGGACGGCTCGGCATTGTCGGAAACTTGCCTGCCGGCCGCCTTTTCCCTGGCTGCTGCTTTTGCTGCCTCGGTGACATTGCTGCGAGTCTATTCGGACAAGGATGGGCCGGATTATCAGCAAGTCCATGAGTTGGATACTTATGAAACGGGGTTGGGGGCGCGCATGGTTCAGGATGTGGCGGAACAGGCGGCTGCTTATCTGGAAAATATTCGGTTACAATATGAAAGTGTGGGTGTGCCGGTGACGACGGCCGTGCGTTACGGTTCGCCTGCCCCCGCCATTCTGGAATTTGCTGAAGAGTTCGGTATGGATTTGATTGTCATGTCCACACACGGCCGTACTGGCTTGCGCCGTTGGGCATTTGGCAGCGTTACAGCTAAAGTATTACGTAATACAAAGTGTGATATGCTCACCATCCGGCCCACTGCAGGTGAGTTCAAGCAGGGGCAAAAAGGATTTAAGTGGGCGAAATAGGAGTGGATGATGATTCAAGCAGATCGTGTTGTTACCAGTACTTGTCCTTATTGCGGCGTAGGCTGCCAGGTGGATTTGTATGTGAAGCAGGAGATGATTTACCGGGTGGACGGCCGTTTTGATAACGACGTCAATCGAGGGTCGCTCTGTGTGAAGGGGCGTTTTGGTTACGATTACGTCCACGCCCCGGATCGGTTAAAGACACCGCTGATTAAGGACGGCGACGGCCGTTTCCAGCCCGCCGCCTGGGAAAAAGCGTTGGATTGGGTGGCGGAACAGCTGCTCTCTATCCGCGACCAATATGGGCCGGACAGTATTGCCATTCTCACCTCTGCCAAATGCACTAACGAAGAAAATTATCTGCTGCAAAAACTGGCCCGCGCGGTGATCGGCACGAACAACGTGGATCACTGCGCTCGACTATGACACAGCAGCAGCGTGGCCGGTCTGGCCGCGACCGTTGGTTCTGGCGCGATGACTAATTCCATCAAGGACATCGTAGAAGCGGACGTTTTACTGGTGACGGGTTCCAACACCACAGAAGCCCATCCCGTCCTCAGCCTGCAAATGAAGCGGGCAGTGCGGGCACGGGGGGCGCGGCTGATTTTGATTGACCCGCGCCGCATCGAACTGGCTGATTTTGCCTACCTGCATCTGCGGCAAAAGCCGGGGACGGATGTGGCTCTTTTTAACGCCATGGCCCACGCTATCATTGCCCATGATTGGGTGAATGAGCGGTTTGTGCGGGAGCGGACGGAAGGGTTCGAGGCAGTGAAAGCGGCCGTAGCCGACTGGCCGCCGGAACGGGCCGCTATTGTGACCGGGTTGCCTCCCAGCGATATTGTGGCCGCTGCCCGGATGTACGCCATGGCGAAAAACAGCGCCATTTTCTGGGCGATGGGCATTACTCAGCACACGACGGGCACGGATAACGTAAAGGCGTTGTCCAATCTGGCTTTGCTGACGGGGCAAATCGGCCGCCCCGGTACGGGATTGAACCCTTTGCGCGGCCAGAATAATGTGCAGGGAGCCTGCGATTTGGGCGGCCTGGTGAACGTTTTCCCCGGCTACCAAAAGGTAGCGGACGAGGCGGCGCGGCGCAAATTTGCTGCGGGCTGGGGCGTGCCTTATGAATCGCTCAGTCCTACACCCGGCTTGACGGTGACGGAGATGATGAATGGGGTGCTGGACGGCCGTATCAAAGGCATGTATATCATGGGCGAGAATCCCATGCTGTCTGACCCCAACCTGAACCACGTGCGCCACGCCCTGAGCCAGATTGAATTTCTGGCGGTGCAGGACATCTTTATAAATGAAACGGCGGAAATGGCTCACGTTATCCTGCCCGCCGCCAGCTTTGCCGAAAAGTCCGGCACGTTTACCAATACCGAGCGACGGGTGCAATTAGTGCGTCCCGTCTTGCCCGCCCCCGGTGAAGCTCGCCCGGACTGGCAGATTATTACGGAAATTGCTAACCGGATGGGGCACGCCTGGTCGTATGACAGCCCGAAAGACATTTTTACGGAAATGGCCGCCCTTACGCCCCAATATGCGGGGATGAGTTATGAGCGGCTGGCGCAGAGCGGTTTGCAGTGGCCTTGCCCCACGCCGGATCATCCGGGAACGCCGGTTTTACACGTGGGGCAGTTTGCCCGCGGCCAGGGGCTGCTGATTCCGGTGGAATACAAGCCGCCCATGGAAGCGACAGACGGTGAATATCCCTTCATCCTGTCTACCGGGCGCATTCTGTTCCACTGGCATGGCGGCACGATGTCGCGCCGTTCGCCTGGATTGGAAGCTATGGCTCCGGCAGCAGAAGTGGAGATTAACCCGGCCGATGCAGCTGAATATGGCATTGACGATGGCGATTGGGTGCAGGTGGCCTCCCGGCGCGGGCAGGTAGTCGCGGAAGCCAAAGTGACAGAGCGTTCGCCAGTGGGTACGGTGTTTATGACTTTCCATTATGCAGAAGCGGCCGTAAATCTGCTGACGATTGACGCCGTAGACCCCGTCGCCAAAATTCCGGAATACAAGGTGTGTGCGGTGAAGATTGAAAAAGTAGGACAGCCGGATGAATTGGCTGTCGTTTAACAGAGGTGGCGCGGTCAGGAGACCGGCCACAGTCAGAGCAGATTGGGCGATTTACAAAATTGCCCTACAAAAACCTAAGGAGTTTTAAGGATTACCATGCAAAACAACAATAACAACAACAGAAACACATTTAGCGCATTATTGCCGCCGGAAATGGCTAAAAAGCGGAAGAGGCCGGCGTGGTGAAGGCTAATTTGGGGAAACGGCGTATGTTTGCCCTGGCGGTGTTAGCCGGCGCATTTATCGCTCTGGGAGCTATTTTTGCCACGACGGTGACGACGGGCGCGTCTGGTTCATTGACTTTTGGCGTGACCAAGCTGCTGGGCGGCCTGGTCTTTTCTTTGGGGCTGATTCTGGTGGTTGTGGCCGGGGCGGAACTGTTTACCGGCAACAATCTGATTGTGATGGCCTGGGCTGACAAGAAGGTTTCCACGGCCAAGCTGTTGCGAAACTGGATCATTGTGTATCTGGGCAATTTTGTGGGCGCGATTTTGACGGTGGGATTGATGTTTGTCAGCGGACAGTACAGTTTTGCTGCCGGTGCGGTGGGAGTAAATGCACTCAATATTGCCAACGGCAAGATGGGTTTTGGTTTTCTCCAGGCGGTGGCTTTGGGTGCATTGTGTAACGCTCTGGTCTGCTTGGCGGTTTGGCTGTGCATGAGCGCCCGGACGACGACGGACAAGATTCTGGCGATCATTTTCCCTATTACCGCTTTTGTGGCGGCGGGGTTTGAGCATAGCGTGGCGAATATGTATTTTGTGCCGATGGGTTTGTTCATCAAGGCGTGGGCTGGGCCGGGATTTTGGGAAGCGGCGGGTACGACGGCTGCCGCTTATCCCAATCTCACCTGGACGAACTTTTTGGTGAATAATTTGTTGCCGGTGACGATTGGCAACATCATTGGTGGGGCGTTGATGGTAGGGTTGGTCTACTGGTTTATCTATCTGCGGGAACCGCATACGAAGACGCCGTTGGTGCCGCGGAAGAAGGTGGTATCAGTAGAGTAATCGGTAATCGGTAATTGGTAACTGGTAATTGGAGATTACCAGTTACCAATTACTTTTCCAAATTCCGCCGGGCGATGAGGAGCAGGATGAAGATGGCCCCGCCCCAAATGAGGAAGAGGGTGGTGGGGCCGGCCCACTGAAAGATAGCGCCACCCATAACGGGAGCCGCAAAGTTAGCCAGACTGGAAAAAGAGGTGGAAACGCCTAACATGCCGCCAATCTCCTGGGGCGAGACGCGCTTGGTGATGACGCTGTTGATGGTGGGGCGCAAGACGCTGCCGCCGATGGCTACGGGGACAAGCACCAGCAGCAGCCAGCCGGTTCCCAGCCAGCCTTTGTTATCGTCGGGGGGGAGTTGGATTTGGCTAGGTTGGATACGGCCGTCTTCCTGGCTGTTCAGTTCTTCTTCGATGGCCGTTTGTGAATACCAGGGAGGTGGTTGGCGGGGGGTGAACGCGGCAAAGGCCAGGCCGATGGCTAACAAGGCCAGCCCACCGTAAATCAGTTTGTAGTCACCAAAGCGACGGCTCCATTTGCCCAGCGCGCCCCCCTGCACCCCTACGACAATAAGGCCGAGAAAGACGAACAGAATGGCGTTGCCGGAAGCATTAAAGCCGAGACGTTCCAGGGTAAACAAGGCCAGAAGCTGTTCAAATCCCCCGAAAACCAACTGTTGGGAAAACATGAGAATCAGGAGAAAGCCGACTGTGGGATGACGTAGCCCTTCGTACAGCGCCCGGAGGCTGAAGGTTTTCTGGTTTTTGTTTTTGCCGCGATCTTCTTCCGGTAAGGTTTCTTTGAACCAGAAAGCGGTGAGCAGGATGGAAAGGAGGGAAAAGAAGGCAGCCACCAGAGCGGGAACGTGGTAATTATTGCCGCTGGCGGCCAGGGAAGCAAAGGCGATGATGGGGCCGATGATGAAGCCCAGGCCAAAGGCCGCGCCGATGAGGCCCAACCCCTGGGTGCGGGTTTTCTCTGTGGTCATGTCGCTGATGGCAGCCTGGGCAGTGGCAATGTTGGCGCCGGAAAGGCCATCTATCAGCCGGGAAATGAAGATGATGAGCAGGGAGTTGGCCACGCCCAGAAGGAGGAAGCCAATAAGGGTGCCGATTTGGCTGATGACGAGGACGGGTTTACGGCCGTATTTATCTGACAACCGCCCCAATATCGGTGCGCCGATAAACTGCATCAGGGGATACGTGGCGGCCAGCAGGCCGATGACGAAAGGGGAGGCGCCGAATGCGGTGGCGTACAAAGGCAGCAAGGGCAGGATGATGGTCAGCCCTAATAAATCCACCAGGACGATGATGAAGATGGGCAGGATACGCTTGAAGTCCAGTTTTTCGGTTGGTTGAGTAGTTTGTTCGTCTATCATGGTTGTGGCAGTTTAGGGTGGGGCGATTTTCAAAATCACCCTACGCGGAGTGGCCCAGCCAGCCCTGGGGGAGAGCGGCGACGCCGACGCCGACGAGGAGGACGATGACGAGGATGAGCAGGGCGTAGTTGCGGAATTTTATGGTTGGTTCGGCGTTGCGCCAGCGGCGGTTGATGTGGGCCAGGGAGACGGCCAGGATCATGATGACGCCGTGTTCCAGCCGGTAGCGCAAGGGGGGCAGGGTGAAGAGTAATATGATGCCCATGATGAGTTGTAAGTCGAGCAGCCCCGTCCAGAAAGACATGATACGGCCGTCTGTCCGGGTAAATTCTTGCTTTTTGAAATAGCCCAGGGCAAATTTGATGAGGGCCAGCAACGTGATCAGGACGATGAGCCAGCGGTTGATCGAGTGAAGCATTAAAAGCAGTGATGAAAAATCCATTGTGTTGAAAATCTCCTTTTATTCTAATGTAGGGCGATTGGGTAAATTGCCCTATGGTTTTAGTAAAGTAATAACAGAATCCAACCAGGCTATTTCTGTTTCCAGGTGGACGGTTTGGTGTTGGATGACCAGTTGTAAAGAGCCGGGATGCGGCGGGACGGTTACGGCCGTTTCCAGAGACCGCGCCAATGCTTCCCGTCGTTTTTGCAACAAGGGGATAGCTTCCTCGACCGGAATGTCGTCCAAAAAGGCCAAACCTACCAGATCGCCAAATTTAACCGGGACGTGACTTGCCAGATTTTGCCGCAACAGTTTCTGAAAGCGTGCCTCGCCGGCCGGGGTGATGTGGTAGACGTGGCGCGGCGGGCGGTTGCCGCTCTGCTCCACGCTTTGGCTGACATACTTTTTCTGAGCCAGCTTGTCCAGCAAATAGTAAGCAGTTGATTTTTTCAGATCAACGCAGGTTTGCATATACCGTTCAATAAATTCATGCAGTTCATACCCGTGCATTTCCTGGCGGCGCAGGAGGCCCAATAGTAAAAGTTCTCGTTCCATAATTGGTTGTTGGTGGCTGGTTACTAATGAGTTGTGTACCAGTCACATATTCTGTTAGTCAGAATTGACTATTCAAGGTTGATATTAACCGTTTTTGTATTTTAGTCAAATTTTTGATGTGACATTCTTCACGCCGAATGTGGCGGTTCATCACTGCCCGAAATAGCCGATTTTGGGCATACTGAAATTGCCCGGGAGAGTCTGAGTGTCTGGCGCATGCGCCGCAAATTGAATAGTGTATTGCCTGGGCGAACATCAAGTTCCTTAATAACCAGGTCTTGGAGCAATCCGGGGCCTGGTTTTATTTTATGGAGGTACCGCATATGGCCAAAGGACACATTGTCATTGATGAAAATCGTTGCAAAGGATGTGAACTATGTATTTCTGCCTGTCCTCAGCACGTGATTACGCTGGCGGCGGGGCACAACAGCATGGGCTACCGGCCGGCGTTATATCTGGACGCGCAGCATGATTGTACCGGCTGCGCTTTGTGCGCCGTGGTTTGCCCGGATGCCTGTATTACCGTTTATAAGGAAGTTGCAGATAAACCGGCGTATAAACCGGCGAATGGAACGAAAAAGGAGGCGCTGCGTTATGCCGAAGCAATTGCTTAAAGGAAATGTGGCCTTTGCCGAAGCGGCCGTGCGCGCTGGCTGCGAGGCTTATTTTGGCTATCCCATCACGCCGCAGACGGAGGCTTTGGAACATATGTCCCGGCGGATGGTGGAGTTGGGCCGCACGTTTGTCCAGGCAGAAAGCGAAGTGGCGGCCATCAACATGGTGTATGGCGCGGCTTCGGCCGGCGCGCGGGCCATGACTTCATCCAGCAGTCCGGGCATCAGCCTGATGCAGGAGGGATTTAGCTATATTGTTGGTTCGGAAGTGCCGGTAGTGGTGGTGGATGTGATGCGCGGCGGTCCCGGGTTGGGGAATATCCAGGCCAGTCAGTCGGATTATAACCAAATTACGAAGTCGGCCGGGCATGGCGACTATCATCCCATTGTGCTGGCCCCGTCTACGGTGCAGGAGTTGATTGATCTGACGGTGCTGGCTTTTGATCTGGCGGATAAGTATCGCACGCTGGTGATTGTGGCGGCGGACGGCTCGATTGGTCAGATGATGGAACCGGCGGAACTGCCCCCAATGCGTGATCTGCGGGAGGAACGGCCGTCTTGGGCTTTGACCGGAGCGAAAGGGCGGGACCCCAATCTCATCAGCTCAATTTACCTGGGAGCGGATAACCTGGAAATGCACAACCAGAAGCTGCAAGGCAAGCTGGCCCTTATGGAAAAAGCAGAAGTGCGCTATGAGGCGCAGTTTACTGAGGACGCAGAAATTGTGATTGTGGCTTTTGGCACGGCGGCGCGGGTGGCGCAAACGGCCGTCAAGCATCTGCGCGAAGAAGGGCTGCTTGTGGGCCTGTTCCGGCCCGTCACCCTCTGGCCGTTCCCCGAAAAAGCGTTGTTTGAACTGTCGCAGAAAACCAAAGCCTTGTTTGTCGTAGAGATGAATGCCGGGCAAATGCTGCACGATGTGCGTATGGTTGTGGGCATTGACAAACCGGTGAAATTCCTGGGCCGCATGGGTGGCGTGATTCCTTTCCCGGATGAAATTGAGCGGGAAACCAGGACTTTGTTTGAGCAGATCAAAACGGCGGAAATGGAGTAAATGATTATGACCCTGACTCTCACTGAACAAGAAGAAGATGCAAGCGTTAAGACGCATATTATTGAAAAATTGGTTTACCAACGGCCGCAATCTCTGAGTGACGGGCATACCCATTACTGCCCCGGCTGTACGCACGGCACAGCGCACCGTCTGGTGGCCGAGGTGTTGGACGAATTGGGGGTGCGGGAGGACACGATTTTGGTGGCCTCTGTCGGCTGTTCGGTCTTTTCGTACAATTACTTTAATGTGGATGCCTGTGAAGCGGCGCACGGCCGTGCGCCGGCCATGGCTACCGGTATCAAGCGCGTCAACCCGGATAAAATAGTCTTTACCTACCAGGGTGACGGTGATTTGGCTTCCATCGGCGCGGCAGAAATCCTTCATGCGGCCGCGCGGGGCGAAAAGATTACCGTTATCTTCATCAATAATGCCATTTACGGCATGACCGGCGGCCAGATGGCGCCCACCACGCTGCCCGGCCAGGTCACGACCTCGTCCCCCTTTGGCCGGAGTACCAGTTTAACCGGCTACCCCATGCACATGGCCGAACTGTTGGCCGGGCTGCCCGGCACGGTGTATAGTGCCCGGCGCAGTTTGCACGATGCCCGGCACGTGATTCAGGCCAAAAAAGCCATCCACCTGGCGTTTGCGGCGCAAATCAGGGGATTGGGCTTCAGCATGGTGGAACTGCTTTCCTCTTGCCCCATTAACTGGGGCATGAAGCCGCTGGAGGCCTTGAATTGGGTAAAAGAGGAAATGGTCCCCGTCTACCCATTGGGCGATTATAAAGTGGCGGATGAGTTGAAAGCGTTAAGCAAGCGGAAAAAGAAGGCGTGAAGGTGTGAAAGCGGGAATGTATTTACGCATCACGCTCACGCTTCACGTAATGAGGTAAACTATGGAAACTTCAATTATTGTTGCCGGATTTGGCGGGCAGGGGGTCTTGTTTGCCGGCCAGTTGTTGGCGTATACTGGTATGGATGAAGGGAAACAAGTTACCTGGTTTCCTTCGTATGGCCCGGAAATGCGCGGTGGCACGGCTCACTGTACGGTGATCATTAGCGATGAGCCGATTGGTGCGCCGTTGGTGGCGGAGCCGGATATTGTTCTGGCGTTGAATTTGCCTTCGTTTGACAAGTATGAACCGCGGGTGAAGCCGGGCGGCACACTGGTGGTAAACAGCAGTATTGTACCCAAAGCGTCGCAGCGGGATGATATTCAGATTGTGACGGTTCCGGCCAATGAC
The DNA here is from genome assembly GCA_027054335.1 of Ardenticatenaceae bacterium. Lineage (GTDB taxonomy): Bacteria > Chloroflexota > Anaerolineae > Promineifilales > Promineifilaceae > JAJRTP01. Next base: position 11,063 of record JALUPA010000120.1, read on the forward strand.
GTGGCGGAGCAGGTGGGGACGCCGAAGATGGTGAATATGGCGATGTTGGGGGCGATGCTGGCTTATACGGACGTGTTGTCGTTAACGGCCGTAACCGAAGCCCTGGCTGCTCATCTACCTGCCCGTAAAGCAGACTTGCTGGAACGGAATATTCAGGTATTGCAGGAAGGGGCGCGGGTGGCTACGGCCGTAAATAATCCCGTCCCCGTTTAACAGACACTTTAATAGACACTTTTTCCGGAAACTCCATAGTTTCCGAGGAGCAGTTTCCGAGGAAACAGTTTCCGGGAAAATAATTCAGGAGCGATATGGGCAGACAAAGTACCATCCATACCAGAAACGTCAGTGAACTGCGCGTTACTACCAGAATTTTGACTATGTTTGCCATTGTTGCCGGTCTGATTTATACGAAGGTGTTCATTAACAGCGGTGTTTTGGAAGAAGAAAATGGCATCATGGCCAAAGTGGCCGTTGGTTTTCTTTTGCTGGCGGTGCTGGGGTTGGCTATGGCCTTTCGTTGGGAAAAATGGGGCGGGATTTTGGCGATTATAGGTGGTCTGGGTTTAGGTCTTATTGCTTTTGTGGCGACAGGGGGCAGTTGGGTTAAGGCTGCGTTGTACAGCGCTCCTTTCATTGTTACCGGGCTGCTGTCTCTGGCTGCCTGGCGGCGCTTCCGCACCAAAGAACCCGCTGCCTGAATAAAACGGTGAATAGTATGAGGAGGTAAGGTAAGACCATGTTTAAGCGCATAATGGTTCCTCTGGATGGCTCTGCGTTGGCGGAGGCAGCTTTACGGGCTGCTGTTACTCTGGCCAAACAATTTGGCGGCGAGTTGATCCTTTTTCGTGTTGTCACCCCGCAACATTTTATCACGCATATTGATGGCTCGGTGTATGCTGAACTCCTGGTGGAACTGCGCCAGCAAAGTTATGACGCTGCTTACCAATACTTGATGGGCGTTAAGGATTCTTTAGCGGGGCAGGATATTGAGGTGCGCACGGTTTTAATGGAAGATGACCAGGTGGCGGAGGCCATTCTGGAAAATGCGGCCAAAATGGACGTGGATACGATTGTTATGAGTACCCACGGCCGTGGCGGGATCAGTCGTTGGGTTTACGGCAGCGTGGCCGATAAAGTGCTGCGTCAGGCGGACGTGCCCGTCCTGCTTATTCGCGCCAGTGAAGAAAAAGCGGAGGAAGAATAACTTGAAATTTACCGTGTATACCGCCGAGGTTTGGAAAACCCCAGCGGTATGGCGGTTTTATATATACCCCAACTTTCGGGCGCTGAAACTCAATTCATCCCGAAACTGCGGTGCGGCGATATTGATTAGCTCCTGAGCGCGCTGTCGCACCGTTTTGCCATAGAGCGAGGCTACGCCATACTCCGTCACAATATAATGCACGTCGTTGCGCGTCGTCACCACACCGGCCCCTTCATACAGGGTGGGCATGATGCGGCTCAAGCTGCCGCCCTTTGCCGTTGACTGGAAGGCGATAATGGGCAGCCCCTCTTTGGAGCGCGCCGCGCCGCGCATAAAATCAATCTGCCCCCCGACGCCGCTGTAAAAAAGCGGCCCAATCGAGTCGGCGCATATCTGGCCGGTCAGGTCAACCTGCAAGGCGGAGTTGATAGCTACCATTTTGTCATTTTGGGCAATGTTGTAAGGATCATTCACGTAATCTGTGGGATGCAGTTCGATCAGCGGGTTATTGTGGATGAATTCATACAACCGTTGGCTGCCAAAGACAAAACCGGCGATGATTTTGCCAGGATGGAAACTCTTGCGGGCGCAGGTAATCACGCCCATTTCCACCATATCAATCACCCCGTCAGAAAATAGTTCCGTGTGAATGCCCAGGTCTTTGTGATGCCCCAGACTTTTGAGTACTGCGTCGGGAATGCTGCCGATACCCATTTGCAAAGTGGCCCCGTCGGGAATCATTTCGGCAATAATCTGGCCGATTTTAAGATGGTCGGGCGATGTACCGCCCTGGGGAGCTTCGGGGATGGGATAATCCACCTCGACAATGTGGTGCAGGCGGCTGACGTGGATGAAACTGTCGCCCAGAGTGCGCGGCATTTGCTGATTGACTTCGGCAATAATGATGCGGGCGGCTTCGGCGGCCGGTTTGGTGGCCCCTACTTCCACGCCAAAGCTGCAAAAACCATGCTCGTCCGGCGGGGTAACGGAGATGAGCGCCACGTCCAGCGGCAGATAGCCATTGCGGAATAGATTGGGTATCTCGGAAAGGAAGATGGGGGTAAAGTCAGCCCGCCCTTCCTGGACGGCTTTGCGTACATTTTTGCCTATAAACAAGGCGTTGACCCGAAAACTATCCTGGTAGGCCGGGTCGGCATAAGGGGCCGGAGCAAAGGTGAGAATATGTGTCAGTTCTACGTCTCTAAGCTCGTTATGCCGGGCGGTCAGCCCTTGTGTCAGGGAGACGGGCACGCCGGAGCCGCCGCCAATGTAGACGCGGTTGCCTGATTGGATAACGTCGAGGGCGGTGGCAACATCTGTGATTTTGCGGCGGTAGATTGATTCCCAATTCATTTTATGGCCTTTGGAGATTGGGGATTGGAGATTTGCTTCAATCCCCAATCTCCAATCTCTATTATTTGATCTTTAATCCCAGCGCGTTAGCAATATCCTGGTTGACCAGTTGGCCCTGGTAGACGGTGATGCCCTTGCTCAGGGCGGGCAGTAGTTGGGCGGCCTCTTTAACGCCGGCTTCACCGGCTGCCAGGAGGTAGGGCAGGGCAGCGTTGGTGATGGCGTAGCTGGTGGTGCGGGCGTAGGCGGAGGTGATGTTGGGTACGCAGTAATGGGTGACGCCTTCGGCTACAAAAACGGGATCGCGCAAGGTGGTGGGGCGGCTGGTTTCTACGCAGCCGCCTTCGTCAATGGAAAAATCCAGAATGACGGAACCGGGGGTCATTTGCTGCACCATCTCCCGGCTGACGATGTGGGGGACGCGATGTCCGGCGATGGAGATAGCGCCGATGAGTACGTCGGCAAAACGGACGGCGCGTTCCAGGTTGTGCCGGTTGGCGAACATGGTGGTGATGTGGCCGTTGCTCCATTCGTCCAGAGCTTGCAGCCGCCGGGCGTCTTTGTCCAGGACGGTGACTTCGGCGCCAAGACCGAAGAAGGCATGAGCGGCGTGAGTCCCCAGTATGCCCGCACCGAGGATGACGACGGCCGCCGGGGGGACGCCGGGTAAGCCGCTGAGAAGAATGCCCCGGCCGTTCTTGTCGCTGCGCAGATGCTGCCCGGCGATGAGAGGGGCCATCCGCCCGGCTACTTCACTGGCGGGCAGAAGGACGGGGCGACGGCCGTCTGCTTCTTCGATCAGTTCGTAGGATACGGCCGTAATCTCTCGCATCTCCAAGGCTTCCAATAGATCGGGCGAGGAGACGTGCAGATGCAGGAAGGAAAATATTGTTTGCCCCTGGCGAAAGAGAGGCTGTTCTTCGGCTGTGGGGCGGGTGATTTTGGCGATGATGGCGGTACGGCCGTACACCTCTGCTGCCGAATAGACGATTTGTGCGCCGGCCGCCCGGTAATCCTCATCGCTGAATCCGGCCCCTTTTCCGGCTCCTTTTTCCACGTAAACGGTGTGACCGGCGCCCGTCAAAGCCAGAACCGTGGCCGGCGTCAGCCCCACGCGCATTTCCAAATCTCTCACTTCACGCGGTATGCCAAATTCCATTATTTAACCTCTTGTCACTCTGTAGGGCGATTGTGTAAATCGTTTTCCTCTGGGGGTGATTTACACAATCGCCCTACAATTATGCTTGCCAGTTTACCGGAGATAAGGATGTTGTCTAGTTACAAACGTCATTCAAGGTTAGGTGGTTTATCATAGGGGGTGGCTGGCTCTGGTGCGGCGGCCTGGTCTGGCGGTAAATCCAGTTGATCCAGCCATTCGCTGACGATGTGAACGCCCAGGACAGGGGCGTAGATATTGCGCGTGGTGGCAATATCGGCGTGACCCAGATATTCCTGCACGACTTCCAGGGGCATCCCCTCGCGCAACAATTGGGTAGCCCGAAAATGGCGGAAATCGTGAGCGGACAGGCTGGGATGAAGGTTGAGGGCTTTGACCGCTTTTTTGACGACGTTGTGGACGGAGGTGATGGAGATACGGGCATTCAGGGAATTGCGGCTGTGGGAGACGAAGAGCGCGGGATTGCTGTCGCGCCGTTCTGCCAGATAGTGCTGAATAGAAATTTGCGCATAGTCACGAAGGTAAATAGTGCGTGGCTTATTGCCTTTACCAGTGATAGTGGCGTAGGCGGCACGGCCGTTATCCACACTGCTGCGATTAAGAGCGGTCACTTCTGAAATGCGGGCAGCGGTGGCGTAGAGTGTGTGTACCAGCGCCCGATCCCGCAGCAGGGAAAGGCGGCGGTTGTAGGCGTCGTTTTCCGGCGGCAGGGGCAGGGCGTCGTAGTAAGTGACAATCTGGGGGATGCTCTGGCGCATAATGTCCAGGTCAATGACAGTTTCCGCCTGGTTGCGGTCGGCGGAGCGGCGGGACATCTGGCGTTGCAATTTGCCCAACTGGATGCCGGGAGGCAGGCTGTTTTGCCCGTCCAGGTAATGCAGGTAGCCGATGACGGCCGAAGTGTAGGTGGTGGCAGTGGAGCGGGAACGGTTGGCCAGCAGCCAGTTGCGGAAGTTGAGGATGACGGCCGTCGTCAACTTTTCCGGGTTCAGGGGCCAAGGGTCTTTGCGGGTGTAGTCGTTACGGCCGTAATGCTGTAACCAGTCGGCAAAAAGGCGCAGGCCGCTGCGGTAAGTGGTTTCCGTCTTCAGGCTGCGGTTGCCCGCTTCCAGCAGATAGCTGGCTTCGTTGAGCCAGGCCGGGGTGTTGGG
>JALUPA010000121.1 GCA_027054335.1 Ardenticatenaceae bacterium
GTTGCCAGACAACCCCTCGCTACAACGTTTCCACATCAAACCCGTCTTCTTATGCGTGACAGTTCCATCTCCATTGATGGTAAAGTCCGCGGTAGCGGTACTTGCTATAATTGCATTGTTGCAACCTGCCATCACCTGCCCCGCTACAAGCAACAGACAAATCATGGCTACCAGTCTTTTCATGGTCTTTCTCCGCATTTCCATTTATGGCACCAATTGCTCATGGTCAATCAACCATGTTTTGGTGCGGGAAAGATTTGTCAGTAGCATGACAAATTCTGCACGTTGACTTCTTTTGCACGTCACCATCAAACTATCGTTTCTCCTGAGAATCCTCGCAAAACATATTCATCGTCCGTCACTAACGAGGCGAACATTATGCCCAACGATCTTCTGGTTGATCATGTCGGTACGAGAGTCGAAACCGACGCTCCATGCGCGTGACACAGAGTCAGCATATGGCGATGCCGACCAATAGATGCTCATCGTGTTCGGGAAATAGGCCGTATCGATGGCAATGAAAGGGTATGCAACGCTGTAATCCAGCAAGGAGAGCAATTCTTCTACTTTGGGCAGACGCCAGTCTGTCCGCCCACACAGGCCGATGGCATTGACGGCGGCCACGTATTTTTCCGTGTCACAGTTGCTGCCATCGACACAGGTACCGCCATTTGCCACGCCAGGATCGCCGCCATCATTGATGCCAGTAGAGTTGTACCAAGTGTAGGTATGACCGGCATCACGAACGCCGCCATCAGTGGTCTTGACCTCCCATATCAGCCCCGTGACATTGTCCTTTACGCAGTGCCAAGGCGTCGTTGTATAGGCAACTGACTGGTCTGCCAGTGGATTACCATTTGCATCCAGTTTGGTGAAATCGAATCCGGCCCGGCCGTCCCCGATCTTGCTCAACGACCCCGCAAGGGCTTGCGCATCCCTACCATGTTCCGCATCCTGGCCGGGATATTCGACCTGCGGACAAGCAAGGCCGTTGTTTGCATCGTCGGCACAAGTGGTGATACCGGTATCGTTGAGGGGTATGTATGGCGTGTCATCGTCGATTATTGTGCCTATAGCTGTAGCGGAATCCAGAGTGACGTTGGCCGAGGAACTGTTCAGAGTGATGATAAAACTTTCGTCGATCTCGTCGATGGTATCCCCCAGAATACTTACAGCTATTGCAGCGGAAGTACTGCCTGCAGGAATGACAAGTGTGCCATTGGTTGCAGCGATGTAGTCGCTACCGGCCATGGCACTGCCATCGCCGGTGCTGTAATTCACGTCAACATCGCCATTGGCCAGGGCACTGAGAGTGACCGTAAAACTGAGAGTGGTAGTGCCATTGTCGCCTTCTGTGACACTGGCATCGGTGATGCTCAACTTGGGCAAACCGATGCTGGCAAAACTTGCAGTCACGGTACAATCCGAGGTGACCGGTCCAGTGGTGAAAGTATTGCCTACAAGTGTGCCACCACAACCCGTCACTTCATCTATCGTATAGCCATCGGTTGTCGAAATAGTGAACGTTGCCGTCTCCCCCTCATTGACCTCGACTGTGGCCGGACTGATGCTGCCTCCAAGCCCGGCATTGGTACTGACCGTAAAGGTGGTAGGGGTTTCAACATCATTGCCCCCAGCATCGCCCCCTCCACCGCCATTGCCGCCACCTCCTCCACAGGCAGTGAGCAAC
>JALUPA010000122.1 GCA_027054335.1 Ardenticatenaceae bacterium
ATACCTCTTCCGGCGTCGTTTTGGGTGTGTTGATGAAGACGGTTCCGCCCGGCTGTAACCCTTTCAGGGGATTGCCGTAGAGGAAGGCGTTGGCGTCGTTGACCGGTACAAATTCCACAAAGTTTAATTCTGAGTGGATGCGGATACGGCCGTCAGCGACGGTGAGGTAATAAGTGGTAGGCAGCCCTTTCTTTTCTGAGCCATACTTGGGATATGCCTGTACTTTTTTATCGAATACATCCCCGGCGATGGTGGCAATGATTTTATTAGTCGTTACCGAACCAAAACCGCCTACAGAGTGACCGCGCATGGAGAACGCGCCAGACGGCCGTATATCCGGGTCTTCTTTGACAGTCAGGGCCAGCGGATGTTTGATGCCGGTCACAAAATAACGTAAGCCGTCCTCCGCCTGCATATTGCGCGTGATGGCAATAATGTCGCCGGGGCGCACGTCGCGGGAGCCGAGGCCCACAGAGCCGGAATAAACCTGGGGAATCCGCTCAATGGGGGGATAGCCTTCCCGCCCCATCATAGCGTCGGCAAAAGCAGCCTTGATTTCGCGGGTTAACGGGTTGGATTGGGCCATCGGGTTGTCCATCCGTTCCACCACGCTGAACGCCACCACGTTTTTCAGGGCGGCCACAAGTTCCGGGCCGGGGAAGGGGCGGAAGCAGGTGACGTGAACTGCGCCTACTTTAATATCCAGGTTATCCCGCATCCAGTCTACCGTAGCTTCGGCCGTATCAATCACTGTGCCCATTCCCACAATAGCGTATTCTGCGTCTTCCATACGGTAAGATTCGACCACATCATATTTGCGGCCGGTCAGTTCGTAATAATCACGCATCGCTTGTTTGAGGGCCGGCATGACTTTATCGTAGTAGATATGCTGGGCAATTTTGCCCTTCATGTAGCTGTCTTGATTTTGCACGACGCCGGTCATCACCGGATTGTACGGGTTAAACAGGTTCAGCAGGGCCTCACTGGGCGGTTTGATGTACAGTTTCATCAATTCCGGCTCCGGCAGGTGGATATTTTCCACCGTATGGGTGGTCAGGAAGCCATCCTGCACGTTGAAGAAGGGGGTAACGGTTTCTTCGGCGGTGCGCCGGGCGATGAGAGCTAAATCAGCCGCACCCTGGGCGCTGCGGGTGAAGAGCATTCCCCAACCTACGTCTTCTACGCCCATCACGTCGTCGTGCCCGGCGTGGACGTTGAGGCTTTGGCTGGTGAGGGCGCGGGCGCCGATGTGGAACACGACCGGCAGCCGCTTGCCGCTGATGGCGTACAGCACTTCTTTCATCAGAATCAGCCCTTGCCCGGAGGTGAAATTGGTGACGCGCCCCCCGGCCAGAGCAAACCCTTCGCAAACAGTGGCGGAACTGTGTTCGCTTTCCGGCTCGAAGTATTGCAGTTGGTCGCCCCACAGGTTGGGTTTGCCGTTAACGACGGCCGTATTATAACCGGACGCCATCGTCGTCGAAGAGGTAATCGGGTAAGCTCCCGCTCCTTGCGAAATATGGGTTTCCACCCAAACTACAGCCCCGGCCCCATCAGAAGTAGTGGGAATACCGGGAAACTTTTTTAGTTGACCATTGTTACTCATAAATAATTCTCCTTCGAATTAGTGTTCGACAGTCAGTGTGCGTTAAACCGCACACTGATAGTTGTGTTTAGTGTTGCTGCGGAACCTTTTTAGCCAGATAGGTCATCTGGCGATGTAAGGTAGCAAACGGCCGTATCATTACTTTTGTAAAAAGGTAAGTCACCTGGGAAATAAGTGGTATGAACAAAGTGCGGGTTGCTGCCGAATTTGCCCTTGATTATATATAAGGATGAGGGGAATGGCTACACTGCGTTAAAATTCACAAACATCCCCATCCTGACAAAAATCTGCTATACTAAACAGCAGGTTCACATAATCAGCAATCGGTAATTGGTAAACGGTTAGGTTAGTAGGGCGATTTGCCAAATCGCCCTACGGTAGCAGAGGAGTGTGCATGACTACAATACTTGTTATTGATGATGATGAATTGGTTTCCCGAACGTTACAGCGGGCGCTTAAAGTATACGGCTATCAGGTGATGGTAGCGCACAGCGGTACGGAGGGGCTGCAACTGGCGCGGCGGCATCAGCCTGATTTATTTATCCTGGATATTATGATGCCAGGCGCAGATGGCTATCAGGTTTGCCGGCAAATTCGGGGCGACCCGCTGCTGTCTGACCTGCCTGTGCTGTTCCTCACGGCCCGACTGAAAGATGAAGACAAGATTGAAGGCTTCCGCGCCGGGGCTGACGATTATTTGACCAAGCCTTTTAACATGGAAGAGTTACAATTGCGGGTGAAGGCAATTATGCGGCGGACGGTTCCCCAGGATACGGCCGTAACCCCCTCATCCAAAGTGGTTGCCGGCGACGTCGTTCTGGACACGCGCAGCTTTCAGGTGACGACGCCTCATAGCACAACGCTGCTCACCAACGTCCAGTTTGACTTGCTCTATCACCTGATGAGCCATGCCGATCAGGTCTTTAACAGCCAGCAGCTTTTGCAAGACGTGTGGGATTATCCCCGCGACACCGGCAGCCCGGAATTGGTGCGGGCGCACATCAAAAACCTGCGCGAGAAAATCGAACCGGAACCTGGAAAACCACGCTATATTCTGACCATTCAGGGGCACGGGTATACGTTTACCAGCACGCCGAAAGAGTAGTTTGAGTAATTGAGTGATTGGGTAACTGGGTAATTGCTCAATTACTCAATTACTCAATTACCCAGTTACCCAGTTACCCAGTTACCCAGTTACCAATCGCCAATGCCCGACCTGATCAACCCGCATGATCGCTTCTTCAAAGAGACATTTTCCCGCATTGAAGTAGCCCGTGACTTGCTGGAAAATTATCTGCCGCCGGAAGTGACGGCCGTCCTCAATCTGGATACGCTGGAAGCCCAGCCGGACAGCTTTGTAGATGCTGATTTGCAAGAACAGTTTGCCGATTTGCTCTACAAGGTTCAGTTGCAGGACGGCCGTCCCGCCTACGTCTACATCCTGCTGGAACACAAAAGTTACCCGGACCCGGAGACGCCGTTCCAGGTGTTGCGCTACGAAATGCGTATTTGGGAAAATGATTGGCGCAATGGGGAGGAGTTGCGGCCGATTATCCCGTTGGTTTTGTATCACGGCCGTGAGCAATGGCGGGCCGCGACGGATTTTGGCGGTTTGTTTGCGGGGGATGAGGTGTTACGGCCGTATTGGCCCCAAGCGCGTTACGAATTACTCGACCTGTCAGGCTACAGCGATGAAGAAGTGCGCGGTGCGGCCCATCTGCAAATCGGACTGCTGGTCATGCGCTACATCTTCGATCCCGCCCTGCGCGACCATCTGACAGATATTTTTACCCTTTTCCGTGATCTGTCCGAAAGCCGGACAACGCTGGAATACCTGCGCACAGTGTTGTATTATATGAGTCAGGCGGCAACACACTTGCAGCCAAAAGAAATGACCAAGGTCGTCAAAGGAATGTTGGCAGACGAAGGGAGTGAGATTATGCAAACAGTAGCTGATTATTGGATCGAACAGGGTATCGAACAGGGTATCGAACAAGGTATCGAACAGGGTATCGAGCAAGGTTTGGCGCAAGGTTTGCAAGAGACCGTGTTAGATATTCTAATCGTGCGTTTTGACACTATCTCCCCGGAAATTGAGGAAGCCATTGCCGATATTGACGATGTGGACCACCTGCGCTATCTGCGTCGCCAGACCGTTCTGGTAGAAGACCTGGACGAATTTATGGCCTTACTGCCGAAAAATTGAGGAAGAAATCTCTTTGCCCCCAAATCTATCCCCAACCGAAACAACCTTATCCAGCCGCCCTTCGCACATCCTCATCATAGATGACGAGCCGGAGATTGCCGAGTCTTTGGCTGATTACCTGGTAAAAAAGCAAAGTTTTCAAGTGTCGCTGGCGGTAGATGGGCAGGCAGGGATTGATTTTCTGCAAGCCAGTGTGGAGGGCCGGGAAGCGGAAGTTGATCTGGTTTTGCTGGACATGCGGATGCCCCATCTGTCCGGGCTGGATGTGTTGAACTGGATTCGCAGTCATCCTGATTTACGTTACACGCGGGTGGTGCTGCTCACGGCCGCTGCCGGCAGCAGTGAAAAGGTAGAAGCTCTCACCGCCGGGGCTGACGATTACATCACCAAGCCGTACCGACCCCAAGAGTTACTGGCGCGGGTCAACACTATTTTGCGCACGCTGTATCTGGAAAAGCAGTTGCAGCGGCAAAGCCAGCAGTTGGCTGCCCTGAATCTGATCGGACAAAAAGTAGCGGCGACGCTGGAATTTGGCGAGGTGCTGGCTACGGCCGTTGCCGGGATGGACGATCTGCTCCTTAACGTGGCCCTGGGGGCCGTCCTCATGCTGGAAAAGGGTAAATTGCATTACCGCGCCCTGCAAGGGGTAGACGGGCCGCTGCCGGTGAAGGGATTGCCTGCCCTAATCCCCAACGAAGGCATTTTAGGCATTGCTTTTTCGGAGCAAACGGCCGTATTCCTCAACCACACCCACAACGACGACCGCTTCCGGCCCGGCCTGGACGCCCCACCAGATTTTGACGTGACTTCCATGATCGTGGCCCCATTAGTGGTGCGTGGTCGTCCCGTTGGCGTCATCAGCGCCTACAACAAGACGTCCGATTTGTTCAACGAAGTAGATTTGGACTTGTACGCCTCCCTGGCCAGTTCCGTCAGTGAAGCCATCGAGAACGCCTGGCTCTTTCAGCGCATCCGAATGCGCCAGCAGCAGCTTCTGGAAAATCGCAATACCCTGCAAGCCCTCATTGACGGCATTCCCAACCCCATCTACACCATCAACGACGCCTGGCAGTTGGTCGCCATCAACACCAGCAAAGCGGACGAACTGGAAACGACGCCGGACAAACTGGTAAACCAAGTCTGCTACCACGCTTTTTTTCAACGGGAAGAACCGTGCGCCCAATGTCTGGCCGTTTATACCCTCAACCGGAAGGAAGCGCAGGGTTGGACAGTGACCTGGACGGCCGAAGACCATCTCTCGCGGGAATGGGACGTAAATGCTTACCCCATCCCCAGCCGAGAAGCCAGTTCGGCCCGCGCCGTCATCGTCTGGCAGGATCGCACGGAGGAGCGGCGGCTGGAAAGTTCGTTGCTGCAAGCAGGCAAGCTGGCCGCTATCGGCCAGTTGGCGGCGGGGGTAGCGCACGAGATCAATAATCCGTTAACGGCCGTTAACGCCAACGCCGAAATGCTCAAAATGTTCATGTCCCCCGACGACGAGAATTACGAATCGGTGGAACTGATTGCCCTGGCCGGAGAGCGGGCGGCCAAAGTAGTGCGCGGCCTGCTGGATTTTGCCCGCCAGGAACAGTACGCCTTCACACCGGATGACGTTAATCGTTCCATTCAGCAATCGTTAGACCTGGTACAGTACCAGTTACAGCAGACCAACATCGCCGTTATCTCTAACATGTCCGACGATTTGCCCCTGGTTACCGCCAGTTGGGAACATCTCAAAAGCGTCTGGCTCAATCTGCTGGTCAACGCCCGCGACACCTTGCAAGACATATCTGGTGAGCGCCAAATCGAAATTAGTACCCGCTTATCTGAAGACGGGCAGCAGGTTATCGTCCTCATTCGGGATAATGGGCAGGGGATGTCTGAGGCAGAATTAGCCCATATCTTTGAACCGTTCTATACTACCAAAGACCCCGGTAAAGGAACGGGCCTGGGGCTGGCAACCTGCCATCGCATCATTGAGCAGCATGGCGGTGAAATCAACGTGGTCAGCGCGCCAGGTGAAGGCACAACCTTTGTTGCGCGGCTGCCGGTGGATGGTAAACAGTAATTGAGTAATTGAGTAACTGGGTAATTGGCGCCTTATCCCCCTTTTTACGCAATACGAATCACGCATTACGTATCAGCAGATGACCACAAACAACACACCCTCCGATGAAATTACCCTCAATCATATTTTACGCCTGGCATTGCCGCTGGATACCCAATTTGTCGCCTGCTCTTCTGAAGCGCAGCGCAGCGTTAAATGGGTGGTGTTGCTGACCGGCTGGGAAGGGTTGGCGGCCCAGGTGGAAGCCGGTGATCTGGTGCTGCTGCCGCCCTCTTTGCCGCAAAAGTTGACGCTTCCCCAGTGGAAACAAAAATTAAGCCGCTTTGCCGAACTAGCCGTTGGCGGCCTGCTGCTGTTTGCTCCTATCCCCCAAGAAATCGTGGCGGAAGCCGAACGTTTAGACCTGCCCATCCTCATTGCCCCGGAGACGATAACGGTGCGGGAAGCGAACCGCGCGATTGCCGCTTTGCTGGTAGACCGCCAATCCGCCACCAATGAACGTGGCTTGCAACTGTACCGCGCCTTGTCAGAGATGTCCCGCGAGGAGCAGGGGTTGCAGGCGATGACTGACCTGGTGGCTAAACTGACGGGCAAAATTGTCCTGGTGCAGGATAAGCGTCTGGAGATGAAGGCGTTGAGCGTGCCCAGCCAGAATCAAATTGAGTTGGACCCGGTGCTGGAAACATTGTCCCGGCGGGAGGAACTGCCCCCGGCGTTGCGTAACCGGAAGGCGGCGGCGCGTGCGCCGCAAAGCTGCTGGCAGCAGGTATTGCCCATTGAAAATGTGGGCCGTCTGGTCAGCCCCATCATTTCCGGTGACCGGGCGCGGGGCTACGTGTCGGTGATTGGCCCGGCGGACAAGCTGGATATGATGGATACGCTGGCGGTGGAACACGCGGCGGCGGCGTTTGCCCTGGATATGGCCCGAGCGAAGGCGGTGAGCGAGGCCAAGAAGGAACTGCGGGGCAATTTTTTGGAAGGGCTGTTGGCGGGGACTTTGCCGCAAAAGGAGATTGATCGTCTGGCGGGGCGGCTGGATCACGATACGACGCAGCCGCACGCGGTGTTGACGTTTGCCTGGACAGGGGAGAATCAACCGTCGTTACGCCGTTTGGAAACGGCCGTAAACTGGGTCCTGGCCAATCACCGGCGGCCCGCCTTGCTGCACATCTACGCCGGCGAATACGTCTGCGTCTTTGCAGCGATCAAGAGCGCGGACGATATGAGCAGCGCCGCCGCTCTGGGCCGCCGCATTCAGGAGGCGGTGCAGAAGGAGTTCCCGGACGCCTCGCTGATTGCCGGGATGAGCGGCCCGGCAGAAACGCTGGCCGACTGGCCCCGTGTTTACACGGAAGCTGTCCAGGCGATGCAGTTGGGCGAACGGCTGCAATTGGGCGAGGTGGTAGCTTTCAGCAGTTTGGGGGTGTACCAGTTGTTGGTGCAGCTGGAAAATATCCCGGCTGTCCGCGCCTTTACGGACGGGGTGATTGGCCCGCTGGCGGCGTATGACCAAAAGCATAACAGCAGCCTGGTGCAGACAATGGACGCTTATTTCGAGCATCACGGCAACATCAGTAAAACGGCTGAATCCCTCTTCATCCACCGCAATACCCTTCTCTATCGCCTGGAGCGCATTCAAGACCTGACCGGCCACGATCTCAATCAGGCCAATATGCGCCTGGGGTTGCATTTAGCCCTCAAGCTATGGCAGTTGCGATCAGACAAAGATTGACGTTTGGGAGTTCAGTAACTGCTTTCCAGCAGAATCAACACCAGCACGGCCGTCGTCACCACAATCAGCAACACACCCAAACCGCCTGACATCCATACCGGCGTATGTATCGCCTCTGTTTCGCCATACGTCTTTACCTGGCGGTAATGAGCGTGGAATGCCAACAAAATAGTGACGCCTCCACCCATGACAAAGAAGGCGGCCAGCAAATTTAACAACCATACCGGACCTACGGCCGTAAAAAATCTGGCAATGACTAAGCCAAAACCCATTGTCGTCATACCGGTGCGCAGCCAGGCATTATACGTCCGCTCTTCTGCTAACCGTGTGCGCCGTACGGCCAGATCAAGATTGTTCAGATTCGTGTTTTCTTTTCCAGGTTCACTTGCTGCCATATTTCACCATCCATCGTCACAATCACCCAATTACCAATTACCCTCCCAATTGTGCCCTAAACTGTACAATTTTCACAAAAAGAAGGTGACCAATTCTGGCAACTTGACCGTAGAAAATCAGCCCCGGATTTTATATACTTCTTACGACTTGTGCTGAAATGCGCGGTTCAGTGGGAAATAGTGGGAATCAACGAGGACGGCTTGGCTGTCCTCGTTGGTGTTTTTACAACTTGTCATCGAAATGCAAGGAACGGAGAAACGGCCGTAAAACTTTACGAATTTCGTAATATCCAGCCTGATTCTTCACGATTTGCTGAAAATTGGACGAATTGCCCAAATCTGCTGATGGTTCTTTTGTCATTTTGCATCTGGCCCGAATCTTGGTACACTTCATATACTTGTAGTATTGAAGCGCAAGTTAACGACAAATATGATGATAAATTTGATTAGCCTTAGCCTTAGCCTTAGCCTTGTTCTCGCTCTTGTCGTCCTTATTATTAACAATAAGGATACAATATCTGTTGGGTGAAGGCGTAAGCAATCAAACTGGCTCAGAAAAACCATAGCCGCCCAACAGGGCGGTTATTTTTTTGCCGGGATGATGGAATAATGAAGATGACGGCCGTAAACCAATCACACAATACAACGCACAATGCGCAGCCCAAGCGAACGATGTCCCCTTGCCGTCCGGTAAATACGTATTTTCCAGGGCCGAAAACAGACGCCGCCTGTTTTCGGCCCTTTTGTTTTTTAACCGCATAATTTAGAAATTGGACAAAACTTCCAATCTCAAAAATAGGAGAAGACCTATGAGCGAAATAAAGACTGGCGGACAAATAATATGGGAAAGCCTCATGAATGAAGGTGTTGAGGTGGTATTTGGCCTTCCGGGCGGGGCGATTTTGCCCACGTATGACGACCTGGCCAAATACGAATATCCCATCCATCACGTGCTGGTAACCCATGAACAGGGCGCCTCCCACATGGCGGATGGGTACGCGCGGGCGACCGGGCGGGTGGGTGTGTGCATGGCCACTTCCGGGCCGGGAGCGACCAATCTCATCACCGGGTTGGCCACGGCGTACATGGATTCGGTACCGGTGGTCGCTTTTACCGGGCAAGTGCCCACGTCGCTGCTGGGGCGGGATGGCTTTCAGGAAGCAGACGTGCAGGGCATCAGCCTGCCGGTGACCAAACACAACTATTTGATTACAGATATCCGGGAGTTACCTGCAGCCATCAAGGAAGCGTTTTACATTGCCCGCACCGGCCGGCCGGGGCCTGTGTTGATTGACGTGGCCAAGGATGTGCAGCAGGCTTCCCTGCCTTTCACCTATCCCGAAACCATCAATCTGCCCGGTTATAATCCCAACCTGAACGCGCCGGACCCGGCGGCCGTTTCTCGGGCGGCCCGTTTACTCAATGAAGCGGAACGGCCGATTATTATATCCGGTCAAGGCGTCTCCATTGCCCACGCCGAAGCGGAACTGCGGCAGTTGGCCGAAAAAGCCAACATCCCGGTAGCTACCAGCTTGTTGGGCATTGGTACTTTCCCCGGCAATCACACCCTCTCCATAAGCTGGGGCGGGATGCACGGCGAGGCGTACACCAATTTTGCCATCCAGGAATGTGACGTGATGTTGGCTGTGGGGGCGCGTCTGGACGACCGATTGACCGGCGTGTTCGACACTTTTGCCCCCAAAGCCAAAATTATCCACGTGGATATTGATCCAGCGGAGATGGGGAAAAACATCACCATTGATACGCCGGTGGTAGGCGATGCCCTGCTGGCGCTGCGGGCCATGCTGCCCCAGGTGGAACCAAATGAGCATCCGGCCTGGCTGGAACAAATTGCCGAATGGAAGTCGGAAACAGGTCACCGGGATATTTTGACGCAGGAAACGGATGAATTGGTGGCCCCTTACATTATGCGTTCTCTGTGGCACGCCACCAATGAGGGAGAGGCCACTATTGTCACGGACGTAGGCCAGCATCAGATGTGGGAAGCGCAGTATTACTATCACACCAAAACGCGCAGCCTGCTCACCTCCGGGGGTTTGGGCACGATGGGGTATGGCTTGCCGGCCGCTATTGGAGCGCAGATGGGCAAACCGGATGAGGAAATTTGGGTGGTGGCCGGTGACGGCGGTTTCCAGATGACGATGGTGGAGTTGTCTACCATTGTGCAGGAGCGGCTGCCTATTAAAATTGCCATCATCAATAATGGCTTTTTGGGCATGGTACGCCAATGGCAGGATGTATTTTATAACAAGCGGCACGCCGGGACGCCTTTGTTTAACCCCGATTTTGTCAAGTTGGCCGAAGCGTATGGCATTCACGGCCGTGCTGTTACCAGTAAAGAAGAGGCTTACGACGCCATCAAGGAAGCCCAGGCGCATGATGGGCCGTTTTTGCTGGACTTCCAGGTGGAAGAATTTACCAACGTGTACCCCATGGTCGCACCGGGCAAGAGCAACGCCGATATGATTCGTCGCCCTGCGCCGGCCATGTCCCAGGAGAGTGAGTAGTCTGGTAGTCGAGTAGTTGGGTAGTCTGGTAGTCGAATAGCCAATTACCCAATTACTCAATTACCAATTACCAATTACAAGGATAAAAAATGCAAACAAACGGTACAAAACGACACACAATGATTGCCTGGATGGAAGATAAGCCAGGTGTTTTGAATCGAGTCGCCAGCCTGTTCCGCCGCCGCAACTTTAATATTGAAAGTCTGGCGGTGGGGCATAGTGAGACGCCGGGCATCAGCCGTATGACCTTTGTGGTCAAGGGCACGGATCGGGACATGCGCCAGGTGCAGACACAGTTGTTTAAGCTGATTGAAGTGACGCGGGTAGAGGATGTGTCCGGTCAGGACGCCATCAGCCGCGAACTGGCTCTCGTTCGGGTGAAAGCGGACAGCGCGACGCGCTCTGAGGTGATGCAGATTGTAGATATTTTCCGGGCGCGGATTGTGCATGTGGATATGGATTCGGTGATTATTCAGGCAGTGGGGAAGGAGAATCAGGTGGATTCCCTGATCCAACTGCTGTCGAATTTTGGTATTTTAGAGATGACGCGCACGGGCCGGGTGGCCATGGTGCGTGGAGATAATGTTGGGATGGGTACGGCCGTATCTGCCAACGGGAATGGACATCAATAGACGTGATGCGTGATTCGTGACAAAAGTTTCGCACATCACGCATCACGCATCAAATCAGGAGAGAATATCTTGGCAAACATATATTACGACAAAGATGCAGACCTTAGTTTATTGGACGGCAAGAAAATTGCCGTGTTAGGTTACGGCAGCCAAGGGCACGCTCACGCGCTAAACCTGCGGGATTCCGGGGCCGACGTGGTGGTGGGGTTGTACGAAGGCAGCCCCTCCTGGGCCAAAGCCGAAGCCGAGGGCTTGACTGTCAAAACAACAGCCGACGCCTGCGCTGCAGCCGACGTCATCATGGTACTGGCCCCGGATACGAAGCAGGCTGCTATTTACAAGGAAGCTATCGAACCCAATCTGAGTGAAGGTAAAACCCTCATGTTTGGGCACGGCTTCAATATTCGCTACGCCCAGATTGTGCCGCCGGATTACGTGGACGTGAGTATGGTTGCCCCTAAAGCGCCCGGCCATCGCGTGCGTGAGGTGTACGTGGAAGGTACGGGTACACCTTGCCTGGTGGCCGTCCACCAGGATGCCAGCGGGCAGGCGAAGGAATTTGCTCTGGCCTACGCTAAAGGATTGGGTTGCACCCGCGCTGGGGCGCTGGAAACCACTTTCTCTGAGGAAACGGAGACGGACCTTTTTGGCGAACAGGCGATTTTGTGCGGCGGGGTTTCGGCGCTGGTGGAAGCCGGCTTCAATACGTTGGTGGAAGCGGGCTATCAGCCGGAAATTGCTTACTTTGAATGTTTGCATGAGCTGAAGTTGATTGTGGATTTGTTCTATCGCGGCGGCCTCTCCTACATGCGCTACAGCGTCAGCGATACGGCCGAACACGGCGACTACACCGGCGGCCCCAAAATCATCACAGAGCAGACGCAGGAAGCAATGCGCCAGATTTTGGCAGACATCCAATCGGGCGCTTACGCGGAGGGCTGGATTGAGGAAAATGCCAACGGCCGTCCCTGGTTCAACGAGCAGCGTGAAAAAGCGCGCAGCAGCAAAATCGAGCAAGTCGGCCGTGAATTGCGGCAGATGATGCCGTGGCTGGACCCGGTGGAAATTGAATGACAAGGTGACAAGGTGACAGGGTGACAGGGTGCAGATCGTCACCTTGCCACCCCTTCACCTTGTCACCTTGTCACAGCAAGAGGTGACATGATGGACAAAGATGAGGTAGACATTCAGGACACACTGTATTTTTTCGATACGACGCTGCGGGACGGGGAGCAATCTCCCGGCGCGACGTTGAACGTGGAAGAAAAGCTGGAGATTGCCCGGCAGCTCTCCCGATTGGGTGTGGATATTTGTGAAGCGGGCTTTCCCATCGCTTCTCCCGGTGATTTTGACGCCGTGCGCCGCATTGCCGAGGAAGTAGGGCCGCTGGTTGAAGGCCGTAAGTCAGGTCAGCCGATGGTGATTGCCGGATTGGCGCGGGCCAATGAGGCAGATGTTCAACGGGCCTACGACGCTGTGAAAGGTGCGCCGCGGCATCGTATTCACACTTTCCTGGCGACCAGCGATATTCACCTGAAGCACAAGCTCAGGATGGATCGGGAAGAATGTGTGGATCAGGTCATCAAATCGGTCTCCTTTGCCAGAAGTTTGTGTGACGACGTGGAATTTTCCCCGGAAGACGCCGGCCGTTCTGACCCGGACTTTTTGGCGCAGGTGTTGGCCGAAGCGATTAAGGCCGGGGCTACGACGTTGAATATTCCTGACACTGTGGGTTATACCACGCCGGAGGAATACGGCCGTCTCATCAGTTACCTCATCGAAAACACGCCGGGAGCCGACACCGTCATCTGGTCTACACACTGCCACGATGACCTGGGTCTGGCCACGGCCAACACGCTGGCCGGAGTGCAGGCCGGCGCGCGGCAGGTGGAAGTCACCATTAACGGCATCGGCGAGCGGGCCGGCAACACCTCGCTGGAAGAAGTGGCCATGGCTATCGCCACACGGCCGCAGACGTTTAATTTAAGGACGAATATTGATACAACCCAAATCACCAAAGTCAGCCGCATGGTCAGCGCTTATACCGGCATGGTGGTGCAGCCCAATAAGGCCATTGTCGGGGCCAATGCCTTTGCTCACGAAGCGGGTATCCATCAGGATGGGATGTTGAAAAATCAGCAGACGTATGAAATTATGCGGCCGGAAACGGTGGGGTTGAACGCTTCCAAACTGGTGCTGGGCAAACATTCCGGCCGTCACGCCTTCCGGGTGCGTCTGGAAGAGATGGGTTACGATGATTTGAGTAAAGAAGATTTGAATGCCGCCTTTGCCCGGTTTAAGCGGCTGGCAGATAAGAAAAAAATCGTGACGGATGCGGATATTGAAGCCATTATTGCCGACGAGATTTACCAGCCTCCGGAAATTTGGAAGTTGAACCATATTCAAGTGTCTTGCGGCGATCACAGTATCCCTACAGCCTCAGTAAGTTTGACGGGGCCGAATGATGAGGAATACCGGGATGCGGCGCTGGGGACGGGGCCGGTGGATGCGGCTTATCAAGCCATTAACCGGATCATTGGCGTGAAGAACCGGCTGACGGAGTTTACAATCAATGCAGTCACGGAAGGGTTGGATGCTCAGGCGGAAGCGATGATTCGTATTCAGCCTATCAATGGCGAGCGGGAATATGGCATGAATCCGCAGACGAATGAGATGTTTGCCCGCACGTTTAGCGGCCACGGGGCCAGTACGGACATCGTGGTGGCCAGCGCCCGCGCTTACCTGAGCGCCCTGAACCGGCTGCTGGCGGCGCGGGAGGAAGAGGGGAGTGTTGTTAGTGTCCAGTAAGGGGTTTTCAGTGTTCAGTTTTCAGTGGGGTTGTGACTGAACACTGAACACTGAAAACTGAAAACTAAAAAAATGGCTAAATTTTACGACAAACTTACCCCTCAATTGCAGGATTTTATCGCCCGGCAGCATATCTTTTTTGTGGCAACGGCGCCGGTGAACGGCCGTATCAATCTCAGCCCCAAGGGCATGGATACGTTTCGGGTGCTGGATGCGGGCCGGGTGGCGTTTATGAACCTGACGGGCAGCGGCAATGAAACGGCAGCGCATCTGGCGGAAAACGGCCGTATCACCATCATGTTTTGCAGTTTTGACGAGAAGCCGTTGATTTTAAGATTGTATGGTTACGGCCGTGCCCTGCACCCGCGCGACGCGGAATGGGCGGAATATGCCGCTCTGTTCCCGCAAAGTGCAGGCAGCCGCAACGTCATTCTGATAGAGATAGACTCCCTGCAAACCTCCTGCGGCTTTGGCGTGCCTCTGTACGATTACCGGGACGAACGGGGCACGCTGGCAAAATTTATAGAGGTCAAAGGGGAAGACGGCATCCGCCGCTACTGGGTGGAAAAGAATCAGACCAGCATTGATGGCTTGCCCACCCACTTGTTGCCGGAGGTAAGTGTTCACTCCTCCCTGAAATTGGACGCTGATTAACGCTGATGACGCTGATTTTTACTGTTTTATCAGCATTTATCAGTGGAATCAGTGTCATCTGCGTCCCCTCCTGCAATAGGGCGTGAATAGTTACGATGATAACCATTAAACTGGTCAGGCAAAGGGCAAATCTTCTCCCAGCATTTCCTGGTAAAGGGTTGCCAAAGCGTCTAGCCCGACAAATTCCAGATTGTCTATGTGGGCCTGGGCCAGCAATGCCGCCGCTTCATCGCGGAAATCTTCCAGACGTTGCAGACGCTGCACCATTTTGTTATAGGCGTCAATGTTGAGCAAGACGGCCGCAGCCCGGCCGCGCTGGGTCAAAACGACAGGTTCATTTTTAACCAGTTCCAGTGTTTGTTTTACGTTGGAACGCAGATCGCTCACCGGGATAATGGGTAGAATTGCAGACATTTATCAACCTCAAAACATTACAAACTGTACTTTTGGATGTACTTTTAAGTATACGGGCAGCAACCGAAACTGTCAATAATAAAAAAATCAGGCGGAGAAAAATAATGGCAGTACAAGATACAGTTTGGCAAACGGCCGAATTAACGCAAAAATTCCTCAGCGGCGTGCGCGGCGCTATCCCCCTGGCCGATTTGCAGATTGATACGATGCTGCGCCTGATTGACCGGAGTCAAACGGCCGTTACCCGCTTCCTCGATCTGGGCTGCGGCGACGGTATTCTGGGGCAGGCAGTTTTAGATCGTTACCCGGAATCTACAGGTATTTTCGTGGATTTTTCCCAGCCTATGCTGGATGCGGCGCGGGAAAAACTAGGTGGGTATGACGGCCGTGTCACCTTCCAGCAGGTTGATTTCGGGCAGGCAGATTGGCCGGTTGAGATTGTGGATTCTTTCGATGTTATCGTCTCCGGCTATTCCATCCATCACCAGACAGACGTCCGAAAAAAGGAGATTTACACCGAAATTTATGACCTGCTGCGGCCAGGTGGCATTTTCATCAACGTAGAGCATGTGGCCTGCCGCTCCGTGTTGGGTGAACAGGTGGCGGAGGACGTGTTTGTGGATGCGATGGCGGTCTATCACCGTGAGATGGGTGACGGCCGTACCCGCGACCAGTTAGCTCAGGATTTGTACCATCGCTATCGCCCCGACGGTGTGGCCAACATCCTGGCTCCCGTCGAAACCCAATGTGACTGGCTGCGGGAGATTGGTTTTACACAGGTGGATTGTTATTTGCAGTATTTGGAAACGGCCGTGTTTGGCGGTGTTAAACCTGAAAAATAAACCACGGATAAAGACGGATTTGCTCGGATAAACACAGATAAAAAAATC
>JALUPA010000123.1 GCA_027054335.1 Ardenticatenaceae bacterium
CCACCCTCCCGCCGACCTTTACCCCCACCAACACGGCCACGCCAACGCCCACGCTTATCCCCACCTTCACCCCGACTGCTACGCCGACGCCCACCTTTACGCCGCTGCCCAGCGCCACACCGACAGCCACGGCTACGTTATTGCCTTCGGCAACGCCGACCAATACGGCCGTGCCCGCCTGTAACGTGCAGTTTGAGGGGCCGGCGCTGGAAGGGACAGATTTTGTCCTGGTGACGGGGGATATTGGCACGACAGTGACGATTGTGAATCAGACGACGGGGAACACGTTGGGCAGCGCGGTGCTTCAGGCGGTACCCGGCCACGCCTGCCCCGGTTTTTCCGATTTCAGCCCCCCGGATAACCTGAATGAACTGTTGGTAGCCGGGCATCTTTTGCAGGCGCAGAGCAGTGACGGTTCGACGGCCGACATTGTGGTACAGGCTGTACCGCCTACAGAAACGCCCACACCTTCGCCCACGCCGTAGGACATCAAGATTGAACCGATCTGAAAAGGGAAGATATGGACACATTCAAAATCTTGCAGAGATTGAGCGAAACGGCCGGGCCGTCCGGCCGGGAAGAGGCGATTGCGGCCGTTATTGAGGAGTTGTGGCGGCCGTATGTGGCTGAGTTCAGCCGGGATCGGGTGGGGAATCTGATTGCCGTGCGGCGGGGCAGCGGTGAGGAGCCGCGCCGCCGAATTTTGCTGGCAGCGCACATGGATGAGATTGCTCTGATAGTGAGCGAGGTTGTCAGCCACAACGGCAACGGTTTTTTGCGGGTGACGAATGTGGGTGGGGTGGACAAGCGGCATCTGTACGGCCAACTGGTGACCGTTCACGGCCGTAAATCTCTCCCCGGTGTCATTGGCAGCCTGCCGGCCTTTATGCTGCCCCCGGATAAACGAAACAAACCGTTTGATTTTGAAACCCTGGTTGTGGACGTGGGCTTGACTCTGGCTGAGGTGGAAGAGTTAGTAGACGTGGGCGATTTTGTCAGTTTTCGCCAGCCGTTACGCAAATTGCTGCACGGCCGTGTTGCCGGCAAGGCGTTGGACAATCGGGCTTCTGTAGCGGCCGTCACCATTTGTCTGAAACAGCTCAGCCAGCGGGAACATAGTTGGGACGTGATTGCCGTGGCTACATCTCAGGAAGAAACCCGCCTGCTGGGGGCCTTCACCAGCGCCTGGTCACAACGGCCGGATGCGGCCGTGGCTATTGACGTTACCTTTGGCAAAGGTCCCGGCGCGAATGAGGACGGTACGTTTGAACTGAACGGCGGCCCTGTTTTGGACATCGGTCCCAACGTCAATCCCGGTATGTACCGCGCCCTCAAGAAAGCGGCTGACCGGTTGGAAATGAAGGTACACGATGGCACGCACAGCCGGGGCAGCGGTACCGACGCCTTTGGTTTGCAAATTGCCCGCGAAGGCATTCCCACCGGCCTGGTTTCTATCCCCCTGCGCTACATGCACACCATGGTGGAAACCATCGCCCAGAAGGACGTGAAGCGGGCCGGCCGCCTCCTGGCAGAATTTATTACTGGACTGGATGACGAATTTCTGGACAAGATGGCCAAAGAGATGATGGAGCGTTAGTAATTGAGTAATTGAGCAATTGGGTAATTACCCAATTGCTCAATTACTCAATTGCCAATTACAAAACCATGAATGAATTATTGAAAAACCTCACCGAAGCTGTTGGTGTATCCGGCGCGGAGAAGGAAGTGCGGCTGCTTATCCGGGATTTGATTGCGGATTACGTAGATGAGTGGCGTGTGGACAGCATGGGTAATTTGATTGCCCTGAAAAAAGGCGCGGGCGCATCTGATATACGGGTGATGGTGGACGCGCACATGGATGAAGTGGGCTTGATCGTCAGCGGCTATGATGGCAACGGCACGCTCAAGTTCAGTGGTATTGGCGGGTTTGATGACCGCTCGCTGCTGGGCAAGGTGGTGCAGGTTGGCCCGAAAAAACTGACCGGCGTTATTGGGGCGCGTCCCATCCACCTTTCCACGGCCAGCCAGCGCAACACCGTTACCAAAATGAAGGATATGCGCATTGACATTGGGGTAAAGGATAAGGACGCTGCTTCCGGCAAGGTGAAAATCGGGGAGCGGGCGGCGTTTGTGACGGAATATGAGGAGTTGGGGGTAACGGCCGTAGCCAAAGCATTCGATAACCGGGCGGGCTGTGCGGCGTTGGTGGAACTGCTGCGGGCACGGCCGTATCCCTTCGATCTCTACGCCGCCTTTACCGTGCAGGAAGAAGTGGGTTTGCGCGGAGCCGGGGCAGCTGCTTACAGCATCAAGCCGGACGCCGCTCTCATCCTGGAATGCACCCCGGCTTACGATTTGCCCAATAAAGAAGACGCCAGCCCTAACGTGGCTTTGGGAGCCGGCCCGTCGCTTTACGTGATGGACAGCGGTGCGTTCCAGTCACCGCAACTGGTCAGCCACATTATGAAGACGGCCGACGCGCACAACATCCCGTACCAGATTCGCAAACCGGGCGGCGGGGGGACGAATACGGCCGTTATCCAACGAGTGCGGGGGGCGATTCCGGCGGCTACCATTGCCGTTCCCGGCCGTTACGCCCATACCCCGGCTATGATGATTAACCTGAACGATTACGCTAATGTGGTGAAGCTGGCAGAAGCGACGCTGCGGAACTTAACAAAAGAGGTGATTAGACGTGATACGTGATACGTGATGCGTGAGATTCTTTCACGTATCACGCATCACGCCTCACGATCCAGAGGCATCATTATGAACGAACTAATCAAAAAACTAACAGAAGCATACGGGCCGTCCGGCTTTGAAGACCAGGTACGAGCTTTGGTACGCACTGAAGTGAAGGGGCTGGCAGATGACATTTCGGTAGACGCGATGGGCAATCTGATTGCGCATAAAAAAGGGGACGGCTCCGGCTTGAAGGTGATGGTTGCCGCTCACCTGGATGAAATTGGCCTGATGGTGACGCACGTGACGGAGGAGGGGTTTCTTCGTTTCACCAATATTGGCGGGATTTGGGCGCATACGCTGTTGGGCAACCGGGTGCAGTTTGCCGACGGCCGTATCGGGGTGGTTTACAGTGATCGCATCAAGGATCGCAGCAAAGTCCATCCCTTGAGCAAACATTTTATTGACGTAGGGGCCGCCAGCCGGGAAGATTGTCCGGTAGGGGTGGGAGATGCGGCGGGATTTATACGGCCGTTTGTGGCCCAGGGGAATCGCCTCATTGCCAAAAGCATGGATGATCGCATCGGCTGCGCCATCGCCATCGAAGCAATGAAGCGGCTGGAAAACAGCCCGCACGACGTCTACTTTGTCTTTAGCGTCCAGGAAGAAGTGGGCACACGCGGGGCGCAGGCGGCGGCCAACAAGCTGGACCCGGACGTAGGCATCGCCCTGGACGTAACCCTGACCGGCGACGTACCGGAAGCTGTCCCCATGTCCGTCAGCCTGGGCAAAGGCACGGCAATCAAAGTCAAAGACAGCGGCATGATTGCTCACACCGGCCTGGTGCGGCTGATGAAACAGCGCGCCGCAGAGGCTGGCATTCCCCACCAACTGGAAGTCCTTACCGGCGGCTCTACCGACGCCCGCTCCATCCAGATTGCCAACGGCGGTGCAGCGGCCGGCTGTATTTCTATCCCCTGCCGCTACGTCCATTCCCAAAGTGAAATGGTAGACGCGGCCGATGTGGAAAATTCGGTGAAACTGCTGGTGGAAATTCTGGCAAAGCCGCTTGATTTATAGGGCAAGAAAAAAATCTGACACAAGTTTCACGGATAAATATTGAGGTAGTGGATAAAAGTGGCTTTTGCTCTGTACCATTCGGTAAACCTGGGAAAAGCAGTAGTTCAATCTCGAATCTCCCCCAAAACAAGCTATAATCACCCGCATGAAAACTGTGCAAAAATTCACGACATCAGCCGGGCGGGAAATATATTCCTTCCCGGTGCAATCTTTTCCCAGTCTGGTCAATAATATTTATATCATCAATGATGGCGAGCAGTTGATTCTGGTGGACTGCGGCTCCGGATTTGCAAAGGCGAATGATGAACTGGTGGAGGGGTTTACGGCCGTAGCCGAGCAATTCCACCTCCCTATCAGCCTGAGCGATATTGACCATATTCTCATCACCCACGGCCACATTGACCATTTTGGCGGGCTGCCCTTTGTCCGTCAATTTACCGATGCGCCTATTGGGGTGCATATCCTGGACCGGCGCGTACTGTCCAACCACGAAGAACGGGCCATCTTTGCCGCGCTGCGGGTGGGGTTGTTTCTGGAAGGGGCCGGCGTCTCGCCCAAAACGCGGCAGGAGTTGATGCAGGTGTACCTGTTTGGCAAGCAGTATTACCAATCATTGCCGGTGCAATTTTTATTGGAAGAGGGGCAGCCGACGGTGGGCGGTATTGAAGTGTATCATGTGCCGGGGCATTGTCCGGGGCAGGTTTGCCTGCGGGTGGATGACGTGCTGCTGACGGCCGATCACATTCTATCCCGCATTACGCCCCATCAGGCACCGGAGAGTATTACCAACAACATGGGGCTGGGGCATTATCTGGCTTCGCTGGACAAAATTGCCGGAGTGCCGGAGATTTGTCTGGCGTTGGGCGGGCATGAGGAGCCGATGGAAGATGTGTACGGCCGTATCCAAATCATCAAACAAGCCCATGACGACCGGCTGAACAAAGTGCTGGCAATCTGCCAATCCCCCCAATCACTGGCCGACATTAGCAAGATGCTGTTCGGATCGGTCAAGAGTTATCACGTTCTGCTGGCTCTGGAGGAAACAGGGGCGCACGTCGAATATCTGTACCAGCGCGGCGAATTGGTGGCGGC
Source organism: Ardenticatenaceae bacterium (assembly GCA_027054335.1). Classification (GTDB taxonomy): domain Bacteria; phylum Chloroflexota; class Anaerolineae; order Promineifilales; family Promineifilaceae; genus JAJRTP01. The sequence goes on from JALUPA010000123.1 coordinate 4,855, forward strand.
TAATTTGGCAGAAATTGAGCAGAGCATTCATCCGGTGGTGCAATATGTGCGGGCTTAAAGGAGATAGCAAGAAATGAGAGACACGGCCGTAATTTCCATAACAATCGCTCTGCCGGAAGCATTATTGGCCCGGCTGGATATGCTTGTTCCACCGGAGCAGCAAAGCCAGTTTATTGCGGAGGCTGTAGACCGGCTATTAATTCTTGAAGAACAATTGACGGCGATAAACGAATCAGCCGGTATTTGGCGTGATGAAAATCACCCCGATATGTTGTCCGATACAGATATTGACAACTGGCTGAAAAATTTACGATCTTCCTGGTAATGAATACACAACTCTCTGATTTCACCGATATTGCTCGCCTTCTGTTGGCCTGGTGGGATACCGGACACGCCGATCTGCCCTGGCGCAAAGTGCGCGACCCGTATGCCGTTTGGGTGGCGGAGGTGATGCTGCAACAGACGCAGATCAGCACAGTTATCCCGTATTATGAACGCTGGCTGCGCTGCTTCCCCACAGTGCGGGCATTGGCGGAAGCGTCGCTGGACGAGGTATTGAAGTTGTGGGAGGGGTTGGGCTATTACGGCCGTGCCCGCAACCTGCACGCTGCCGCCCAAATGGTGATGGAAGAGTATGACGGCCGTATCCCCACCACCGCCGCCGAACTGATGAAACTGAAAGGAATCGGCCGTTACACCGCCAACGCCATCGCCTCCATCGCTTACAGTGAAGCCGTGCCCGTCCTGGATGGTAACGTCATTCGCGTTCTCAGCCGCGTCACCGATTTTGCGGAGGACGTGACCACCACCCCGGCCAAAAAACAGTTGTGGCAAATGGCCGGCGCACTTGTTCCGGCGGATCGTCCCGGCGACGCCAATGAAGCGATTATGGAATTGGGGCAGAC
>JALUPA010000124.1 GCA_027054335.1 Ardenticatenaceae bacterium
AGAGGATTGTTCCGGGTGTAGGCATAGCGATTGGAGCTTTGCGGGTCTTCACGATTTGGTACAATGGTGTCGGCCGATATGAAGCGGTTAAGATAAGGGGCGTAGTAACGCGCATTGTAATAGTACAGGCCAATGTCCATATTCTCCCGCTGGCTGGTGTAGGCGTGGGTGGTAATGGCATTGGGGCTGCTGCCCGCTCGATAGCCGCCAAAGGGCAGGTAGCGGGTTTGCTGCACGGTGCCATTGGCCTGCTGGATGGCGCTAACGCTGCCCAGGTGGTCAGTGTAGAGGTAATGCAGGCCGTTGTTGGCCGGGTCGGGGTCGCCGCTGACGCGCACGGCACCAGTCATGTGGGCCATAAAGTGCCCCATTCTCCACTAATTTTTTGTAATTCGTGAAAATTCGTTGCAGATTTTTCCCGTATCCAGTGAAATCCAATAGGCATAAAAATACTTCTTTACCTGTTATTTGAGTTAGATTTAGGATTCAACCAAATAAAGATTGCTGTGGTAATCATCAATCCAATTGTTCCACAAACAGCAGTACTCAAAGATTCATTGAGAAATATTATTCCATAAAAAATACTGCACAGCATAATTAACTGGAGTCTGGCGAAAATGAGATGATTGGCTAACAAAAAGCTGCCCAAGTAAGATTGATGTCACCTAAACCCAATCTAAACTTGGAGCAGCCTCTTGATTAAGCAAATTGTACACCATTCTACCAAACTCATTGAATTTCTCGCTCTTTTACAACTGAGTCTTTCTAAACCCCAATATCGTCATGTTCTTCGTATTGCTGACGCTGCCATCGTCTGCGAATCGCCCCATAAAACGTTGACTTCTCTTTATGACTTGATTGTCGATGCGCCACACCCCTCCAATGCGGCCGATTGTCTGCGCATCAGTTCCTGGTCAGCGGCTGACCTGCGTGAGCCGTTGCGCGCATTCACCATCAGCGATTTGATGCAACTGGCGGGCTTACTTGAAGGAGAGGTCTTGTTTGTCAGCATTGATGATTCGCTCACGCAAAAAGACAAAGGCACCACTTGCCTGGAAGCAGTGGATTGGCATCATGACCACACCAAGAGTCAGGGGAAAAAGCAAGCCTACACCAACGGTACCCAGCATATCGAAGTGCGCATTCAGTTGGGCGACCAAGCCTACGTTTATGACTGGGGGCTGTACCTGCGGGAAAAAACCGTGCGCCGCCTCAATCGGAAACGAGGCCGGGGACGGCGACTCTCTTTCCGTACCAAGTACCGCATTGTGCGCACCATCTTAGCCGACTTGAAACAACGGCTGCCAGCCAGATTTCCGGTGTACGTGTTGTTCGATAGCTGGTACGCCGCCAACAAACTCTTGAAATTCTGCCGTCGTCAGGGCTGGCATGTGATTTGTGCCATCAAATCCAACCGAGTGCTCGACGGTGTAAAACTATCTCAGTGGAACCAACGTCTCAAGCACCAGCCGTACACACGGGTTAACCCGGCGGCTACAGACCGACGAAAACGGCCCTATCTCGTTCGCGCCCGCAGGGGCAGACTTAAGAACGTACCGTTTGAGGTCTCTGTTCTCATCAGCAAGAGGCACCGTGGGGATAAACGCCCCAAGTATTTCCTGTGTACCGATTTATCTTTGTCGCCACAGCAAATACTGACTTTCTATCAAAAGCGTTGGCCGATTG
>JALUPA010000125.1 GCA_027054335.1 Ardenticatenaceae bacterium
TATACGCGAAAACGACCGTTTTCGTTACACGCCGCACAGATGATAATCTGGTGCATCCTCCAAAATATATAGAGGATATGACGAAAAGACGCCCGGAACTTTTGTTGGCGCTATCGTATACGGCCGTATTGACCAAACCCCACATCTACGGCATCATACCCCTCATGGACTACGTAAAATGGCTTCGACGGCGGGTGGGGCAGCGCAAGATTTTTTTGGCGTTTGGCACGGTGATATTGCGGGATGAGGACGGCCGTATCCTCCTGCAGCAGCGCACCGATTTTAACTTTTGGGGATTGCCCGGCGGAGTGCTGGAACTGGACGAGAACATTGAAAGCTGCGCCCGGCGGGAATTGGCCGAGGAAACCGGCTTGCAGGCGGGCAAACTGGCGTTGACGGGCGTGTATACTCATCCCCGCTTTGACGTGACTTACCCCAACGGGGACGAGGTGCAACAGTTTACTTTTTGCTTTAGCGGCCGTTGGCAGGGCGGGCAGATGGCGGTGGATGGCGTGGAAACGGCCTGCCAGGCATTTTTTGCGCCGGAAGCGTTGGCTGATTTGGCGATACCGTCCTGGTACCGGGTGATGCTGGCGGACGAACGGCGCGGCGGGGAACCGGCTTTTACGTCACCGTTTGTCAATGGGCAGGCGCGGGATCAGATTCGGGGGGTACGGCCGTATATCGGTACGGATTTATATATTGGCGTGGGGGCTACTGTGGCCGTCGTGCGGGCAGACGGCCGTATCCTGATGATCCGGCGGCGGGATAATGGAGCGTGGTTCTTTCCGGCGGGGTATGCGGATTTGGGTGAGAATGTGGCCCATACGGCCGTGCGTGAAGTGCGCGAAGAAACAGGGTATCATAGCCAGCCAGAACGGATTTTAGGCGTATACAGCGGGCCGATGTTCCGCCACACCTTTCCTAACGGGGATCGGGTGAAGAACGTCGGCGTCTTGTTCCGGGCGCGGCTGCTGGGTGGCGAACCATCTCCCCAGGCGACGGAGGTGAGCGAGCTGGCCTGGATGACGCCGGATGAGGTGATGGAAAATGCACCGCCGGCGTATCGAGATTTTTTTACGACGGCCGTGCGTCATCTGAACGCCGGATATTTTATTATGTGATGTGTGAACACGTGATGCGTGAGAATATGTCACGCTTTCACGCATCACATATCACCTCCTGCTATGTCACGGTTATTTATTTTTCAGCCTCGTTTTATAGCGCTTCTGCTCATCGTCATATTTTTGCTGGGATTTGGTACGATCGGCTATATGATAATAGAAGGATGGAGCTTGCTAGACGCCCTGTATATGACCGTTATCGGTCTGTCCACGGTGGGATTTGGCGAAATTTATCCTTTGTCCCCAACAGGACGGATTTTTACGATAATGTTAATTGTCCTGGGTCTGGGTTTTATCGTCTATGGCTTGGATTATCTGGTGTCGGCACGATTGGATAGAGTCTTCAGGAAAAGACGTGATATGAACAAAATTGCCCAATTGTGGAATCATGTGATTGTATGTGGTTACGGCCGTGTGGGTCAGAGTACGGTGGAATCATTGCTGCCCGGCGACCAGGAGGTTGTCGTAATCGAAAACGACCCGGTCAATGTGGCCCGTCTGGAAAAGGCGGACGTTTTATTTATTGAAGGGGACGCCACACAGGATGAAGCGCTGCTGCAA
>JALUPA010000126.1 GCA_027054335.1 Ardenticatenaceae bacterium
GCGCGCAAGCCTCTCGCAAATGGGGACGCTGATGAAAATTAAAAATTTATTGACTCTGTTTGGCAATCTTATGTTAAACAAGCTAGGAAGGAGGGCTTAAGAGCCAAAAAACGCGCTTGACGAGTTGGAGCCTTGGGCGCATCACTTATCCAAGCTGCCAGCCGAGCTAAATTGATAGCTGCGGCGGTGGCCAGATGTTGTAGCCGAGTTTTCAACAAGCCAATATAGCGGGTCCGACGTAAGCCACAGCGTCGCACCGCTTGAGAAATAGTCCCCTCCACCCCAGCCCGTTGCTGGTAGAGCGCTTTGAAGGCTTCCGTATCCTGACGCTGGCGAGCGGCTTGTAAGACCAGGAACTGGTCTTTAGGCCGAAAGGTGAGACCGCGGGCAGTGGTGTCGCTTTTGGTACAGCGGCTACGTTCAGCACAAGCCCTACAGGCCGTCCGGCTGAACTTAACGGCAATCATAGGCGTGTTTTGGCGAGTTTGATGCGGTTTCCAACTGACACTCTGGTGACCTTGCGGACAGGTGACGACTTGCTGCTCCCAATCAATCGCCAAACAGTTCAAGTCATAAGCCTGCTTATCCTTGCTTTGCCAACTGGGGTTGGGTGGGACGGGACCGACCAAGTCCAGCTGATAGTCCTGCTGACTGGACAAAATCAGTTTAGCCTCGACATAGGCCGTATCAACCAGATGTTCTTCTGGCAGCAAATCTTTGTCAGCCAGCGCCTGATGGATGGCGGCTGTCATTTGACCGTCGGTCGTGGTAGCTGGGGTGGTTTCACAATGGGTAATCAGGTGCGGCCGGTGCGGGTCACAGGTTTCGGTCAGATGGACACTATAACCATTCCATTGGGTTTGACGCTTGGTCCGCAATCGGGCCTCAGGGTCATAAGGGGATTGGATCAACAACTGGTTCGGGGGCAGGCCATAGTCCTGTGTGGTCCGAATAGCCACCTGTCCATCTTGACGATAATATTGTTGCACCCAGACCTGACGCAGCACCTGCACCGTTGGCAATTCCCGCAGCCAGGCCGGGGCCTCAGTTCCATAGATGGCCGCCATCAACTGGTAGCCGTCCTGACCAATCCGCTGTTGCAAAGCCAGTCGTTTGGCTTTGGTCTGGGGTAAACGGTCGTTTTCCAAACGTGCTCCATACCAGTCAAACCACTCGGCTGCCACCTGTTGGATCAACCACTCTGGGGCTACCGTGGCCAGGTCGTTCAGGGCGGCTCGTAAGGTTTCGCCCACAAATTCCAGCCGGTTTAGAGCGCGCACCGCCGCCAACACGTAGGTTGAGTCAGTCCGCTGACGACGGCTACCCTTAAACCAGCCTTGTTCTTTCAAATGGTCAACCAAGGTCTCAAACAGCAGTTGCTCTTGGCTGCCCTCAAGCAGACGAGACCGAAACTCACTCAACACCGAATGGCTCAAAGCGGGCGCATCAATCTCCAAACCCAGGACATATTTCCAGTCAATCCGGCTCCCCACGGCTTCAGCCGCCTGACGATCCGTCAAGCCTTCGGCAAACTGCATAAGGGTGACCATCGCCACGAGACCCGGCGACTCTGCCGGTTGCCCTCGCCAAGTAAACAACCCGGCAAAGCTTTCATCCCGGTAGATCACCCCCAGCTTGTCTCGCAGGATCAGGTATTCATTGCCTTTGGGCAGGCTTTTGTGTG
>JALUPA010000127.1 GCA_027054335.1 Ardenticatenaceae bacterium
CCACTCCCCCGTCTCGTTCCCGCGTTCTACGTGGGAATGCCCGCCCGGACGTTCGGCGCCCACGCGACGCGGAGCGTCTGGCGAGCGCATTCTCCGCGGAGCGTGGAACGAGGGGCCGAATGCTTGCAAAAAAAAAGACCGGGCTGTCTAATGCCCGGTCTCAAAAAACATAAGATAGTATACTGCGCCATCAACGATCTTCGCCCAGAATAGAATCCTTATCAATCGAAATCACGCCTTCCTCATCGCCCATGGCAATGCACTTTATCGGCGTTACGCGGTAATGCTTGGTGGGGTCGGCAAAGTTTTCCAAAGCACCTTGCAGCACACCTACGGCCAGATAGCACAAGGGGGAATCTGATTTTTCACCGTAACACATGGGGCAAACCTGCAAATGCCACAGGTACTCGTTCTCATTTTCGCTTACCGCCACTCGTTGATCACTGACCTGATTGAAGAATTTGGCGAAGAACTGCAATCCCAGACCAATACGCTTTTCCAGGGTGCCGATTTTCATAGCCATACGGGCTGCTTTGGCTGCCGTGCCAAAACTGTCCAGACCGTCATTAAAGGTCTTCTTGCCGGAACGGATGGCAAAAGCGCGCGCGCCTCGCGGTCCGTACATATCCCAATAGGCTTGCTGTAATTGGGATACATGCTCAAAAGGGACTTCCTTTTTCATGTTATCTGGCGGATAGTTATCTATGTAATGAGAAAGCCCGCCCATGTTGAGCAAGGCATTAACGCCGTTTTTGCCGACAATTTCTTCTGTGGCGATCAAAATAATTCGTACCCATCGGTTGGGATAATACAGACCGCTATCGGTGTCAGAACTCATTTTCACCTCCGACGACTTGAGTAATCAGAATGCAAAATTGCCAAACATAAGACTCTTGGCAGAATAGTTATTATAGTATACCTGATTGTTTACGCTAAATGTAACAGTTGGCAATTTTATGGGAACTTTATCTTATCATTGTCTCAAAAACGGCCGTTTTCCAGCAAATTCAGCAACAAATTATCTGTTTTCCAGTTTTCCGGTGACAAAACGGCGGGCTGTTTCGGCCAGAATAGCGGCGCCCAGGGGCAAGACCCCTTCATCAATGTCAAAAATATCGGTGTGATGGTTCCGTACCAGGCCGTCATCAATGGCCGCGCCCAGCATAAACATGGCGCCGGGCGCTTTTTGCGTCATGTAGGCAAAATCTTCACCGCCCATACCGAACTCGGTGTTGACGACGGCCGTATCTCCCGCCAAATCCTGGGCCACGGCCCGCAGCCAGCCATTTACTTTAGGGTCATTATACATGGCCGGGTATCCTTTGCTCAACTTAAATTCATACGAACCGCCCAGCAACTCACTGAGCTTAAAGGCATTTTCCACTTCCGCCCATAACTGTTCCCGCACATCCGGCTCCTGCGAGCGAATGGTGCCTTGGACGTAGACCTCATTGGGAATCACATTTGGTGCGGCTCCGCCCGTAATTTCACCCAGGCTGACCACACAGGCCCGCAAAGGGTTGATGCGGCGTGAGGGGATAGCATAAATAGTCGGTAAAATAGCACTTAACATAAACAATGGATCGCTGCCTGTGTGGGGATAAGCCCCGTGCCCGCCCGCGCCGCGTACCCAGGCTTCAAAGGCGTCTACGTTGGCCAGAGCATACCCATCATATAACTTTATCTGCCCGGCCGGTTCGTGGGAAGCCACGTGCAGGGCAATCACGGCGTCTACCCCGTCCAGCGCGCCATCGGCAATCATGGCTGTAGCCCCGCTGACGCCATTTTCATCAAACGCTTCTTCGGAGGGTTGGAAGAGAAGGCGCACACGGCCGTGCCACTCATCCGTCGCCAGGCTCTGTTTAAGCAAATGGGCTACCCCCAACAGCATCGTCGTATGCGAATCATGGCCGCAGGCGTGCATCACCCCCTCATTTTGGGAGCGGTAAGAGACGTCGTTGGCTTCCAGAATGGGCAGGGCGTCCATATCCGCCCGGATGGCGATAGTGGGGCCGTTGGCCGTACCCATTTCCGCCACCACACCGGTGCGCCCCACGCCGGTTTGCACCTCAATGCCCAGTTCGGTCAGTGTGTCCGCCACCAGCGCTGCCGTACGAAATTCCTGAAAGCCCAACTCCGGATGCGCGTGAATGTCACGCCGTAAATTAATCAGTTCGTCTTGTAGTAAAGTTGCTTTGTCTAACATCACTCACCAATTACCCAGTTACCCAATTACCCAATTACCCAATTACCCCAATATATTCGCCACCGTTACGTCCAGACCGTCAAAATTAGCAAACGTCAAATCAGCGAAAGGCAAATTATACGCCTGTTTTAGTTCAGCCATCAACCCCAAATAGTTGGTCAGGATACGGCCGTGCCAATCCAGTTCCAGTTGCACGGCCGTTTCCTTGATGGCCGGCTCCGGCCCTTCCAGTTCCACAAAATTACCAAAGGGCATTTCGTCCAACACAATTTCCACGTCGCCCCAGACAAATGTCTCCCGATATTTTTCGTACACTTGCACCGGAAAGTAGCCCAATCGCTCCAGAATGAGGGTCATCGTTTCCCCATCGCTGACTGCCACTTCCAGTTCTTCGCGCACACGAGCTTCCCCTTGCACGGCGTGCTGGGGCATTCCTTTGTAGGTAAGGCGCACGGCCGTATCCTGCCGCAGCCGCAAAATAGCCAACTTCTGCCGCAAAACTTCATCCGTTGTATCAAAACGCACGTTCCGTTCATAGACGCGGGGTTTGCTTATTTTGGCCCCGAGAGCGAGAAGGCGTTGGCGCACGGCCGTCAAATCCGGCACATAAAACTTCACCTCCACCTCCAGCCGTTCCTCACTATTCCCCATCACCCAATTACCCAATTACCCAATTACTCATCCACAATCACCGCCAACACCTGCCCCTTCTCCACACTATCCCCTGCGCTCACCGAAATACGGCCGACCACGCCATCCCGCGGGGCGCGCAGCTCATTTTCCATCTTCATAGACTCCAGGATAACGACCTTGTCCCCCTTCGCCACTGTGTCCCCTTCCTCAACCACCACATTCACAATCAGTCCCGGCATCGGCGACTTGACAGCTGCGTCCCCTGTTTCGTGGGCGTCCTCACCCCGCGCCTGGGCCAGCCGGTAAGCGTACTCATCCTGCACCGTCACCGAATACAACTCCCCCAGCGTCAAAATCTGCCAGACGCCGTCCCGCTCTTCAGCCACCGCCTCCAGAGAACGCTTGTTCAAAATCAGCGACAGTTCATTACCATCCTCTGTTAACTGCTGAAAATCAATCTCGTAGCGTTCCCCATTCACCACAATCTCGTCGTCGTGGTCAATTTCAATAACAAACTCCTCGTCATTTACTGTAGTGATGTATTTCATGCCGTATCCTTAGCATTTTCCCGGAAACGCTAAAGTTTCCGGGAAAATGGGAATTATTGCCGCAGCCGCTCCCAGCGGCTGTACCATTTCCAGTTACTCGTATCCCGCGCCCCGGGCGCTACAATCTGGCTGGCGCGTTGGCTTTGCTTATGGGCCAGCAGCGTCGCCAAAATTGCAGCGGCCATCGTCTCATTCGCTTCCCGATCATCCATGCGGAACCGGTCTTCCACGTATTTTGTATCAAACTCCCCGCCCATAAAGCTGTAACTGTCCATCATATGCTGGTGGAAGGGGATGTTGGTCTTGACGCCCATGATGCGGTATTCAGCCAGCGCCCGGCGCATCCGCAAAATGGCTTCGCCCCGCGTCTCGCCGTAGCAAATCAACTTACTGATCATCGAATCGTAATACGGCGTAATCTCATAGCCGGGGAAAACGCCCGTATCAATCCGCACCCCTGGCCCCGTAGGAACCCGGCTAAAGGTGATCGTACCGGTAGAAGGCAGATAGTTGTTGTACGGGTCTTCGGCATTGATACGGCATTCAATCGCCCAGCCCTGCTGTTTGATGTCCTCCTGCTTGAAGCGCAGGCGACGGCCGCGGGCAACACGAAGCTGCTCCTGCACAATATCCACCCCCGTCACCAATTCCGTCACTGGATGTTCCACCTGCAAGCGGGTATTCATCTCCAGGAAGTAAAAATTCTTCTCCTTGTCCAGCAAAAATTCAATCGTTCCGGCGTTGACGTAGCCCACTGCCCTGGCTGCGGCCACGGCCACCGCCCCCATACGCTGCCGCAAATCCTCATCCACCACAAACGAAGGCGACTCTTCAATCACTTTCTGGTGGCGGCGCTGCAAAGAACATTCCCGCTCGCCCAGATGAATGACGTTACCATGCACGTCGGCCAGCAGTTGGATTTCGATGTGGCGGCTGCCCTGGATCAGCTTTTCCAGATAGACGGTATCATCGCCAAACGCGCCTTTGGCTTCCCGCCGGGCTGCGGCCAAAGCGTCCGGCAGTGCGTCCGGCTCAAAGACGGGGCGCATTCCCTTGCCGCCGCCTCCGGCCGTCGCCTTGACCAGCACGGGGAAGCCCATTTCCTGGGCGGCGGCAATCAGTTCCTCATCCGTGCCCGGTTCTGCACCGGGGACGACGGGCACGCCGGCGGCCGTTACCGTTTCGCGGGCCATTTGCTTGTCACCCATAATGGCAATCGCTTCCGGCGGCGGCCCCACAAAGACGATGTCGTTCTCAATGCAGGCCCGGGCAAAGGCGGCCCGCTCTGCCAAAAAACCGTAGCCGGGATGGATAGCGCCCGCGCCGGATTCTTTGGCTATCTTGATGAGCTTGTCAATGCGCAGGTAGCTCTCGCTGGCCGGGGAAGGGCCGAGATAGTACGCTTCCTGGGCATAGCGCACGTGCAGGGCGTTCCGGTCGGCGTCGGAGTAGACGGCGACGGTGGCGATGCCCAGTTCGTGGCAGGCCCGCAGCACGCGCATGGCAATTTCGCCCCGGTTGGCAATGAGCAGTTTGTTGAATTTTTTGGAAAGGACAGTGTTTGCGGTCATAAGACATTTATAGCGGCATATTGCCGTGTTTTTTAGGGGGGTTCTGGTCCCGTTTGTTTTGCAGCATATTGAGGGCGTTGATCAGGCGTGGCCGGGTTTCGTGTGGTTCAATCACGTCGTCTACGTAGCCTTGTTTGGCCGCCGTGTACGGATTGGCGAACTGCTCTCGATACTGTTCTACCAGTTCCGCCCTTTTGGCTGCCGGGTCTTCCGCCTCGGCCAGTTCGCGGCGGAAGATGATGTTAACAGCACCGTTCGGCCCCATCACAGCGATTTCGGCCGAGGGCCAGGCCAGGTTCAGGTCGGCGCGAATGTGTTTGCTGTTCATCACGCAGTAAGCTCCGCCATACGCTTTGCGCGTGACCACGGTAATTTTGGGCACGGTCGCCTCGCAAAAGGCATAAAGCAGCTTGGCCCCGTGCCGGATAATGCCGCCATATTCCTGATCGACGCCGGGCAGGAAGCCGGGCACATCTTCAAAAACAACCAGGGGGATGTTGAAAGCATCGCAGAAGCGGACAAAGCGGCCGGCTTTTTCGCTGGCGTTGATGTCCAGCACGCCGGCCAAAACCATCGGTTGGTTAGCCACGATGCCTATGGCAAAACCACCCAACCGGGCAAAACCAATAACAATGTTGGGGGCGTACAACTCCTGAATTTCGTAGAATTTACCATCGTCCATAATCAGACGAATGACTTCTTTGATGTCATACGGTTTGTTGGGGTTATTGGGGATGATGCTGTCCAGGGCGGCTTCGGTGCGCAGGGGATCGTCCTTTGTGGGGA
>JALUPA010000128.1 GCA_027054335.1 Ardenticatenaceae bacterium
GGGTCATTCAAACTACAGTCAGTCTATGGTGAGCCCTTGAGCTGCGAGGGGAGGTTTCGATATCCACGGCCTCCAGATGGAACGGCTTACTTCAACTGCAGCGACGGGCGACGCGGTTCCGTGCGAATCAACGCGGACGGTGTTCTGACTGGCGAAGGTAAAGGAACATCAGAGATGGGAAGCATCCACGTCGTTTTTGGCTATTCGGTTGATCAGATGAACGAAAAGCTCGATCTTCCCAGTGGTACTCTGTTGGTGCGCGACGAACGTGGCATTGGACTTGTGGAAGTGTCCGGCGAATGACCAGGCGCCCGCCAAACTGTCACGCTGCAAAGTGCAGCACACGCGTTTGGTGGTCGTCCTATTGAGACTTACATAAATACATGACAATATCAGATCGGCAACTCAGCCTGTTCCCAGAATGCCGCCACCAGGTTGCTGCGGCGCTGCATGGATTTGAGTCGGCGTCTGGCAAAGTCACTGACCTGGTGCAGCTTGCTGGCACACAGATTGCCGAGTTCATGAACCTTGAGATAGCCCCACAGGTATTCCACCGGGTTCAGTTCCGGGGCATAGGCGGGCAGAAAGGCGAGCTGGATGTCCACATCGTCCCGTTCCACGTAGCGGCGCACGACCTTGCTCTTGTGCGCCTGCAGCCCGTCCCAGATGATGAGCAACGGCCCCGGGATCTGCCGGTTCAGCGCCTTGAGGAACTCGACGATCTGAGGGCCCTTGATGCTGCCCGGAAACAGCCGGAAATAGAACTGCCAGAAGGTGACACCGGCAATGGCAGAGAGCTGGTGCCAGGAAAAGCTGTACTGCAGTACCGGGGTCTGGCCCCGGGGTGCCCAGGTCCGGACGCGGGTGGGACGTTCGGACAACCCCGACTCGTCTACGAAGACAATCGTCTGGCCCCGTTTTTCGGCGTTTTTTTTAGTGCCGGCCACTGTTTGCGCTTCCAACGCCGGATCGCCTGCTCGTCGCGCTGGGTGGCGCGCCCAGTGGGCCGTTGGCAGGAAAACCCCATCGCCCGCAGCAGGCGCCAGACATGCACCTCGCTGTACCGGATGCCGAACTGCTCGGCGATCAGGGTCTGGATGCGGGGCAGGGTCCACAGCTCGGTCGGAAAACCGGCCGCCACCGCACCCTGCTTGAGGATCCGGGCCAGTTCGCGTCGTTCGGCCTTGCCAAACTGTCCTGGTCGGCCAAAGGGCCTGGCCTTGAGGCCGTCCCGGCCTTCGGCGTCGACTATTGCAGCCCAGCGGCTGACCGACTGGCGACTGACGCCCAGTTCCCGGGCCACCTCGGCCTGTGACAGGCCCTTCTCCAGCAACCGTGCCGCGCGCAGTCGTCGTTTCTGCAGGGCTTTCGGGTCTCGTTTCATCGCTCGCTCCGGTTGTCATTCTCACACAACCCCTTTGACAACCGAAACGAGAAAAAGTGTCATTCATTTATGTAAGTCTCAATAAGCCTCAATTCCGCAGCGAAGTCAGGAGTTCGTCAGCAGTGTCAGGTTTCGGCCAGGTCGATCAGTGCACCGGCGTTCACCGCCTCCCCCCGGCCGTGGATAAACGCAGCGAGCATGCCTGCCCCGTACCGGTTTCGGGCCATTTCGACAGGGCCGGCCCCGCCGACCCGCCCGGTTGGCCGAAGCGATGATGCTCCCAGGCGCCCGTCC
>JALUPA010000129.1 GCA_027054335.1 Ardenticatenaceae bacterium
TCCGGCAACAGGCGCACCAGCTGCTCGGCCCCCACCAACTCGGCATCCTCTTCACTCTTGACCCGTCGCACGGCCAACGGCACCACCCACGGCGGCGTTCCCGGAGACCGCTCCGGGTGCAGGAACAGCCACGAAGACTGGTGCCCTATCGTGACCGGCTGGTTCCCCCTCACCACCGTCGGCTGATAGACCAGCGTCCGCTCGCTCAGGGTGCTAGCATAGGGACGGGGGTAAGGCGTCACATCCAGACTGAGATGCCGGAAGGGGCGTTGCCCCATAGGTGCGAACTTATGCACATTAACAATTAACAATTGAATTGTGCCAACATTGTCCTATACTATTGGACTTCAGCCATAAGCCAAGAGTCAGGAGGAAAAAATGTTGGCACATACCCATCATACACCGGAAGAAAACCAGGAGCAAAGGCTTGCTTTGGTCAATCACCTGTGGGAGACAGAAGTGATGCCCCAACTTCCAGCAGACCTTGAGGAGCAAGCCAAGAAACACAAAGCGTTTCAACGGCAGAGACAGGTCGCTAACGCCTATGACCTGCTGCGAGCCATCCTGGGCTATGTCCTGGGTGGACTATCGACCCGACAATGGGGCGCATGGGCGGTCATAATCGGCCTGGCCGACATCTCAGACCGAGCCTGGTCAAAGCGATTGCAAAAGAGTGGGGCTTGGTTACTGTGGCTGTTTGGTGAATTGACGACCATAGAGACAGGGGCGGCGGGCCTCTTTGGGCAAGCTGCGGGTCGGGTCTTGTTGATTGATGCTTCGACCTTGAAACAAGTAGGCGGTAGCGGGGATGATTGGCGGTGGCATACCGCCTACGACCTCATCGCTGGTCGGTTAGCGCAAGTGGTGGTCACTGACCACACTCAGGGGGAGAAATTGGACCATTTTGAGCTTGAGGTTGGGGATATTGTAGTCTCTGATGGTGGGTATGGCTACCGCAGCAGTGTGGCTGCGGTCAAAAAGAAACAGGCCGATGGGGTGTTTCGCATCCATCCTGATACTTTCCCCCTGGAAGACAAATTCGGACAACCCCTTGACTTGTGGCCGCTGCTACGCAAAACCAAAGGACCTCAGATGTGGGAACGGCAAGCCTACTGCATTCATAACAAGCAACGGTACGCGGTGCGGGTCATCGCTTGCAAACTGCCCCCAGAACAGGCCGGTCTGGCTCGTAAACGGGCTGAAAAACGGGCTCAGAAAAAGGGACGCCCAGTTTCCTTAAATAGCCTGGGGCTGGCCGGTTGGGTCCTGCTCATTACCACCTTGGAGGCAACCGACTGGCCTGCCCAGGACATCCTACGTCTCTATCGGGTTCGCTGGCAAATCGAGTTGTTGTTCAAACGGATGAAACAAATGCTCAAAATGCACCACATCCAATGTAAAAGACAGGACAGTGTTCAAGCCACTATTCGGGCCTTACTGGTCGCCTGGGTCTTGCAAGAACAACAAGCCAGCCGAATTCGCTCCCTTTTGCAGCGGCTTGTTCACTCTGCTTTGGCCCTGAAGGTTGGTTTACCTGTTGCCCGTCCTGTTAGCAGTTGGTCTGTTTCTAAACTCTGTTTACAAACTCTCCGCCAGCAAGTGTTGGGCCAATGGTCTATGGCTCGACTACGGGCTTGCCTGCCACGTTTGCAACGATTTCTGACCGGCAAACGAC
>JALUPA010000130.1 GCA_027054335.1 Ardenticatenaceae bacterium
GCCCCAGGGTGTCGCAGGGAGAGCCGTCGAGGGGGCCCAGGCGGTAGTGCGGCACGTTGGGGATGGTGCGGAAGGAGGATGTGGGTAATTTGATGGCGTGCTGGCGCACCTCGCAGGCCGTACCGCCCCGGTTGGGATATTCGATGACGTGCAGGTGGCGGGAACTACCCGCTGAATGGATGTAAATGCGTCCGTCTGGACCAAGCATGGCACCGCTGAAGCTCATTTCAAACCAGGGCTGTCCATTGGGTAAAGTATCCCTGAACCCATCACTTACCGCCACGATGGTTTTGGTGGCTTCCACATCGGGCGCCGTGACGTCGAACTGATAAACTAATTTGTAACTGCTGACGTACAGGTATCGGCTGTCGGGCGAGAAGGCGATGCCGCCCACCCCGGCGGTGTCGCTCAGGGGAATGTGGATCTGATTGCTGAGCATACCGGTGCAGCGGTCGAAGTCGTACAGCCGCACGAAATGCCCCACGGGCAAGCCCCGGATGTCGTGCCGGGCGTATTTGGTGCCGTCGGGGGAGAAGGCGGCAAAGCCGGCGGCGGGTTGTCCGTAGCCCTCTACGGGTGGAACGGGGAAAATCCCAGTATGATGGATGCCCTGAGGGTCCAATAGCAGCCGGTGGTAGCTGTATTTGTCGTATTCGGGTACCAGTATCCACCAGTCACGACCATTTGCGTGTTTGACTGCTTGCAATTTGCCAAGTGCAAATACTCCAGACATTATTTCCTGATTTTTGGAAATGACAACTCCATTTCCATCTTGCATGTCAATTGTTGTCAGTAATATCTTATTTGTGTAATCATATATGGCATTAGTGTCTCCTCCCAATTGTCGGGGGGAGTGTATCAGATAATACAGATCGGAATTATTGATTGCCGGCAAGATGAGAGCTCCTTGTTGGACTATGTAACCCTCATTGTACCAGTAATCAGCAATGACTCCCGGGTTGAGGCTGTCGCCGTTTTCCATGACCTGGTGCTGGGCATTGACCACCACGATGCCGTTGGTGTAAAACAGCAGATTGCCCGTGCTGTCGGATATGCTGGCGTTGGTGAGGTCGAATTTGATGCTTGCTTCTTCGATCTTCGATACAGTTGGTGGCTCAGTGTTGAAATCGAGCCCTGAAATACCGTGGCTTGGGTGAGGACCTGAGACAATATATCCAAACAACCAATTGTAGTCGTGCTTTTGTGCAAATAGATCTCTAATGCCAAAGGTCAAAATCAATGCAATCAGTAGCGACTTTTTCATAAAATCAATGAATTGAAAAATGGGGAAAGCGGGTGGGTGCCGCTTTCCCCAGAGGTGTATAGAGTTATTTCAGGAGTGCCAAATGAGTGACAAGCTCCATGTGCTCTCCGGCTGAAAAACGGCAGAAGTAAATGCCGTTGGGCTGGGAGGAGAGGTCGAGGGTGTAGCGGGTTTCACCGTTGGTTTCCTGTACGAACACGACCTTTCCGTTCAGATCGGTTAAAAGCAGCCGCCCACGCTCATGTGCCGGTAAAACGACCGAAAAGACACCCTTGCCCGGGTTGGGGAAGACCTTCAGTTCGGCAGGAGTGCCGGGACTTAGGGCATCGTCATCAGCCGAGCGGTTCCCCGCTTCCTGGCAATTCACCACATCATCCCCGAAGTCGTAATCGCCCACCAGGCTGAGCA
>JALUPA010000131.1 GCA_027054335.1 Ardenticatenaceae bacterium
GTATGGTACAGTTCATCCCAGTACCATTTGTTTTGGAAGAAGTCGTACAGGGGGCCAAGCGGCCGTTTGATAGGGTCTGTAAAACCGACGGGGAGGGGCTTACGGCCGTAAATCCACCAACCCAGATACAAGCCGCCCAAAGCCACAATCAACGACATAATTAACGGTTCCCAGCGCCAGGCCAGCGTCTCAATGGGGTGGGCTACCAAACCAGCCTTATACAACTCCAGCATCGTCTCTTCAATCGACGAACCAACAAGGCCGTGAAAATAATTTCTAAAAATCCCCGACGTTCCTACAAAGTTATCCGTAATACCTGACCAGCCGGCGCCCACAGCAAACACAGCCAAAAGAATCAGGGGAATCGTCATAAATTTATTACTTTCATGGGCATGTTCGGCCAAAGGAGTACGGGGTTTGCCCAAAAACGTCATGGTAATCTGCCGGCCCGTATAAAAGGCTGTCAAAAAAGCAGCCAGCACCAACATTACCAAAACAAAAACGGCCGTCATACTCCCTTCCTGCATCAGAGCAAATGCCTCGGCAAATATTTCATCTTTCGACCAAAAACCGGCCGTAACAAAAGGAAATCCGGCCAACGCAAATCCGCCAATCAGAAATGTCCAGAATGTGATAGGCATTTTCTTGCGCAAACCACCCATGTAACGCATATCCTGCGGGTCTGTATGATGGTCATGCACCACCATAGCGCCATGCTCCATCCCGTGAATCACAGAACCGGAAGTCAGGAAAAGTAGAGCTTTGAAAAAACCATGCATAATCAAATGAAAAGCTGCTGCGATATAGCCGCCGATCCCAATTGTTGCCACCATAAAACCCAACTGAGAAATCGTCGAATACGCCATCACACCTTTCACATCATTCTGGGTAATCGCAATCGTCGCCGCCATAAGCGCTGTAAAAGCGCCAATACCAGCAATTATCCAGCCCACACCCGGATTACCTTCAATCGCTACCGCAATCAGAGGGAAGACACGCAGCAGCATATAAATGCCGGCCGAAACCATAGCTGCTGCATGGATAACCGCGCTAACTGGCGTGGGGCCTTCCATAGCGTCCGGCAGCCAGACGTGCAGCGGCCATTGCGCCGATTTACCCACCGTCCCGGTAAAGAGCAGCAAAGCCATAATGCCAATGGCCGCTATACCAATCTGGGCCACCCCTGCTTCCAAACTGTGTGCTGAAAGTGCTTCGCTAAAGTTCAGCGTACCAAACGTGCGGTAGAAAAAGACAATACCCAACAGCATGACCACATCGGCAATACGAGTAACCATGAACGCTTTCTTGGCTGCCAGATACGGGGGAATATGGGGAATGTCATCCGGTCCCAAATGATATTCCCTGGCATACCAGAAACCAATAAGCGAATAAGAACAGAAGCCCATAATCTCCCAACCGATAAACAAGAACAGGAGATTGTCCGACGTAACCAACAACAACATGCCAAAGGCAAACAGACTCATGTAGGCAAAGAATCTGGAAAACAATGGGTCTTCCCGGCCATGATTGGGCACGCCGGGATGAGTTCCTCTGGGTTTGCCATAGTTATGGTAGCCAACACTGTAGATAAAAATCATAAGGATAGTGAAGGTCACCATAACCAACGTCACAGAAGTTAACCCATCTACTGCTACGCCCGCATCAATCCACGATTCACAATTTCCCGCATCTTCAACAATGCAGGAGCCGACCGGAATCCAGTCAATAGAGCTGGCTATTTGTACCGGATGCTCCAAAACCTTTTCCGGTTCCTGGAAAAACTGGTTAGACGTATACCCGGCCACAGTCCAGCCCAAAATCAAGGCCGCAATCACACCCGTCCAGGCAACCATCCAGCTTAACGTCCGGTTCCGGTGCGTAAACAAGGCAATCAGGAAAAACGCCAACAAGGGGCCGGCCGGAATAAGCCAGGTCAGTGTTTGTAATGTTTCTTGAGACATAAAACCAATCTCTTCCCGTGGGATTTAATGTTGCAATAAATCCAAATCTTCGGCGACAGTTGTGTCACGACGACGATAAACAGAAATAATCAGAGCCAGACCGACAGCCGCTTCCGCCGCAGCCACAGCCAGAACAAAAATAGCCCAGGCCCACCCCGACGGTGGCGGCGCCAACGGATTAACAACCGTGCGGAACCGCCAAAAAGCAATCAGATTAATATTGACCGCATTCAGCATTAACTCCACGCCCATCAGGATAGCCACAGCATTACGGCGGGCAAAAACGCCATACAAACCAATAAAAAATAAAAGAGCGGCAACCAGCAAATACCAGCTTAAGGGAATCATGCCTCATCCTCCGCCGTCTCAATACGCTGCCGCGGCCAGGCAATATAGATAGCGCCAATTAAAGCGGCCAACAGCAGAATAGAAATCACAATGAAAGGCAGAGCAAACGCATTCGGATTAACAAAAGAAACACCCAATGCTGTTACCGCATTAGAAAGAACTGCAGGAGCAACTGGCGGTTTTTCGGCAAACCCTTCGCCGCCAAACCATTGCAAAATCACATATGCCACAATCAAAAAGCTCACTACGGCGACAAACAAGCCCAACCCACGCTGCGAATTAAACGGCGTTTCAGAAACCTGCATCATACGGCGCGTCACCATGATGGCAAAAATGATCAAAATAGATATAGCGCCGATGTACACCAGTAATTGAGCCGCTGCCAAAAAACCGGCATCCAGCGTGATGTATATACCAGCCACACCTAAAAACGAGGCCATTAAAGCCAGAGCTGCATGGAAAAGGTTGCGATTCGTCACCACGACCAACGCCGCTCCAATTGTGAGAATACTAGCTAAAATAAAAACAACTTGCTCAGATGTCACGAACCTACTCCCATTCAAAAATTAGTCGGCATGGGCCAATTGTGTATCGTCCGATTCTGCCAGAATTGGTTCCATACGCCAGCCGCCATCGTCAGGTCCTTCCACTGCCTCCCGCTTACGGCGAGCCTGACGGCGCATAATTTCCAGCGTAACAATTCCTATAACAATATTGCTGAGTAAATGGATGGACATACGGCCGAATTCTGTAATGCCCGGTGCATACGTATCAATGGCCTTATTCAATAGAATTACCACAAATAACAGCACCAGCGACAATGGCACCATAAACTTCCAGTTGAAATCTAACAACTGATCAATGCGGAACCGGGGCAGCGTGGCCCGCACCCACATAAAAATGAAGAACACTACAGCAATCTTAACGATCAAAAAAGCAAAGCCAAGCGGTCGCCCAATGGCAAATCCATTAGCCAGAACCAAATCTTCCAACCCGAAAAGATTGTAACCACCCCAGTAAACCGAGGCGAACAAGGCAGACATAAACATGATGGCAATATATTCTGCCGCCATAAACAGGCCAAAATACATACCGGAATATTCAATATGAAAACCGGCAATAATCTCTGATTCTGCTTCCAGCAAGTCAAAGGGGGAACGGCCGGTTTCAGCCAAAATGGAGATAAAGAAAATAATACCAGCCAGGGGCACATAGAAGAAATACGGTATGGTTTGTCCTTCCACAATGCTGACCAGAGAAAGTGTTCCGGCTAAAATAACCGGTACCAGCAAAGTAATCATCAAAGGTACTTCATAACTGACCAGTTGGGAAACTGCCCGAAACGCACCTAAAAGAGCATATTTATTGTTGGACCCCCATCCGGCCAGTAGCAACCCCACAATGGAAACGGAACTGATCGCCATCACATAAAAGATACCGGATGGCAAATTGACGCCCACAACACCCGGCGCTAACGGTAAAACAGCAAATAGCAAGATTGATGTTGCCAGACTAACCACCGGTGCGGCCAGATAAGCCCATCGATCAGCGCCGGCCGGAATAATGACCTCTTTGGTCATCATCTTGACCACATCCGCCACCATTTGCAGCATCCCGTAACGGCCGCCTACCCGGTTTGGGCCAATGCGGTCCTGCATCCGCGCCAAAACCTTGCGCTCAGTCCAGCCCACCACAAAGACCAAAAGCAAAACAACTGTAGCAATAACTACAATATAGATAATAGACAACAATGGACTCAGCCAGGGTTGATCCCCCCAAACTTCATTGGCGTAGTCCAAAACAGTCATATCCAGAAAACTCAATAGAAAATCAATTAAATTAAAACTCATAACCAGTTTTCCCAGAAACTTTCATCATCCAGACAGCAAGCAGCCTAACAGCGTAGACGCAAATAAGTCGGCTGCCTGTATTCTTATTTTGGTATGAGGCAGAAAAATTATCTGCTTGTTAAATCCACTTCAGGACGCCTCTACCCCAGGCATAGGCCAGACCATCGGCCAGCAATACGATGAACAACAGGGTTGCTCCAATAGCAAACCAGTTGAGAACACCATATGCCGCGGCTATAGGGAAGAGAAAAACCGCTTCAATGTCAAAAATTACAAAAACGAGGGCATAAATGTAGTATTGCACCTTAAATTGTACCCAGGAGTCACCAACAGTCTCAATACCACATTCATAAGTTTGTTGTTTAATCGGGTTGGGCTTGTGGGGGCCCATCATCCGGTTCATCATCATCGGAGCAACGGCTAAAACCGGTACAATCACCACAAACAAAAGAATAAAAAACCAGTCGCTATACACCCAAACGCCTCCAACTCATTTGATGAGAAAATGATTTGTGAAATATATCCCATATTTCGCCCATGTTATAACACATGCGCCTAGCTACGGCAAAAGTACGGGAAGAAATTCTAGCAGAAATAAGGGGACTGACAATGAATTGGGGCTATGAGATTTTTCAGGCAAACTGAAATCCACCCGTTATCCAGAAATTTAACAAATTCAATGGTTTTTAATGGAAGGGATGTGACCCTTATTGTGCTATTTCTTTCTATCTCACGGCTCTTCGAGTATACTGATTGCGTTAATTGAATAAGCATCAAGGCATACTCGAACTTTGAAGTTTTAGCAGTGTGTCTAAAATAGAGAATGCAAGAGACGGATTTTGAGCACTATGTTTGACTCCCCGCCTGAATCACAACGAATTTTAGTGGTAGATGATAATACGTATACGCTGCGCATTGTTAAGCATGCTTTGGAAATGGCGGGGTATGAAGTAACCACAGCCATATCCGGTGAAGACGCCCTGAAAATGATCCACCGTTACGGAATGCCCCATCTGGCCCTGGTAGATTTGCACATGCCCATGATGAGCGGCTTTGAGTTTTGCCGGGAAGTCCGCGAATTCAGTGATATGCCCATCATCATGCTCACGGCCGTAAATACCGAAGAAACCATCATCGAAGGCCTGGAAAAATACGCCGAGGATTACATCGTCAAGCCCTTTAACTCCGAGGAACTGGCAGCGCGGGTAGGTCGCGTCTTACGTCGTATGAGCGACTACAATTACACGCTGGAATCTACCACTCGCATAGATGAGCGGCTTCAGGTCAACTTCCCCAACCGCGAAGCCATCGTAGACGGTGAAATTGTTTCCCTCACTCCTACTGAAAGCAAACTGCTCTACATCCTGGTGCGCAACGCCGGTCGTATCGTCACCACCGACTTTCTGCTTAACCGTATCTGGCCCATGCAAGACGCTCAGGAAGACCGGCTCCACGTCCACATCCACCGGCTGCGACGCAAGATAGAAACTGACCACAACGAACCCACTTACATCATTGCGGAGCGCGGGACGGGCTATCGCTTTAATGTAAAACCGAAGTGATAAAGTGAGGGGAAGCACATCCTCCTTCACTGCCTACCCTGCCAGACCCCGCCCCAATAATTACCAAATCATACGGTTCATTCATAACTCACCTCGTGGTTACCCAATTACTCTCCCACCCTTTCTCTGATAAATCTGTAAGCAGCTATCCCTTTATTAAAATTATTCGGTATAATTACGGCCGTGTCTAAAAGAACGAACGAACAATGGTTAGCAGAACTACGCGCCGGGCATCCCTGCCACAACATTGCCCTGGCCGATTTATTTCAGATATTGGTCAACGGCCTGCGCCGCGGCCTGCTGGGGCAAGTCAACACCTCCGCCCTGGAATTTGAAAGTCTGGCCGACGACTTTGCTCAAGACGCCCTGCTCAAAATACTCGATAAGCTGGACACTTTCGCCGGCCGCAGCCAATTCACCACCTGGGCGCACAAAATCGCTGTCTCTGTGGCCCTGACCGAACTGCGCCGCAAACGTTGGCAGGACAACTCTCTGGACAGCCTCACCACCAGCGAGTCTGGCGACTATACCCCCAGCTTCATCGCCGACCAATCCCCTCAGCCCGAAAATCAAACCGAGCGTACTGAACTTCTGTCCCACGTCAATGACCTCATCCAAAATGATCTGACCGAAAAACAGCGCACGGCCCTCGTCGCATCCGTCATTGACGGCAAATCTACCAACGAAATCGCCCAAATGCTGGACATGAAACCCAACGCCGTCTACAAATTACTGCACGACGCCCGCGTCCGTCTCAAGAAAAGCCTGGAACGGGATGGTATGTCCCCCGCCGAACTTATTGCTGTATTCGAGAGGTAAGAACTCATCGGCACAATTCGTCAGAAGATGCAGGTAAGATTTAATAGTTTCCCGGAGAAGCCGTAAAGAAGTTTGACCTCTTGAAGGAGTTGAATTTCTGATTACGCAGAACAGATAAACAATCACATGAACGAAAAACCAACTGGGACCGAACCACAAAACAGGGCACACGAGGAATCTAACGGACAATGTTCTGCCCTTGACCAGGCAGCCTTGCTTGATTTGCTGCGCCGCCTGGAAAATGTACAGGAAAACGCCTACTCTTGTGAGGAAACTTTCGCGCTGCTGGATGAATACGTGGAACTGATTGTCACCGATGAAGAAGCGGCCGCCCTGATGCCCCTGGTTAAAAATCATCTGGATATGTGTCCCGACTGCCGGGAAAGATACGAGATTTTGCTGCGCATCCTGGAAACAGAATCATTCACCCCCGCCGAATAACAATTTCGATTCAATAATAATTTGACATAACAAGGAGAGCACTTCATGGCAAAAGCAATCTGGAATGGTGTCATTCTGGCCGAAAGTAATCAAACAGAACTGGTAGAAGGAAATCATTATTTCCCGCCGGATACCATCAATCGCGCTTATTTTCAAGAGAGTGATCATCACACTGTCTGCTCCTGGAAAGGTACAGCCAGTTACTATAATATCGCAGTCAACGGACAAACTAACCAAAATGCCGCCTGGTATTACCCGACCCCCAAACCAGCAGCTAAAAATATTGCCGGTTACGTTGCCTTTTGGAAGGGTGTTCAGGTAGAAAGTTGACAGGGACGGTCTTCGTTTCGCCCATTGTAGGGCGATTTGGCAAATCGTCTTACAGCTTTTGGCCCAAACGAAGACTATCCCCAAGTTGACAGTTAACTAAACGTATCAGCTCATGTTACTTGCGGGAGATGTCGGCGGCACCAAAACCATTTTGGCCCTTTTCCCCGTAGCGGCTGCCAGAGAAGGTTGGCTGCCGCTACGGGTGGAAACGTTCCCCAGTAAAGATTTTTCCTCGCTGGAAGAGATAATTGACCAATTTCTGAACGGCCGTACCCCCCTCCCCACCCTCGCCAGCGTCGGCGTAGCCGGCCCCGTAGAAGACAATCAAGCTGAAATCACCAACCTGCCCTGGCTGCTTCACGCCGGCCGTATCCAACAAGCCACCGGCATCCCCCGCGTTCTACTGCTGAATGATTTGCAAGCCATCGCCACGGCCGTACCCCATCTTACTGCAGAAGATACGGCCGTCATCAACCCCGGCCAGCCCGATCCCACCGGGGCCATGGCCATCGTCGCCCCCGGTACCGGTCTGGGTGAAGCGTTCCTCATCTGGGACGGCCGTCGCTATCTCCCCTGCCCCTCCGAGGGCGGCCACGCAGCCTTTTCTCCCACCGACGCCTTGCAGCGCGACCTGCTGGCCTGGCTGGAAAAACGTCTGAGCCACGTCAGCTTTGAGCGTGTCTGCTCCGGCAGCGGCATCCCCAACCTGTACCGCTTCCTCAAAGAAGACGGCCGTTACCCGGAACCCGCCTGGCTGCGCGACCAACTGGCCCAGGCTGACGACCCCACCCCCATCATCGTCACTGCTGCCCTCAACCGCCAGGCTGATATTTGTACAGCCACCCTCAACCTGCTTATAGACATTCTGGGCAACGAATGCAGCAACATGGCCGTCAAAGTACTGGCTACCGGTGGTCTCTACCTGGCCGGCGGCATCCCGCCCCGCATCCTGACGCACCTGCAAGACGGCCGTTTCTTCCACCAATTCACAGACAAAGGCCGCTTCTCCCCCATGATGGCCGACATTCCCATCCACGTCATCCTGAATAAACAGATTGGCCTGTACGGGGCAGCATATCACGGATTAAAATTGATGCGTACAATAGATTGAGGAATAAACGAATTTTCTCGACAAATAAATTCGCTTTGGTTTTTTTAATATTTTTATTGGCGTTTATCGTGGCTTGTAAGCCGCCGGACGCTTCCTGGGAGCGCATTCAGGAAACGGGTGTTCTCAAAGTGGGGCTGGACCCCACGTATCCACCGTTCGAGGTGGCGAATGAGAATGGCGTCAGCGGGCTGGATGTGGATTTGGCACAGGCGCTGGCCGCCGATTTGGGCGTGGAAGCGGAGTTTGTCTATTTTGGCTTTGACGGCTTGTATGACGCGCTGGCGATGGAGCAGGTGAACGTTCTGATTTCGGCGCTGGTGGTGGCCCCGGAACGGAGCAAGGATTTTGCTTTCAGCGAGCCGTACTTTAACGCCGGACAGGTACTTATTGTCCCGGCTGATAACACGGAAATTGTGGGGATGGCAGATTTAGACGGCCGTATCCTGGCCGTCGAATTAGGGGCGTTAGGGCACGTAGAAGCGACCACCTGGGCCAAACGCATCCCCGATTTAACGGTACGGCCGTACCCCACAGGCGATGAAGCATTAACGGCCGTCACTGAAGGAAAGGCCGACGCCACCCTGATTGACGCCATCGGCGGTCGTCTCTTCCTGAAAGAGCAGCCCCAACTGCAAATAGCCCAGGAAGTCACCGTAGAACCTTTTGCCATTGTCGTCCGTATAGAAGATGAACAATTATTGACCCGACTCAACACCAGCCTGGAAAAATTACGCCAGTCAGGCGAGTTGGAGGCTATTATTGGTAAATGGCTTGGAGATTGATCAGGCAGTGCCAGGCACGGGGTATTGAGTTTTCAAATGGACAAGACCATTAACCCCGTGCCTGGCACTACTGAAAACTGCTTTACTGACATTTACCGCAAAACTCTTTATAATGTGGGCATCAACTTGGATTACACGACCCAACAAACATGAAAAATAAAACCCTCAAACTCCGATACATTCTGCTCCCCCTTCTTCTGTTAGTTTTATTCACACTCCGGCCCGACGTTTCCCAGGCCCAGAGCAAATCCTTTGTCTGGGATAAGTACGACGTGGTCATCACCCTGCTGCCCAACGGCGAAATGCGCGTGGAGGAAACGCAAACGCTCAACTTCTCCGGCGCACCCTTCAGCTACGGCTTTGCCACCATCCCCACCGGCAGTACCGGCAACAACGACGGTATCAAGGATTTGACCGTGCGCGAAGGCGATTTGACCTACGTCGAATCGTCCAGCAACGCCCCCGGTACGTTTGAACTCAGCCGGGAAGGGGATGAGATTCGCATTGACTGGTATTTTGAACCGGCTCTGGGGCAGCGCACCTACACCTTCAGCTACACAGTCGAAGGCGGCGTCATTGTAGAAGATGCAGGCGACCAGATTTTTTGGAAGGCGATCCCGGCCGATCACCCCGCTTACGTCAACAACAGCACCGTAACCATCCATCTGCCGGAAGGGGTCAAACCACAGCAGTACACGGGTACGACAGATTATTTGGTAGCCGGCTATGCGGGGGGGGACAGCAGTCAGGTACAAACGTTTGTCAGCGACGACGGCCGTATCATCACCTACCAACTCCTGCAACCCCTACCCCCCGGCGCGCCATTTGAAGTGCGCGTCCAATTCCCCCACGGCCTGCTGGACATTCCCGTAGCCCGCTGGCAAACGTTGCAGCAGCGTCAGGACGTTTTTAATCTGATGGGGTTGGTTTTGGGCATCTTTTTAGCCATTGCCGGGCCATTAGTCGTCCTGGCTTTGTGGTACAGCAAAGGGCGCGACCCGCAAACAGGCGTCGTGGTACCGGAATATATCAACGAACCGACCAGCGATTTGCCTCCCGGCATTGTGGGCACGCTAATTGATGAAAAAGCGGATATGCGGGACGTGGTCTCCACCATTATTGATCTGGCCCGGCGCGGTTATCTCACCATTCAGGAAGATGGCAAAGATCATCTCTTTGTGCGCACAGATAAAAAAGAGATGGAAGGGTTACGGCCGTTTGAAATCAAGCTCTTGCAAAGCCTGTTCGGCAGCAAACAGGAACGCTCCCTCAAAAGTCTACGCTACAAATTCCATGACAAACTGCCGGCCCTCCGCAAACTGATGTACCGGGAATTGGAAGAAAACGGCCTGGTCAACAAATCGCCGGAGACCGTGCGCCAGGGGTATACCGCTTTAGGCATTGGCGTCATTGTTCTGGCCGGCATCGCTTTTTTTGGCGGTATCCTGATCTTGCCGGAAGAGATGTTTTTACTCGCCTTTTGCCCGGCCATCGCCATGGCCATCAGCGGCGCAGCCCTGCTCATTGCCGCCCGCCACATGCCCCGCAAAACGGAAAAAGGGGTAATTGCCGCCGAACAGTGGCTGGCCTTCAAAAATTACCTGCAACGCATCGAAGCATATGAAAATCTGGCCGACGTGGGCGACATTTTTGAAAAATATCTGCCTTATGCCACCGCTTTTGGCCTGGATCGCACCTGGATTCGCAAGTTTGCCAAAGTGGAAACCACCCCCGTCCCCACCTGGTATTATCCGGTTTTTATGGGGCGGGCTTACGGACACGGCCGTACCGCCACAGCCTCCGGCAGCGGCGGCGCTATGCCAGCCCCCACGCTGGAGGGCATGTCTCAAGGCATGGCCGGCGGCCTGGAATCCATGTCCACCGGTCTCACCCGAATGCTTAATTCCACCGCCACCACGCTCAAAAGCACGCCCCCTTCCAAAAGCAGCAGCGGCGGCGGCTTCAGTGGCGGATTTAGCGGCGGCTTCAGTAGCGGTGGCGGCGGCAGCCGGGGATTTGGGTAGGCAGTAAACGTAATTGGGTAATTGAGGTAATTTGATGGGACGAATTTTAGGTATTTTACTAATCATCGGCGGATTTCTTGTCGGCATTATCATAACGGTACTGATGTTCACCTACCGCAGTGAAGGGCGACTTTCGGCCGGGGCAATGGTATTGGGTGTGGCGCTGGGCTTTATCGTTCTGGTTCTGCCGCAATGGGGTATCGGTGCTTTTCTCCTCTGGAAAGGGCAAAAAGACGTCAAGATAGAAGCCCGACAACAGCAGCAGCGCAAACTGCTCAACATCGTCCAGACGCAAGGCCAAATTCCCCTCAGCGATCTGGCAATTGAACTGAGCGTCAGCCGTAACGAGGTGCAAAATATGCTTTACCAACTGGTGGGCATGGGCATCTTTACCGGCTATGTAAATTGGGATGAGGGTATGCTATACTCTCAACAGGCCAAAGAACTGCGCAATCTGACCAACTGCCTGGTGTGCGGCGGCGAACTGGAATTGGGTGGTCATGGCATTATTCGCTGCCCGTACTGCGGCGCAGAGTATTTTTTGGATTGATAATCAAAGATTGGGAGAGTGGCGATTGATTCAACTATCAATCGCTACTCTCTAAATCTCTACTCTCAAACAGGAGATTTTTTTATGAAAGACGATTTTTTCAAAAGCGAAGAAGTTTCTGATTTGTATGAGAAAGTTCAGGACGAGTCCAGCGGTATTGAAAACTTGCTGCAAAAAATTCCGGGCCTGAAAGGGTACATGGAACGGGGCAAACGGCGCAAGGCAGACCAGCTTTTGCGCGAAACAGTTGCTTCCCGCCTGGAGCAGACGCGGGTAAAGTTTTCTCAGGTACAGCAGGAGTTGAGCCGGGATATTATCAAGGCAATAGATCACGCCGAGCCGTTGGGCCGCGTAGATACCAAACTGGCCGGCCTTGTCGGCAAGCTGGAAGCTGCCCCCGTAGGCTACGCCGGTTTCTTCGATGCCGTCAAGGTAAAAGAGGACGATCTGGCCCGCATTTATGCTTTTGATGAGCAGATGGTGGAAGACGCCGATAATATTGACACGGCCGTAGCCGCTTTAGACAAAGCCGTGCGGGACAACGGTGACATTAACGGCGCCATCCGCACCTTAGACCAATTGGTAACAGACGCCAACAATGCCTTCGCCCAACGGGATGAGGTTATTAAAGGGATTCAGTAATTAGAGATTGGAGATTAGAGATTGGGAACTGTGTTCAATCTCCAATACCCGATCTCCAATCTCCCGATAAGGAGACTCAATTATGGCTAAAGTATTTGACCGCGTCGCCATTGATTCGTGGCTGAGAGATGAAATTGTGCAGAAATTCCCGCCCGGCGGGCTGGGTGACATCAAGCTGGGGTCGCCTTGTATTGTAAATCCGGGAGAAGCGGCCGTATTCGTGCGCAGCGGGGAAGCCCTGGGAACCTTCGAGCCGGGAACCCACGTCCTCACCACCGCCAACGTCCCCTTCCTCACCGATTTTCTGGAACGGGGCTTGTTTGGCGGCAAGAACGTCTTCACCGCCGACATTTACTACGTCAAGACCACCGATCTGACGATGAAATGGGGCACATCCCAACCAATTCTCATCGAACATTTCAACCGGTCGCCGGGAGCCAGCGCCATCATTGGCAACGGCACTTACGTCGTCAAGGTCAAAGACCCGTGGCGGTTCCTCAAAGCATTTGACGCCTTCCGCGACAGCGTGCGCCTGCCTCAGTTAAAAGACCGTCTCGACCCGATGATGGGCGTGATGATGCAAGACAAAATCAGCGAACTGGCCCAGGCCAAAAACCTCGGCCCGGCCCAACTGCAATCCTTTTCCCAGGATTTGAACGATTTGCTGGTCGGGCTGTTACAGCAAGATTTCGACGCGGTCGGTTTGTCGCTGGTAGATTTCAACATCCGCATGGGGCTGCATCCCCAATCGCTGAAAGTGGTAACGGACATGGGCTATGGCACCAGCTACGTGCAAAAGCAGCAGGCCGACGCCTTCGTCGCTGCCGCCGAAAATCCGTCTGGCGGCAACCTAGGCGAGATTGGTTTTGGTGCCATGGGGATGGCAGCCATGCAAAATCTGCAAAACCAGCAGACGCCGCAGCAGCAGCAACAGCAAGCGCCCCCGGTGCAAGCCGCGCCTCCGCCCTCCGCAGCTTCTGCCGACAGCGGCGGCATGCCGGACGTGATGACGCCGCAGCAAGCGGCCGATATTTTGCAGGTCTCCCCCGAAGACGTGATTGCTGCGATTGAAGCCGGCGACCTGAAAGCGCGTAAAATCGGCAGCGCCTACCGCATCAGCAAAGCGAATATGGAGGCGTTTTTAGCGGGGTAATTTTTGAGTAGTTTGTGATTTGTGATGGGAACGGCCGTATTGGGGAATACGGTCGTTTTTTCTGTTCCACAGGACGACATAGCTCAAAGCTCCTGCCTCTCAAAGATAAACCTGGCCCCCGCCAACGCAACAACGATAATACCCACACTCACTCCTAAAGCCGGCCAAAAAGTCTCCGCTTTCCCCGCCATCAGCCCGCCACCCCAGGCAAGCAATTGTCCTGGCAGGTACTCACCCAGACCCGGAACGGAACCGCTCAACCCCAGGACGAACAGCAAACCCAGCGCCAGCCCCCCGGCCGCCACCTGCGATTGGGTCACCACACTACAGAACAGCGTCAACGCCACGTAGACCAACACAAACAGAAGCAGCAAGCCGTTGAGCGCCAGCCAACGCGGTACGTCAAGCGGGTCAAACAACAGCCAGGTGTAGTAATAACAAGCCGCGCCCGCTATAGCAATGGCCACAGCAAACGTCAGCGCCAACGCCGTGAATTTGGCGGCTAGGAACGTGGCGCGTGGCAGGGGTTTGACCAGCATCATGGCCGCCGTGCCTTTATCTTTCTCCTGAGCGACCGCGCCCATGGTCAACAACAGGGCCAGGATGACGCCAAACTGGCCGATATTCTTGATATACTGCGTCACTGCATCCAGCACCGTGGGCGCAGGTATCAATTGGGCCATAGTCTCCCCGTTGGGCATCAGCTTGATTATCTCTGGCGTGTATTTGGCAAGCAACGGCGACAACAAGCCAAAGACAAGCAACACGACCCCCACGGCCAGCATCCGGTACGTACGCCATTGTTCCAGCCATTCTTTGCGCAGAGCTGCCAGGAAAATCATTTCCGATCTCCTTCACCGACCAGCCGCAAGAACACATCTTCCAACGACGGCCGTAGCATTTCATAGCGCGTCAACACCAGCCCGGCTTGCATGGCCGAAGGCAGCAGTTCCCGTTTAGCCGTTTCTACTTCCTGGACAATAATCTGAGCCTTCAGCCCGCTAATTGAAACGGAGTACACCCAACTCTCCCGGCGCAGCGCCTCAGCCCAGGCATTCAGTGACGTCTCAAACCCCCTGTCGGCCTCCACGGCAAAGGCAGGGATGGCATACCGGGCCAGCAAAGCCTCACGGGGTGACTGGATTACCAATCGTCCTTGGGCAATAATGCCGATGGTATCGCACACCCGCTCGATGTCCGCCAGGATGTGCGTAGACATGAACACCGTACACTGCCCACGCAGGCGCTCGATCAGTTGCAGCACCTCTTTGCGTCCGACCGGGTCCAGTCCGCTCACCGGCTCGTCAAGGAACAGTAGTTCGGGCCGGTTGACCAACGCTTGAGCCAGGCCCAACCGTTGGCGCATCCCCCGCGAAAAGCCACCGATACGTCGTCTGCCCACCGCAGCCAACCCTACCAATTCCAGCAGTTCCTGAATGCGCCCCGCACGCTCGCTGGTGGAAAGGCCGAACACACGCCCAACATAATCCAAAAACTCGCGCGGGGTCATCCAGGAATAAAACGCGGGTTCTTCCGGCAGATAACCAATGCGGCGGGCGACTTCATAACCGTTGGCCGTAATTTCCGCTCCCATTACCCAGGCCCGGCCGCCGGTAGGGTGTGCCAGACCGGTGAGAATGCGGATGGTCGTCGTCTTGCCGGCGCCATTAGGGCCAAGAAAACCAAAGACCGTGCCCGGCTCCACCGTGAGGTCCAGGCCGTCAAGCGAACGCACCGGGCCGTAAACCTTCTGCAAATCTACGATGCGAATCGCGTGCATTTATTCTTCCCGCCCGAATACGAGGTAGACAACCGGCCCAATGAAATTGACAAAGATAATGACGAGCGCCCAGAGCCACTTGGGGCCTTTGGTGCTTTCGCGCCGGAGCAAATCTACCAGGGCAAAAATCATCAACCCGACTTGCAGCAGAACGATGGGGATGAGAAAAGGAATCAAGGAATTGAGGGAGTTAATATCTTCCATAGGTCACTCTCCTTGTGCCGCATGCTGTCAGGCATGCCACACATTACACGCCTATTTTACCACGTAACCGTCCAGCGAAGCTTCGCCTCAAACCGACGAGTTGAAGGTTTCGCCATTGAGAGTAGTATTACCTTGAGGTGACTGACATGCTAACTGTACAAGAAATACTACCCCATAAAATCTCATTAGA
>JALUPA010000132.1 GCA_027054335.1 Ardenticatenaceae bacterium
CTTCCGTTTTGTGCCGACGGCCGTTGCAGCCGCAAAATGTCGCCGCCGCTTTGGACTGGTATAGTCAGCGAGTCAACCAGCCGGGGCAGATGCCGGATTTGTCCACCAGTATTGAAAAATTGCTGGGAGCTAGTGCTTTTCTAGCGTCGTCCAACTGGATTGGTGACAGCCGGCAGTTTGTCTTATGGAATTTTCAAACGTCCCAACGCAAAGCAGCCGTCTGGATTGATTTGCCGGTTAATTATGAGCATCAGCTTCTGCTATCCTCCCTTGGCGTGACACCGTTTCCCGGTTCTGATCGGTTTGACGGGATTACGCCGTTGTGGGTGCAGGGTGCGTTCATCAGCCAACAGAGCGCACGGCCGTATGCCGTGTGGCAGTGGCTTAAATTCCTCAGTTACCAGGCTCCCACACCGCGCATGGTTCCGGCACGGCCGTCTGTAGCCGAAGAGATCGGTTATTGGCAATATCTGCCCCGGCCCCTGGGTAACGCCATGCGTGCTGCCTTCCCCTTTTCCCGCCCTGTTACCATCGAAGACCAAACCCGCCTGACCTGGGAGCAGGTTACGGCCGTAATCTCTGGTGAACAAACCCCGGCAGAGGCGGCTCGGCAGAAGCCGAATGTAAAATGGTTTGGTAATTGAGTGATTACCCATTACAATTCTCCCATGGACGAAACAACCACATTTAACACGGCCGCATATGGCGGTGCAGGGTGGCAGCCTCGCACAATGTCTCTGGCGGAAGAGATGGGATCGGTGTGGGGAGATGGCGGCGTGGGCAACGAATGGTCGCCGTTGACGGCCGTCTTGCTTCATCGCCCCGGCCCAGAACTGATCGCCGCCGCCGATCCCAACGAGGCGTTAATGCTGGAACCGCTGGATTTGGCCCGCGCCCAGGCCCAGCACGAGGCCATCGCCCAGGCGTACCGGGACGCCGGGGTAACGGTGCATTATCTGGAAGCGGAACGGCCGTCACCCAACCAGATGTTTATGGCCGACCTGTTTTTTATGACGCTGGAAGGGGCGATTCTGGCGCGGCCGGCTTCCCCCGTGCGCGCCGGGGAGGAACGGCAAGCCGCCCGCCGCCTGGCCGATTTGGGCATTCCCATTGTGCGCAGTGTGAGCGGCCACGGTACATTTGAAGGGGCAGACGCCATGTGGCTGGATGAACAGACGGTCATTTTGGGGCGAGGGTTACGCACCAATGATGAGGGGGTGGCGCAGGTGACGGCCGTGCTCAACCAAATGGGCGTCGCAGTCATCCAGGTAGATTTGCCTTACGGCACGATGCACTTGATGGGTATGCTGCGTATCGTAGACCGGGATTTGGCCCTGGCCTGGCCGCGCCGCCTGGTACATCGCGGCGTGGAAGCATTACAGGAGCGCGGCTACGAAGTCGCCTTCATCCCCGACGCAGCAGAAGCGGAATGGGGGCACGCCCTGAACGTCGTCACCCTGGCCCCCCGCCGCATCCTGATGACCGCTCACGCCCCCGTCACCCAAGCGTTTTACGAAAGCCTGGGTATCACCTGCCACACGGTGGAAATTGACGAACTGGTCAAGGCCGCCGGAGCCATTGGCTGTCTGACGGGAGTGCTAGTGAGGGAATAAGGGCACGTCCCTTATTCCTTCATTGCCATACAAATCCGCTCTAACGCCTCAGCCAGGATGGAACGAGGACAGGCCAGGTTAATCCGCTCGAACCCTTCCCCTTCCGGGCCAAACATTTCGCCCTCGTCCAGGTAGACGTTGGCCTTTTCCATGATGAGTTTTTTCCGTTTTGCAGGGGACAGCCCCACGCTGCGGAAATCACACCAGGCCAGGTACGTGCCTTCCAGAGGGACGACAGTAACTTGCGGTAAATACTCGGCCAGATAGTCCACCATGAAATGGTAGTTGGCTTCCACGTAAGCCAGCATCGCCGCCAGCCATTCTTCGCCCTCGTTGTAGGCTGCCTGGATAGCGACTGCCCCAAAACAGTTCAGCCCGTGAATCCCGGTGGCTTCTAGCCGCGCGGCAAACGGGGCGCGTAACGCCGGGTTGGGGATGATGATGTTAGACGTTTTCAGCCCCGCCAGATTGAATGTTTTGCTGGGAGCGGTGCAAATGACGCTGTTTTGAGCAAATTCGTCGCTGATGGTAGCGAAAGCAGTAAACTCCGCACTGTTGAAGATGAGGTCGCAGTGAATTTCGTCGGAGATGACCAGTACATTGTTTTGCAAACATATTTCGCCAAACCGGACTAATTCTTCCCGCGTCCAGACGCGGCTGACGGGGTTGTGCGGGCTGCACAGAATGGCTAATTTGACGGCCGGGTCGGCTGTTTTGGCAGCCAAATCGTCGAAGTCCATCCGGTAACGGCCGTTCTCATACCGCAATGAGTTAGAGACGATCTCCGCCCCATTATTTTTGATAGCGTTCATAAAGGGGTAATAGACGGGGCGCTGGATCAATACCTTTTCGCCAGGTGTGACAAAAGTCTGAATGAGCAGGCTAATTGCCGGAACGACGCCGGGCGTTTGCAGAATCCATTCCCTTTCTACGCGCCAGTTATAGCGTCGCTGCATCCAGTTGGTCACGGCCGTGTAATACGAATCAGTCGCGGCCGTGTAGCCAAAAATACCGTGTTTAGCCCGTTCCGTCAGCGCCTCAATCACTGCCGGGGGCGAGCGGAAATCCATATCCGCTACCCACAACGGCAGCAACTGTTCATCGCCGTACTTCTCATCCGTGCGGTCTGTCTGGGTAAACAGATCGCCCTCAAAAATAAATTCCCACTTCACGCTGCCGGTTCCCCGGCGGTTTGGTAAGATGTCAAAATTGTAGTTCATAATTTGCAGAGATTGGGAGATCGGAGATTGGGGATTCCCGAACCCAATCTCCAATCTCAACTCACATTGTCAACGCTTGCGCCAAATCCGCCACAATATCTTCTGCCGCTTCCAGGCCGACGGAGAGACGGATGAGTCCGTCGCTGATACCGATTTGCCGGCGGATTTCCGGGTCTACGCTGCTGTGGGTCATGGAAGCGGGATGCTCAATGAGGGTGTCCAGGTTGCCCAGGCTGACGGCCAGGGTGCAAAGCTGCACGCGGTTCAACAGGCGGGTGGCGGCCTCGTAGTCGGCGACTTCAAAAGCAATCATGGCTCCGAAGTCGTCCATCTGCCGTTTTGCCAGATCGTGTTGGGGGAAGCTTTCCAGGCCGGGGTAGTGAACGGCCGTTACCCCCTCATGCTCCGCCAAAAACCGGGCCACCTGCATGGCGTTGGCGCAGTGTCGCTCCATGCGTAACGGTAGGGTTTTTAGCCCCAGGTTGGTCAGCCAGCAGTCAAATGGGCTGGGGACGCCGCCCAGGTAACGAATCATGGGCACGATTTTCTCTTCCATCAGAGTCAAATCGTGGCTGACGACGGCCCCGCCAATGATCGTGCCGTGGCCGCCGATGTATTTGGTGGTGCTGTGGACGACGACGTCTGCGCCAAGTTCTAACGGCCGTTGCAAAGCCGGCGTGGCAAAGGTGTTGTCTACAATCAATCTGGCGTTGTGCGCGTGAGCAATTTCGGCAGTGGCGGCAATGTCTACCAGGCTCATGGTGGGGTTGGCGGGGGTTTCCAGGTAGACGGCCGTGGTGTTGGGCTGCGCTTCCAGTTCCCGGATTAACGCCTCTGCTGCCAGCCCCGGCACCCGCGACGTGCCAATGCCGTACTGGGGCAGCAACTCTGCTACCAGATGATCCGTTGAGCCGTATAAAACCGACTGGGCGATAACGTGATCGCCGGCCTGGGCCACACCGAGCAAAGCGGCGCTGATAGCGGCCATGCCGGAACTGAAAATTTCGGCTGTTACCGCTTCCCCTTGCTGAATCAAGTTAAAACCTTCCAGCGCGGCCAATTTTTCTGCCAAAGCTGTCCGTCCGGGATTGCCCCCGCGGCTGTAGATGTAGCTATTTGCCTCGCCGGAAGCATACGCCTCCACTGCGGCCATATCGGTAAAGGTGAAGGTAGAAGTCTGGTAAATAGGCGTGACGTGCGCCCCTTGTGCGTCGTGAATTTCACCGGCGTGAATGGCGGCTGTACTGAATTGCTGCTTTGTCATGGGTAATGACTCCTTTGTGAGAATATTTCTTTAATGCGTTATTTCGCTGATTTCTATGCGCATATTGGCGGCTTCCAGTTCAGCCATCAGGTGGGTAAAGAGATTGCCGTCAATCAGTTTTTCCGGGGTGACAAAGGGCCTGGCGCCAGGCCGGATCAGGCCGGTGGCGACCATACGGGCGACAATAGCGCCGGTCATGGCCGTAGTGCGGGCCATGGAGGTGAAACCGGTCTGCTCGTCGTAGTGGTCTACCATTTCCGCCCGGTACGTGCAGGGCTGCCCGTCTTTTTCTCCGATTAAGGTGACGCGGAAACAGGTGATGTCCCGTTCTTTTTCTGCTAATTTGACTTTGGGGTAAAGAACGGCGTCTACTACGTGTTTGGGGATGACGGGCGCGCCGTCTACCATGACCGGTTCCAGGCTCAACAGTCCCAACTCTTTGAGGACGGTCACTTTTGCGGCGTAACCGGGCCAGCGTACTGTTTTTTGCGTGCCCAGTTTGATATTTTTCAGAGCGGGGATGTCCAAAATCCAGGGTTTGAACCCTTCGTGCCACGCTTCGCACTGGCCTACACCGGGAAAGGTGACGGGTTCGGGGTCAGAGTAGCGGGGTACGTACTCGATTTGTCCATCACGCACAATTTCGGAATCCCATTCGCGCAGGGGCATTTTACGCCCGCCAAAGACAATTTTGTAGCCTAACGGCGGCTCCGGCTTTTCCGGGATGCCGCCGCACATGATGTGCAGTTCGTCTACACGATCCATTTTTGCGGCCAGGTGACGGGCCACGATTTCAGTCAGTCCCGGTTCTACGCCGCAGCCGAGGATGATGAGACGGCCGTCTGTCTCCATCTTCTCCGCCAGTTGGCCCAACGTTTCCGGGGGCGTTTGCGACAGGTCTACCAGGGGTGTGTTGGCTTGCAGGGCGGCTTTGATGGCTAAAATGTTGACGGGGCGGGGCAGGGCGGCTACGGCCGTGTCAAAATCACGCAATAAAGCGGCTGCCGTATCCAGGTCGCCCAAATCCAGGGGGACAAAAGATAGCTTCTCAAAGCCGGGTTTGTCTCGCAGCATATCGGCGCAAAGATCAAGCTGCTCCTGACTGACGTCGGCCACGGTGACGAGGCTCACGTTGGGGTCAATTATGGCGTTGTAGGCCGCGGCCGGCCCCATTAAACCGCTGCCTAAAATGAGTATGTTCATTGGCGTTTCTCCTCTTTCTTTCACTCCCACCGGCTGTGAATCGGCACGTAAGTGCGGGCTGTTTCTACCGGTTGGGTCATGTCGGCTGTCTGATAAATGTAGGTGCGTCCTGGGCTGCTGGTGAATCCGGCAGGACGGCCGTCTTTATCCAGCGCAATAATGTTCATCACACTCAGGAAGCGGCCGTCCAGGTCATTCAGGTCGTTCATAGCCCGCGCGCCCGCTTCTTCCAGAGGCAGCCCCATCTTCATGTAAAAGACGACGCTGTGCGCGGTGGCCCCGCGAATGGCCATCTCCCCCATGCCGGTGCAGGCCACCGCGCCGTACCGGTTGTCGGCGTAGTTACCTGCGCCAATGACGGGGGTATCTCCCAGGCGGCCAGGATATTTCCAGGCCCAGCCGCTGGTGCTGACGCCGCAGGCGATGTCGCCGTTTTTGTCCTGGGCAATGAAATTGACGGTACCTTTGGCCCGTTCCGGATCGGTCGCCAGGCGTACCCAGTCACGCAGATTTTTTTGTTCCCACAAATGGGCAAAGACGTTGGGGGGCATATCTTTCTGCAGCCGGTTGGCCCAAATGGCGCGGGCTTCTTCGGTGAGTAGGTCTTGCCGGGCAAAGCCCATCTCGGCAGCAAATCGCTCTGCCCCGGCGCCCACCAGGAGGACGTGGGGCAGGGTTTCCATCACTTTGCGGGCCAGGGAGATGGCGTGCAGGTAGCCTTTGACAGCTCCTACCGCGCCGCTTTCCAGGGTACGGCCGTTCATAATGCTGGCGTCCAGTTCTACCTCACCCAGCAGGTTGGGAAACCCGCCATACCCTACCGTGTGGTCGTCGGGATTGGCTTCTACCAGGCGCACACCGGCTTCTACGGCGTCTACGGCCGTGCCCCCATTCTGTAAAATCTGTATGGCTGCTTTGATGCCAATTTTGCCATTGGCGCTGGCTGCTACAATCACACTTCTGCCTCCAAAAATAACATGACGCGAATCATACGCCCCTTGCGGTAAACAGGCAATAAAAAACGGCCGTCTCCCCGACGGCCGTTCAATCGTAATCAAGGGCAATGCCAGACACAGGGCGTATAAATTCGGATTGCAAGGTCGTTTTGCCCCGTGTGTGCTATACATTACATGATCAATGATGCAAAATCTGTGACAAGAATAGCTTCAACCGTTCATTCTTCGGATTATCAAAGAACTCATCCGGTGAATCCTGCTCCAGAATTTTCCCATAATCCATGAAGACGATACGATCAGCTACGCCGCGGGCAAACCCCATCTCATGCGTCACAGCGATGATGGTATATCCTTCACGGGCCAGGTCAGACATAACATCCAACACTTCCTTCACCATTTCCGGGTCCAACGCTGACGTAGGCTCATCGAACAACAGCACTTCCGGTTCCATGGCCAGCGTGCGGGCAATAGCCACCCGCTGCTGCTGACCACCGGAAAGCTGTCCTGGATATTTAGGCGCTTGTTCCGGGATACCTACCCGCGTCAGCCATTTCATGGCAATTTCTTCCGCTCTTTCCCGAGACCACTTACGCACGTTAATAGGGGCCAGAGTGATATTTTCCAGCACAGTCAGATGCGGGAAAAGATTGAACTGCTGGAATACCATGCCCACTTCTCGCCGGATTTCGGCAATATTACGCACGTCATGGCTCAAAGGAATCCCATTCACAATGATTTCACCCTGTTGGTGTTCTTCCAGCCGGTTAATAGCCCGAATAAATGTGGATTTTCCGGAACCAGACGGCCCCAGGATAACAATCACATCGCCGCGCTTAACCGTTAGGCTGACGCCGCGCAATGCTTCAAAATCACCATACCATAGATGAACGTCCCGGCAGACGATAACTTCTTCAGTGGGCGCTACAATAGTGGGGTTAACAACGCTTGTTTTTACATTCATGATCTTCCTCCGTTTTTATCTTTGACCAACGCCCAGCCGGGCTTCCAGCCGGCGGCTGTACCAGGACATCAGGAAACTGCCCACAAAGTAGATGACACCGGCAAATACATACAATTCTTTACGCAGCCCCAGCCATTGCGGATTAGCCACAATAACCGATATGATCCCCAGCAGTTCAAAAAGCCCGACGATAGCCACCAGTGAAGACGATTTGTAGGAGCCGATAAACTGCCCCACGATACCGGGAATGACGATGCGCAATGCTTGCGGCAGGATGATGAAGCGCATTTTTTGCAGCGTATTCAAACCTATAGCGTCGGCCGCGTCATACTGACCTCTGGGCAATGCCTGTAACCCGCCCCGGATAAGCTCTGCCATGTAGGCAGAAGAAAAGAGGGCGTAGCCGATAATGACGGCCCAGATGTTTTCTAGCGTAACCCCTTCAGGCATAAAGAAGGGGGCCATAATGATAGCCATAAACAGCAAGGTAATCAGGGGCACACCGCGGATGATTTCGATGAAAGCGGTGCTGGCAAAGGCAATAACGTTGCCGTGGAACATTTTTTGCAAAAGGTAGGCCACAATAAGTATCAGAATGGGCCAGAAAGCAACAATTTGCTCAAAACTGTTTCGTGCTGAGGCCAGAATTTCCGTTGTGGAGGTATTGAATCCCCATAAGGCAATCAAAATAGACACAGGCCAGATAAGCCACCAGGGAATACCGCGTACCTCACTACGCCGTCCCAGCGCTAATATCATCCCCAAGGGGAAGGAGAGGAGGATGACTGAGGCAGCAATAATCAGAGTCAGCAATAAACCGCCCCACAGATTAACGTTGATGGGAGGGAACATACCGCTCTTGCCAATGGCTTGCCAAACGCTATAGGATAGAGGCCAAATAGCAGCCCAGACAATGAGGATGCCCCAACTGAATTTGACAACCTTTTGCCAGACGAGGAGGCTAAAGACTGCTAAAATGAGTATCTCGCCACCTATCAAGGTTTGGGGATTGATGAAGGGGCCTTCGGGGCTGATACCAGCCAGTAAAATGTAGACGATAAAGGGGGAGAGAAACCAAAGGGTTATGAGTACCAAGCGCACAATTTTGTTTTTGGCCCACACCCCAGCCTTGTTCATAACAAAGCTGACACCGCCTAACAAGACAAAGTACAGGAGAACACTCCATACCCGTGCCAGTTGCTCGCGCGGAAAACGGCCGTACATTAACAAATCCCACGCACCAATCACAACTCCCCAGGTAGCGCCATCCGGCTTGCGAAATTCCGGTTCGGTAAGCGCCGGGTCAAAAGTGGCGTTCGCCACCGCCCAATTCCACAGGCTGAATAGGGCAGCCAGGATAGCCAGTACCAGAAGCAGCGTCAGCAATGCATTAGAAATGGAGCTTAACAAATTTTGCCGCAGCCAGCTGCCTACACGAGAATGCCAGATGTGTAAACCGTCAAATGCCACCAAAACCAGGCCAACGACCCAGATGATCAAAACAATCGTTGTGGAAAACGGATAGGTATTTAACTGTTTATTTGTGTAAACGGCCGTAGCCAATACCAGAACAATCACCCACAGCGTCAACCACCAAGCACCGGTAATATTATCCTGTAAAAAGTATTGCCAATGGAACCGTTTGCTGACAGATTCATTCAGTCGTTGGGTAAAGGATTCTGTTTTTGCTGTCATAATTACCTCTCCACTAACTTGGCCCGCTCATTATACCAGTTCAATATCAGAGAGAAGACCAGACTGATTGTCAGATAAACCAACATCATAAGAACCATCAATTGCAGAGCACGTCCGGACTGGTTCATTGTCGTAAACGACACCATATACATATCCGGGAAGCCAATAGCGATACCCAGGCTGGTATCCTTCATCAGGCTCAGATAAACACCAATTAGAGGCGGAATAATCACCTTAAGCGCCTGGGGTAGTACCACCAGGCGTAAACGTTGACTTTCAGTCAAGCCCAACGCTCGCGCCGCTTCCGATTGTCCCTTGCCTACAGAAAGAATGCCGGCCCGCACAATTTCTGCCAGCGATGCACCGTAAAACAGGGTAAGGCCAATAAGCAGCGCCGTAAATTCCGGGCGAAGCCGGCTGCCGCCAGCAATATTCAGCCCTTCCAACACCGGCACATTCCAGACAATGGGCTGCTCTTTTATGTCAACGATCAGATGCGCGGCAGCATTTTCCAGGGTGGCGCGCTCACTAGCCAAAACAGATTTGGATGCGGCGATGGCCTCGCATTTGCCTTCTACATAGGCTTCTGTGGCCTTGTCAATACGATCAAAACGACTGATCTTATAGGGAATGTTCTGTGACCGCAGCATTCTGGTGATATTGGTTTCTGAAGGAGAATCTCTCAAAACGCAAAGCTTAAAAGAGATCGCCGCAACTTCTTCTTTCGGCAGGGTGTCCAGGTCGCTCAGGAAGTCCAGTCCGGCCCGATTGAGCATAACTTTTTCCAGGTCTTCAAATTCACGGATGCGGCTGGCTTTAGGCGTTAACAGGCCTTCCGTGTTGGAAACTGCTCCGGCGACAAACCAACCGATTCCGGCCACAAGCAAAAAGCCAAAAATTCCCCAAGCCCAGCGGTTACTGCTGCGCCCGGTTTTTTCTTCCCGCCGCCCCAGAATAATCCAGATAACCTGGAATTGGATAACAGCCATAATCAGGAAAGCTATCCATACGGCTGCCGACGAGGTGAGTTGAGGTGAAGGGATACTCAGCCCGCGATTGGCCAGAAAGAATGGCAGGCCAAATGGCTGAATGGCTTCTTTTATGTCAGGAAGCCCCAGAATGACGGCAAAATAAATAAAGAAAAGCTGTAGCAGAAGTGGCGTATTGCGGAATAATTCAATATATGCCAGAGCCACCTTGTTTAGCAACCAGTTGTTGGAAAGACGGGCAATGCCGACAAACAAACCCACAAATGTAGTAAACACCAGAGCCAATAAACCGACTCTGAGTGAGTTCAGAATACCGTTATAAAATGCAAACCAGTAAGAATCGGTATTCGTGTAATCAAGCATCGTGTCAGAAATATCGAAGCCAGCTTCACTGGACATAAAATCAAAAGCGCAAAGATAACTAAATGTTCCGTCGCGGCAAATAAATTGAGCCTCGCCAAGCTTGTTGACGTTGGCGGCAAAGTTTGTGCCTAACAAACGAAAAAGAAGAATAACCAGAATAATAAACCCGATCTGGCCGAAAACGCCCAAAACACGAATATCGCGCCAAAAGGGGACAGATTGTTTTGCCTGGAGTTCTGTTTGTGAGGGGGGAACAGCCTGAGCCATACTTTTTCCTCCTTCCCAGTGAGTAGAACAATGTCAAGATTCAGAGCAGGATATACGCTGTCTGGGAAGTCCTGAGAAGTCGTGTTTTCTTGAAGTCGCTGATGTTAAAAGCGATACGGCCCGATTTTAAGCCGAGCCGTATCGCTTTGTGATAGAACTCAGACTGGTAAAGTGTTGTTGTGCTTTCCCAGCCTGAGCCTAAAGGTGTTTAACGGAACGGGGGCGAGTAGATCAAACCGCCGTCAGTCCATAAAGCATTGGGGCCACGAGCCAGATCAAAAGGCGTGTCGGGTCCCAGGTTACGATCATAAATTTCGCCGTAGTTACCGACTTGCCGGATAACGGTAGCGCAGAAGTCATTGTTTAGACCCATAGCCTGCCCCAAGTCACCTTCGACGCCCAGAGTGTTCAGAACGACGGGGTCGTCACTGCCTAGCATATCGTCTACATTTTCAGAAGTGATACCCAGTTCTTCCGCCTGGAAGGTGCAGAAAACAGTCCATTTTACAATGTCAAACCAGTTGTCATCGCCATGCCGTACCAGGGGGCCTAAAGGCTCTTTGGACATGGTGGCGTCTAAAATGATGTGCTCATCAGGATTGGAGAGCTGGGTGAGGCCAGCAACCAAACCAGATTTGTCGGTGGTCCAGCCGTCGCAACGACCTTCATCATAAGCCTCGCGGGTGGAGGGGCCGTCGTTGAAGACAACGGGTTCGTAATTGATGCCCAGGTTACGGAATACGTCAGCCAGGTTTTTCTCGGTGGTGGTACCGGCGCCTACGCAAACGGTACCGCCTTCCAACCCTTGCAGGTCAGTGATACCGGAATCCTTACGGACAACCATACCTTGACCATCATAAAAGGTGGTGGGAGCAAAATTGAAGCCCAGAGAAGTGTCGCGGCTGAGAGTCCAGGTGGTGTTACGCACGAGGACGTCAATTTCGCCAGACTGCAGGATGGGGAAGCGTTCAGTGGCGGTGGAGGGGCGACCTTCAACTGCATCGGCGTCACCCAGGACGGCCGCTGCAATGGCGCGGCAGTAATCCCAGTCAAAACCACTGATGGAGCCGTCGTCTTCCAGAAAGCTAAAGCCAGGCAGGGTACCGCTGACGCCGCAGTTCAGTATGCCGCGATCCTGGACTTGCGCCAGGGTGTCGCCGCCGCCGGCAAATTTAATCGGTTCGGCCGGGGCTGCTTCGCCGCCTTCGGCCGGCACTTCCACAACGCGAGTAACTTCCACGACGCGGGTGACTTCGACGGTTTGGGTTTCCCCGCCACCACAGGCCACCAGGACCAGGGCCAAAAGGGTCATACCTAAAACAAGTAATGCAATACGTTTGGTGTTCATTATTTATTTCTCCTCCGAAATATTGAAGTTCATTGTTTTTGTTAACGAGAGTTTAGGTTAATTGAATTTATGTTTATGTTTGCTGTGTTATCTCACCTCCTCGAAGGTTTTTGCCATTGCTCTATTATTGACAGGTCAACGGCCGTTTACCGAATATGGAAAATCTGC
This sequence comes from Ardenticatenaceae bacterium, assembly GCA_027054335.1. Classification (GTDB taxonomy): domain Bacteria; phylum Chloroflexota; class Anaerolineae; order Promineifilales; family Promineifilaceae; genus JAJRTP01. Next base: position 12,048 of record JALUPA010000132.1, read on the forward strand.
ACCCAACCTTTTACGGCCGTCGCAGAATGGATAAGCGAATAGGTTCAGTAATAACTATGATTGCTGATGTGCGAAAAGAGTAGAAGATTCAACGGGTAGTTACCTGTTTTTCTCTTTGTTTACAAACGTCACGTTTTCGCTAGAACTGAGTTTTGAACGCAAGTGACTTAAGCTTGATATTAGAAGATTTTGTGTTGAATGGAATTTTCTTGATTTATGGAAGAGGCTTTGATAAGCCGATCCTTTTCCCGAAATGCTTTCTAGGCATTATAGTATAACGATGCTGCGAGATTTGACAAATTTTGCCCTTCAATCGAGGTGAAACTAGAAGGTTTATTTTTGTTTTTAACCGGTAACAGAGGAGACCACAATGACACTGCTCAACATTCTTTTGCACGGAAACCAACTCAAACGGACAACCCGCACCGGATGGGCGCAACGAGGCATTCCCCACGCCGAAAACGTAGCGGCCCATAGCTATGGCGTCATTTTTGCTGCGTTGATTCTGGCCCAGGAGATAGAGGCAGAATTGGATATGAGCCGGCTGCTGGCGATGGCCGCGCTCCATGATTTGCCTGAAGGGTTGACCACCGACATTCCTGCACCGGCCTGGTGTTACCTGCCGCCCGGTATCAAAGCGGAGGTAGAGCGAGGGGCTATGCAGGAAATTTTAGGCGACGTGGCCTTTGCCCCACAGTTGCTGGCTTTGTGGGAAGAACTGCATGAAGCGGAGACGGCCGAATCCCGTCTGGTGCATGATGCGGATAAGCTGGATATGTACATCCAGGCGTTTGTATATGAAGAGCAGTTTGGTAACCGGCAGGTGGCTGAGTTCTGGGCGAAGCCTCACACGTTTTATTTCCCGGAAGCGCAAGAGATTTACGAGGAACTGCGCCGGCGGCGGGGCAACTAAAATTGCGACTACATTTGCTAAGTAATCATCTAAAAATTACTTCCCGTTTTGGTTTGTAGTAACCGCTTTAGCGGTCTGGACGACTAAAGTCGTTACTACGAACTAATTTCTGGACAATTACTAAGTCGGCCTTCGCCGACTGAAGTCAGACCACGAAGGCAGTCGTGGCAATCTTTGCTGCGAATATATTCGCTTGACAAGCACTGCTTCTTTTCTCTATAATTTCCCGCAATCTACAACGCATACTTGAAAGCGTAGATCGGGACGAGTAGTTGTTGAGCCTGTTAAAGAGACCGAACGGCCGTCAGGCTGCAAGCCGTCGGAACAAAGACAACAACGAAAACCACCCGTGAGTGATTTTCTGAACCAGGCAGTAAGAAAATCCGGTTGGCCCCGTTAACGGTCGTAATGAGGGTAATCGGTTAACAGTAATCGGTTGTCGGTAATCAGAGCAACTGATTACCGTTCAGCGGCCACCGATTACCGAATTTGGGTGGAATCGTGACAGCCGTCGCCCCAATGCGGGCGGCGGTTTTTTGTTGGGTAAATTGGTAATTGAGTAACTGGTAATTGGGTATTGGCCCAAGCGCCAATTACAAACTGGAGGTTATTATGGATAAGAAAATTCCTGTGGGCATTCTGGCGGCAACGGGCACGGTGGGGCAGCGGTTTGTGGAATTGTTGGCAGACCATCCCTGGTTTGAAATCACAGTGGTTACTGGTTCAGAGCGGACAGCGGGACGGCCGTATGGCGAGGGCGTTAACTGGAAACTGCTGGGCGATCCGCCGGAAAAGGTGGCTAACCTTATCGTCCAGCCCACGGAGCCGAACCTGGACGTAAAAATCCTGTTCTCCGCCCTGCCTACACCGCAGGCCAAAGAACTGGAGCCACAGTTTGCCCAGGCCGGGTACATCGTCCTCACCAATGCGTCCCCTTACCGGATGGACCCGTATGTGCCCCTGCTCATCCCGGAAGTGAACCCGGATCATACCGGTCTCATCCCCGCGCAGCAGCAAAAGTATGGCTGGGAGGGGTACATCGTGGCTAACGCCAACTGCTCCACCACCAGCATTGTCTTGCCCATGAAGATTTTGCACGAGGCGTATGGTTTGGCAACGGCCGTTGTCGTCACCCTGCAAGCAATTTCCGGGGCAGGGTATCCCGGCGTGCCCTCGATGGACATTTTGGGCAACGTCATCCCCCACATTGGCGGTGAGGATACCAAGCTGGAGCGGGAACCGCGCAAACTGTGCGGCACATTGGTTGATGGTGAAATTCAGATGGCCGATTTCCTCGTCAGCGCCCAGGCGAACCGGGTGCCCGTGTTTGACGGGCATTTGGGCAGCGTCTCCGTCAAGCTGCGCCAAGCACCTACTCCCGAAGAAGTCATTGACCTCTTCCAAAAATGGCAGCCGCCGGAAATCTGCCGCGAACTGCCCAGCATTCCCCACCCCGTTCTCATTTACCGCCGGGAACCGGATCGTCCCCAACCCCGCCTGGACGCCGGTTCCGGCAGCGGTCTGGCCTGGACGTTAGGCAAAGTGCGTTCTTGCCCCGTCAACGACATCCGCTTCTTATCTTTAGCACATAACACCCTGCGCGGCGCAGCCAGCGGCTCGGTGTTGAATGCGGAATTACTTTGGAAACAGGGCTTTTTGGGGTGAGGGGATGAGAGTCAGGGGAATCGTTAATACCTCGTCTCCTCATTTCCTCACTCAGAAATCTGTACTGGATCAGTCAACCAGCTAGGTACCAATTGCACCCAGGTATTGCCGATTTGCAGGGGGAAGGGGTTGCCTGCCGTGTCGGTGAAGGTGAGCATATCGCCGGAGGCTTCCCGATGCCAGGTGACGTCGAAGACCTGGCCGTCCCGCATGACGACGCCCTGGCCTGTGCCCCATAGCTGAATCTGGACGGAGAGGGCCACGCATTCGCCGTTAGCGATTTGTTCGCAGATGGTGGGGTCTTCGACGTGGAAGGGCGAGATGATAACCACGTTGGCGGCGCTGACTTGTTTGCCGTCGTTTTCGTCAATGATGACGTCTTCGTCGGCTTCACGCAGGTAACGGCCGTTTTCCTCATCCCACACCCAACGAACAAAAGTGGATTTGTAATCAATGGTGGCTTCGCTGGCGGGACGGCCGTTTTCTGGCGTCTCCGTACTAAAAGCCACTTGTGTATTAAACTGCGGCGGCCGGTTCAGCCCCCGTGCTGCCAACCCCGCCCACAACTTTTCCGGAATAGCGTACAGCGTGTGTTCGTAAGGTTTGCTCGTATCCCCCGTGCGGTAGTAACCCGGCTCATTTGTGCGCACCAGTTGGTTGGCGATGGGCGATTGGGCCATGCGTTGCCCCACGCCGACGCTGGTGCCGGAATAGATAAGCGTGGCATCGTACATTTGGGGCAGTTCAATGTCAATCAGACGGGCGCTGCGGATGGGGCCGACTTTTTCCGGCGTCTCACCATAAACCAGAATGGTAAATCGGGTGACGGCTCCTTCGGCCGTATGCTCAAACACCCAGTCGGCGCTGTTCAGGCCGGATTGGGGCCGGACGTAGGAGGCCGGTGCGTTGGAGATTTTGATGGCTAACGGCCGTCGCTCCAGCACAGAAGGATCCGCCACAATCTCCCCTGTAAGCGGGTTGCGGTTCTCGCCAAAATCTTCCGGCGTAAGCAGGGTGATGGTGTCCGGATCAGTCGGTGTTTCCGTGGGTTGCCGCAAGGGGGTAGGCGTGGGCGGCGGGGCAATGGTAGGG
>JALUPA010000133.1 GCA_027054335.1 Ardenticatenaceae bacterium
TGGTCACCGTCGGCGGCCGGCGCCCACCCCGTATCGTTCGGCCCCCGCCTGAAAGGCCCGCACCACCCGCGGGTCCGCGGCCAGGCCCAGGTAATCATTGCTGCAAAAGGCCAGCAGGCGCCGGCCGCCGACGGTGACCATGGGGCCCTGGGGCGATTCCAGGACCTGGCGGCACCGGTAGAGATTCTGCGCCCGGCGCCGCTCCAGTTTTTGCTCCAGTTCCAACATCCGGCTAGGATACTCAGCTGCAGGGAATGAGGCGCCAGAGTGTAGACACTTGGGCCTTGCAGTCAACTCGAAGGGAATCGGATGGTTTACATATGATTATTTGTTGCGCAAGCATGTACTTGACGCAAATTCGTGGGCAGGGGGATTTTGTGTATTAACGCAACAATATGTTGTGTTATAAATTCGGACGACTACAATATATTGTATGAAAATAATAATTTTATCAATAACTAAGGTGGCAATCTTCACCCAGAAAGGAGGTTGCAGATATGAAACAGAAACCCAATGCCATTATTCACCTAGAAAGACAAACGAAAGACGGCGTACTTTACCTTTCAAGCAAGGACCTTCCGGGATTGTGGTTGTGGGGAAAAGACCCCGAACGCGTATTCGAAAGTGTGGTGCCCACGATCACAAAACTTTATGAGTTGAACGAGGGCCTGGCTGTTGATGTACGGGAATCTTGCCAAAGAGGGGGGTTGGTAAGTCGCTGGTTTGGCAGAGATCGCGCATGTGATACGTTTGAAATTTATTACATTGATAATAAATTAGGCAAAAGCGTGACACATGGCCGATCCGCCGTGGAATAAGGGTTCGCTAACAAAAGGCCAGATAATTCAACGGCTTGAATCCTTAGGTTGTACCCAGGTAATAGAACATATCCCCGGTAGCGCAATGTGGAGGGCGCCCACAGGACAGCATTTCTCCATTTCATACGAAGAATGCGACGCCGCCTATTTACAAGGGATTGTTGATCAAATCGAGCAATGGGTTAGAGAGACGCCTCACCGCCGCGAATGACCAGAAGGCCCCCGTCTACTCAGAACGCCCATTGAATATAGGGTATTCAGCGGCTTTGGTGCTCTCAATATTCACGGCTAAACAGCAGAAGCTTTTGCCAGTTTTTCCTCTCTAAGATCAATAAATTGTGGTAATCGCCCACTTCCGATTTTCTAATCAGCCCTGGCTGGCCGGGGCCTGCCTGGTATGCCGGCAAACCATCCCCTGGCGCCGGGACTTCTGCGAGGCCTGCCGCCGGGCCCTGCCCCGCCCCGGTCCCGCCTGCCTCCGCTGCGGGGCGGAACTGCCCGCGGCCGCCGGGGAGCAGGCGGTGTGCGGCCAGTGCCAGCGATTACAGCCCCGCTTTCACCGCACCTTCGCCCTGTACCGCTACGCCCCACCGGTGGATCACCTGATCCAGCGTTTGAAATACGGGGGAGAGCTGCATTTGTCCCGGGTACTGGGACAGCAACTGGCGGCGGCCCTGGGCCGGGCCGCGGGGGCCCGCGAGCCCCTTGCCCGGGCGGACCTGATCGCGCCCGTGCCCCTGCATCGCTCCCGCCTGCGCCGGCGCGGCTTCAATCAGGCGTTGGAAATCGCCCGGCCCGTCGCCCGGGCTCTGGACCTGCCCCTGGACCGCCGGCACCTGAA
>JALUPA010000134.1 GCA_027054335.1 Ardenticatenaceae bacterium
ACCGGCAACTGGCCGGGAAAAACAGTGACCCGCGCCGAGGGCGGCTACCGCTACGGCAACCATCAATACAAACTGATTGATTTGCCCGGTACCTACTCCCTGCTTTCCACCAGCCTGGATGAAGAGGTGGCGCGCGATTTCATCCTGTTTGGGGAGCCGGACGTGACCATCATCGTGGTGGATGCAAACCGGCTGGAACGTAACCTGAACCTGGTTTTGCAAGTGCTGGAAATTACGGATCGTGTCGTTGTCTGCCTGAACCTGATAGATGAGGCGAAACGGCACGGCGTCAAGGTGGATGAGCGGCGGCTGGCGCGTGATCTGGGTGTGCCGGTTGTGCCCACGGCTGCCCGCTACGGCCAGGGGCTTGACCAACTGCTGCAAGCTGTCAGCGAAGTAGCCACAGGGCAAACAGTTTGTAAACCGCATCGTATTAAGGGAACGTCGCCCGGCATCAAACGGGCAGTGCAGGAATTGACACACCAAATTGGGGCGCTGTTTCCCGATCTACCCAACGCTCGTTGGGTGGCTTTGCGTTTGCTGGATGGCGATCAAAGCATTGTGGAAGCGATCCGCTCTGGCGAATTAGGCAGTTTGGGCCGCCCGGCGTCGCCCGAACCGGCGCAGACGAACAGCATTCCCCTGGAGGTCGTGTCATGACCACCTATCCACTCGACAGCCATCATAAACACAATGAGGAGCCAGACTCCATCGCACTAAAACAACAGACATTACTGCAAACGGCCGAAACCCTGCGCTGGCAAATCGGGGGAAATCTCCATGAGCAGTTGATGGAAGATATTTACACCGAAGCGGCGCGGCTGGCTGACCGGGCCGTAACGTACCCCGACGAAAAGCCCCGTTTTGACCTGGACAGCACGATTGACCGCATCGTCACCAGCCGCAAATGGGGCTTCCCCTTGATGATCCTGTTATTTACCGTCGTCTTCTGGATCACCATTATCGGATCAAACTACCCTTCTTCCTGGCTGGCAACCCTCTTTTTTGAGACCATTTACCCCTTCTTAAAGAATGTTTCGGCCGCTGTCGGGCTGCCCTGGTGGTTGGACGGTCTGCTATTGGATGGCATGTATATGGCCACCGCCTGGGTGGTTAGCGTCATGATGCCGCCGATGGCAATTTTCTTCCCGATGTTCACCTTGTTGGAAGATTTTGGCTATCTGCCACGCATGGCTTTTAACCTGGATAACATTTTCAAGAAGTCGGGGGCACACGGCAAGCAGTCGTTGAGCATGATGATGGGCTTTGGTTGTAATGCGGCCGGCGTCATCTCTACGCGGATTATTGACAGCCCGCGGGAACGATTGATCGCTATTATTACCAATAATTTTGCTTTGTGTAACGGCCGTTGGCCTACCATCATACTTATCGCTGCCCTGTTTATCGGGGCACTGGCTCCGCCTTATCTGGCGGGATTTGTCTCTGCCCTGGCCGTCGTGGGCATTGCTCTCCTAGGGGTGTTGATGACATTTGTCGTCTCCTGGGGCCTGTCGCGCACCATACTCAAGGGAGAAGTATCTACATTTAGCCTGGAACTGCCCCCCTATCGCCCGCCGCGTATCATGCGCACCATTTACACCTCAATTATTGACCGCACGCTGTTTGTGTTGTGGCGGGCGATTATATTTGCTATGCC
>JALUPA010000135.1 GCA_027054335.1 Ardenticatenaceae bacterium
GATTCGGCTGGGTACGTTAATCAGCTTATTTTGCTGACTGACGGACACACCTATGGGGATGTTGAGCAATGCCTCGACCTGGCCAAACAAGCGACGCAGGAAGATATTGGATTTAGCGCCTTTGGCATTGGTACTGAGTGGAATGACCAGTTTTTAGACGCCCTGGTAACCCCTTCCGGCGGTCAGTCCGGTTACATAGAAGACCCGACCGAAATCATCAACTATCTGCAAAAACGGATTAAAGGGCTGGGGGCAATTTACGCTCAAAATATACGTCTGAAAAATAACTTTCCCAGCAGCCTGGCGGTTCGATTTGGCTTTAAGGTGCAGCCATTTGCCCAGCCCTTGTCGTTAATGGGTGAGGAAATTGAACTGGGTGATGTGCAAAGCCGGGCGCCCCTTTCTTTTTTGCTGGAAATCAACGTCAATCCGCAGCCGGCCGAAACTCGTATCACTGTACCTTTGACTTTTACGGCCGTTATTCCCCACCAAGGGCGGGACATAACCATCAAAAACCCCTACACCCTTTATGTCCTGACCGAAGCCACCCAAACTTTGCCGCCAGATAACCTGACGGAGGCGGTGCGGGTGCTCAATATGTATCGTATGAATGAGAAGGTGTGGGAAGAGGTAGAAGCCGGACGCCTGGATGTAGCTGCCACCCGAATGCAGCATCTGTCCACGCGCCTGCTGGAAGCCGGGCAACCAGAACTGGCGCAGCACGCTGCTGTGGAAGTGGCGCGTATCAGCCAGGCTGGCACGATGTCTTTGGCCGGGCGCAAAGCCTTAAAATATGGCACACGCGCTTTGATCAATCAAACAATTTCCCTGGTACCCGATGATTAAGTGCAAGGATTGCGGTGCAGAACAGATTGCCGGCACTTTGTTTTGTGGTGAGTGTGGTGGTTTCATGCTGGATGAGTCTGGCGATGTGGAAACAGATGTGCTGCCTTTTTCTGAATTTGCCTTCCACGCCCCGCCACGGCCGTTGTCTCAGGACACTCTTCAGACAGTCACCAATCCCACAAAAATTACCATCGTTATTCCCGGCAGCCGACGCCGGTTGCAACTGGACATGACAGATGAAATCCGGGTAGGGCGCAGCACACCGGACACCGTTTTGGAACTCGATCTGGCCGAAGATCAGGCGGCCGAATTAGGTGTGTCCAGAACTCATGCCGTCATCAAAGCTACTGACAATGGTTTAGTACTGATTGATCTGGACAGTACCAATGGCACCTACTTAAACACCTACCGTATCCCCCCCCAGCAGCCGTATCCTTTACATAGCGGGGATGAAATTCGTTTCGGTGATTTGCTGATCCACCTGTTTTTTGACTAAAATTGTGGTGAGAAAAACAAATTGTAGCCCGATTTTGTAAATTGGTAGGGCGATTTGGCAAATCGCCCTACAATTATCGAGGAAGAATTATGATTACAGTAGTCGTTCACATCAATAATGAAGACCCCGTGGAATGCGAATTAGAAAAAATGCCCGACCCCACCAGCCGCTTCTTGTTGGTTAATAATCCCCGGCTGCGGGATGGGAAAGATTTGCATTATCTGGATGAAGATGTTACCAGTATGATGATTCCCTGGCATCGCGTTAATTTTGTGCAGCTTTTACCCTCAGGTGAGGTAGAAGAGGTGGTAAGTTTCGTCCGTGATTGAACAAGTGCCTGATTCTCTGGAACAAAAAGTGCCGCGCCTGATCCTGGTAGTAGATGACGAGGCGCGTATGCGTCGTTTCATCCGCATGAATATGGAATTGGAAGGCTACCAGATCATTGAAGCAGAAAATGGCGTGCAGGCGCTGGAGCAGGTGCGGCAGCACACGCCTGATCTGGTAATTATGGACGTAATGATGCCGGAGATGGACGGCTTTGAAACGCTCAAGCTGCTCCGGGAGATTTCTACGGTTCCGGTAATTCTGCTTACGGTTAAGAGTGATGAGGAAGATATTATTCGCGGCCTGACGTTAGGGGCGGATGATTATGTGACGAAGCCGTTTAGCCCGCGCGAGTTGGTGACACGGGTGACGGCCGTACTCCGTCGCGCCGAATGGCCTTCCCCGCAGCCCCGCACCATTTTGCGTATTGACGACCGTCTATCCATAGATTTCAACCGGCATCAGGTCATCGTCGAAGGAGAACGCATAGATTTACGCCCCACCGAATACCGCCTCCTCAACACCCTTATCCAAAATGCCGGTTGGGTTGTACCTCACGACACCCTTCTGGCCAAAGTTTGGGGTTACGAATATCGGGATGAAACCCACTACCTGCGACTTTACATAAATTATCTGCGTAAAAAGATAGAAAAAGACCTGGCCCATCCCCAATATATCCTGACCGAACGCGGCGTAGGTTACCGGTTTGTAGATTTTAGAAAAAACTGAATTTTCTTTGCTTTTTACAAAATTAAACTATCATTCCAGTTATGGGCAACATGCTGGTGATTGATAGAAAGCAGTTCTTTTCACAAATTGATAGCTATCTTAGCGGTGAAGACAGTTGCCGTGTCAAAGAAGCTTACGAACTCGCTCGTCGGGCGCACGGAAATCAACGCCGTCAGTCCGGCGAGCTTTTTTTTACCCACCCCCTCACCGTTGCCTATTACATTTCCGAGTATCAACTGGAAGCCGAAGCTATTATTGCCGCCCTTCTGCATGACGTAGCTGAAGACACCCGCATCACTCTGAAAGAAATTGAAGATCGGTTTGGCAGCGAGGTAGCCTTGTTGGTAGATGGCGTTACCAAACTGAAAGATGTCACCAAAGGCGTGTCTACCGGCAAAAAACTGTCCAAAAAAGAAATAGAGGATGCCACCTTGCACAAACTGCTGGGCGTGATGACGCGCGATGTGCGGGCTGTCATCATCAAGATATTTGACCGGTTGCACAATATGCGCACCATCTCGGCCACTGCCCCGGAACGTCAGGAATACAAGGCCAAAGAAACATTGGCCGTTTATGCCCCCTTGGCTAACCGTCTGGGTATCTGGAAGATAAAAAGCGAATTGGAAGCTCTGGCCCTGGAAGTTTTGGACAACAAGGCTTACAACATTATCAAACAGCAGCGCGAGCAGTTGTTGCGGGAGCAGCAGGAAACATTTCAACTGATTAGCGGCCAGATTTTTGAGGTGCTTTTGCAGACGGGTATTGATGTGCGCAACGTGCTTTTGGCCCCGGAAAACATCTATACGATTTATAACGATCTTTGTGAACATGGGGCGTCCATTCACGATATGGATAAGACCATGCGCCTGGTCATTTTGGTGAATGAAATGCCTGCTTGCTATCTGGCTTTGGGCTATTTACACCAGTTATGGCAGCCTGTCCCCGGCAAATTTGATGATTACATCGCTGCGCCGCGGGAAAACTTATACCGTTCCCTGCACACTACCGTGGTTCACACTGATGGGCAGCATCTGAAATTACGTTTGCGCACCGTGGCTATGGATATGGTAGATGATATTGGTATTCTGGCGCGGTGGCTTTATAAAGGAACGCCATTATGGACGCCAAATGTGACCACCCGTATTGATGCCTTCCTGGAAAATATCACAGATAACATCAATCTGGAACCACAAAATCCTACGGCCGGTCTGAAAGGGGTCATGGAAGATGTGTTCGGCCGACAAATTCGGGTATTTACGCCGCGCGGTGCGGTTAAAGAGTTGGTCAAAGGCGCGACGCCCATTGATTTTGCTTATGCCATTCATACCGGGCTGGGCGATCAATGTTCTGCAGCTTATGTGAATGACGTGGCTTACCCGCTGAACAAACCGCTGCACGATGGGGATAGAGTCAGGATTATCAAAAGGGATCAGGCGCAGCCGCAGCGAGCCTGGCTGGATGAGGATTTGGGTTATATCGCTACCAATTATGCCCGCGCTCATGCCCGTCGCTGGTTCCGCCGCCTGAAGCCGCCGGAGGCTGTGGCCGAAGGGAAATATCTTTTGCAACATGAATTGACCATGATTGGCTTTCCTGATTATTCGCATGAAAAAATTGCGCAGATGTTCCAGTATGCGGACAAGATGACATTCTATTATGATTTAGGGCTGGCTGAATTATTGCCTACAACAGTAGCCGTGCGTGTCCTGGAGAAAAAGTGGGTAAATGGGCCGGCCTATAATCTGGACAATACAGTAACCTCGAAAAGTGGGGAACGGTTTGTAGTGACTCATGCCGACGGCCGTAGCCTGAGATTATGCGGTACTTGTCATCCCCAACCACCGGACAATATCGTGGGCTTTTTGCGTAAGGATGGCGGCGTGACAGTTCACAAACAGGGCTGCCCTACTTTACATAAGCGTCTCAAGCGCCGCCTATTAAAATTGGGCTGGGGCGAAGCGCCTCGCCAAGCCCGACTGGTCAATATCCAGGTCAAGGTGTATGACCGGCCCGGCTTGCTTTATGACATTACCAATCTCATGCAGGATGAGCATATGAATATTCCCTACATTCATACGCCGCCGACGAACCGGCCGGGCGAGGTTCATCTGGTTATGACGCTGGAAGTGGTGGAGCCACGCCAGTTGGTGCGCATTTTGCACCAGATTGAGGAATTGCCCAACGTTTTCTTTGTCCAGGCCTTCCCCGAAAATATCACCAAAGATAATCTTTTACCACCCAACTCGCTTTATCGCCCCGAATAGATTTGCTCCACATGAGACAAAAATTGTGAAAGGATTACAGACTGTGACAAACGGCCGTAATCCCCTTCCTTCCTGCTATACTGAATTTGACGTGATGCGTGAAGGCGTGTTGCGTGAATAGTTGAGCAGGAGAAAACGTATGTCCCGATTTTATTTATTGCTGGTCGTTGTTATCCTGGCGGCTTGCCAGACGGCCGTATCTCCCACACCGCCGCCAACTGACCAGCCCACCGCCAGCTCCACCAACACGCCCAAGCCCACACCAACCAATCCGCCGCCGCCCACCACCGCCCCTTTACCCGTTGGCGAGCCGGTCAGCGGTGCGGAAGCAGCCCAACTGTTACAGGATTTGCTCGCCTTCAGCTCCGGCGACGCCAGCGAAGCCATTTTACGCATCCAGGAAACAGGCGATGTCCGCTTTATTCCCGTCCTGATAGAACTGCTGCGCGCCCGGCAGATTGGCCTCATCCGCAATCTGGAATATGCGGAGATTATCGAGACGCTGGAAATGTTGAGCGGCCAATCCCTCAGCGGTGACTGGGCTGCCTGGGTGGAATGGTATGGCGGTACAGACCTGGAACCGCCGCCCGGCTTTACCGAATGGAAGGGCATTCTCCTCTCTGACATTGATCCCGCTTTTGGTGAATTTTTGCAGGATGAGTACCCGGCGCGGCTGCGGGCAGAGGAGATTGTCTGGGGCGGTGTGAAAGTGGACGGTATTCCCGCGCTGGACAATCCTGAGATGTTGACGGCCGTAGAAGCCAACTACCTCAATCCCTGGGACGTCGTTTTTGGTATTGAGATTAACGGAGACGCCCGCGCCTACCCGCTGCGCATCCTGGACTGGCACGAAATGGCCAATGACGTGATTGGCGGCGTGCCCGTTTCCCTGACCTACTGTACCTTGTGCGGCGCGGCGATTGCTTATGACGGCCGGGCCACAGACGCAGACGGCCAGCCTATCACCTACGATTTTGGTTCCTCCGGCTTCCTCTACCGCAGCAACAAGCTGATGTATGACCGGCAAACCCGCACCCTCTGGAACCAGTTAACCGGCCAGCCCGTCCTGGGGCCGCTGGCCGGCAGCGACATCCGCCTGGCACTGCTGCCCGTCGTCCTGACGACCTGGGAGGCGTGGCAGGCAAAACATCCCGATACGTTGGTCGTGGACATTGACACGGGCTACGACCGGGATTACGAACCCGGCTCGGCTTACGGCGCGTATTTTTCCGATACGGATACGATGTTCCCCGTCTGGCAGCGCAGTGACGGCCGTGCCGCCAAAGACCAGATTTACGCTCTGAACGTCAACGACACGCCCAAAGCGTATCCGCTAGACATCCTTACGGAGGTGCAGGTGGTCAACGATGCGTTAGGTGGGGTGAACTTGGTTTTACTGGCTGGCGATGAAATATTTAAGGTAAACGGGGAGCATTGGTTGGATGGCCCGGTGCAGTACAAGGCCGGGGCAGAAGTGCGGGCTTTTGAGCGGGAAAATCATACGTTTGATTTGAATGATGCCGGGGATGTAGTGGATGAGGACGGCCGTATCTGGCAAATCGGCGAAGAAGCCCTTATCGGCCCGGATGGGGAAACGCTGCCCCGCATCAACGGCCATCTGGCCTACTGGTTCGGCTGGTACGCTTTCTATCCGGATACGTTATTGTATGAGCGGTAATGCGCTCCCTAAAAGAACGCTGATTAACGCAGATGACGCCGATTAAAAGATAAAAATCAACGATTGCCGCTTCTCTTTTGGCGCGATTCGGCAACGGCCGTAGCCACAATTGCCACCATTTCTTTTTCGGGTATGCTAACCGTCACCTCGTATACGTCATCTTGCGCCCGGACAAATCGTCGACGTATCTGTTCCATTTCTTCCTCTTTCCTGGAAAGCACATTATCGCACATAGTTACATCACCTCAGTTACAATTATATCCGCGATCCATTCATCCGCGAGATAACTCACGTATCACGCATCACGTAAATACGGGGAACGCGGGTGTTAATGTTGGTCAGCACTTCGTAGGGGATGGTACCGGCCCATTCCGCCATTTCTTCCAGGGTGACGGCCGTATCCCCCACCGACCCCAGCAAAATCACCTCATCCCCGTTATACGCTGAATCCCACTCAATATTCACCATCATCTGATCCATGCAGATGCGCCCCACCACCGGATACCGCTTACCCCGGATAATCACCTGCGCCCGCCCCGACATGCGCCGGAAATAGCCGTCTCCGTAGCCGGCGGGAATGGTTACCACCCGCACCATATGATCCGTCTGCCACGCAGAGCCGTAGCTGACGGCGTGATTAGGCTGCACCACCTTAAAATAAACCACGCGCGACTTCCAGGTGAGACACGGCCGTACCGCCACCGTCCGCGCCGCGCTGGCCGAAGGATAATGCCCGTAAAGCAAAATCCCCGCCCGCACCATATCAAACCAGCTCTCCGGCATCTGCAAAATCCCGCCCGAATTAGCCATGTGGCGCAGCGGCGGAGGCGGCAGGCCCCGCTTTTCGTAAAAAGACAACACTTCCTCAAAACGGCCCAACTGCGTGTACGCCGATTCCAGCCGGGCCGCATCCGCATTGGCAAAATGGGAATAGATGCCCTCCACCTCACAATGTTCACACGCCAACGCCGCCTCCAGCAAACTGGCCGCATTGTAATAATGGACGCCAATTCGCTCCATCCCTGTATCAATTTTCAGATGCACTTTGGCCCGCACGCCCATCTGCCGCGCTGCCGCGTCAATTTGTTGCAGCTTTTCCACAGAAGAAGCGGTCAGCGTCAAATCATGCGCCAGGAAAAGCGGCGTCTGGTTGCCCAAAATGCCCCCCATCACCAAAATCGGCGTCGTGACGCCCGCCTCCCGCAGCATAATCCCCTCTTCCAGATAAGCCACCCCCAGGTAAGGCGCACCCAAAGAGGCCATGTGCCGGGCCACTGCCACCAGCCCGTGCCCATACGCATTCGCCTTGAGGATGGGCATCACCTTGGCTGGGGCCACAGCGTCGCAAAGTGCCCGGTAATTCTCCGCCAGGCAAGACAAATCCACTTCCAGATAGGTGGGACGGATGACCCCGTTGCTGCTGATCGTTGGTTCGTTTAATAAAGCCATATCCACGCATTTTACCCAATTATCCACGGCCGGGACACCTTATCCCCAGAGTTATCCACAGATTTTTATGGTGCGTGACACGTGATGCGTAAAATTTCTCGCGTATTGCGTATCACGCATTACCCATTCTCTGGTATAATTTCCGCACATTATTTGGTAAAGAGGAGCTATGTTTCTAAAAATATTGCGGATCGTTTCCCGGTTTATTTTGCGCATTATCGCCCGCGTGGACATTCAGGGGTTCGAGCATATCCCGCAAACAGGTGGCGTCATCGTCGCCAGCAACCATTTGGGGCGGCTGGATGCCATGCTGGGCGTTGTGCTGGCGAATCGGGACGACATTATTTTAATGATTGCGGAAAAATATCAGGTTTACCCGTTTTGGCGCTTCATGGCTAAACGTTTGGATGCGCTGTGGCTGGATCGCGGCGAGCCGGATTTGCATACCCTGCGCATAGTACAAAAGCGGCTTAAAGGCGGCGGCATTTTGGGTATTGCCCCAGAAGGGACGCGCAGTAAGACGGAATCTTTACAACCGGGCAAGCCAGGCACAGTTTACCTGGCGGCCAAAACCAACGTGCCTATCATTCCCGTCGGTGTTTGGGGCACGGAAGATCGGGTGGTTAAAGAGCGGTTGTCCCGTTTGCGCCGCCTGGATATTCATGCCCGTATCGGCGAGCCTATTTATTTGCCGCCGATGGACAGAAAGCACCGGGATGAGTTCCTGGAGCAGCACACGGAAGAGCTGATGTGCCGGATTGCCGCCCTGCTGCCCCCATCCTACCGCGGCGTTTATGCCAACCATCCACGCACGTTGGAACTGTTGGCCGCCCAACCCCCGGCTGTATGGGATGATGCGGGAGATGGAGCGGTGGAAACGGCCGTAACCCCCTAAATCGTGAGCCAGCGCATCGCCTTCGTCGGGCCATTCGGCTTCCATCCCAACAAAACCATGCGCAGCCGCGCCCTCAGCCTGGCCAAACCTCTGGCCCGGCGCGGCTATGAAGTCGCCCTCTTCATGCCCCCCTGGCAGACCCCGGCTGAAGCGGACAAAACCTGGCAGGAAGACGGCGTCACCATCCGCTACATCCCTTTACGCGGCGGCACGTTAGGCGTCGCCCGCCAACTCATCAAAGAAACGTTGGCCTGGCAGCCGGATGTGGTGCATTGCTTCAAGCCCAAGGCGTACAGCGGCCTGGCGGCCTGGTGGTTGTGGCAGTTTCACCGCCGCCACATCCGCCTGATTGTGGATACGGATGATTGGGAAGGGTGGGGTGGCTGGAATGAGATCGCCCCGTACTCGCCCATGCAGAAGCGGTTTTTTGCCTGGCAGGAGCAGTGGGGGATGCGCCACAATCACGCCCTGACGGTAGCCAGCCGCGCCTTACAAACCATTGCCTGGAGTATGGGTATTCCGCCGGAACGGGTGGTGTATCTGCCGAATGGGCCGGGGATCAATGGCCAGTATTCGGTGGTCGGTGTTCGGTCTGGGGAGCCGACGGTGTTGGTTTACAGCCGGTTATTTGAATTTGATACGGGGCGGCTGGTGCAGATTTTGCGGGGGGTGCAGACGGCCGTACCCCAATGTCGCATTCTCTCTGTCGGCACAGGCTTGTATGACGAAGACGCGGCCAACTTTCAGACTCAACTGACGGCGGCCGGCCTGCAAGACGCCTTCACAGACGCCGGTTGGGTGGACGAAGCTGATTTGTCCGCCGTTCTTGCCCAGGCGGATGTGGGAATTTATTTAATGGAAGATACGCTGCTTAACCGCACGAAATGCCCGGTGAAACTGGCCGATATGCTCTCTCTGGGCATCCCGGTTGTAGCAGAAAATGTGGGGCAGGTACCGGAGTATGTGGTACACGGCCGTACCGGTCTCCTCCGCCCCCCCGGTGACGATGAAGGGTTAACGGCCGATCTCATCTACCTCCTGCAAAACCCGACCCAACGCCAAACCCTGGCTGCTAACGCCGCCGCGCACATTACCCAAAACTTCAGTTGGGAACTCCTCGCCGATTCGTTACAGAAAATTTACACGTCATAATTTTTAATGTTATCATTGAGTTTGTAACGCAATTGCAGAATCTTGTATACTGTAATGTATATTTGCTTTGGATAGGTGCATATTATGTCAATAGCTATAAACATTCAACTTGATGAAGATGCAGCCCAAATTTATAACCGCGCGTCGGAAGAAAAGCGGGAAAAAATCCGTTTGCTTTTTAGCCTTTGGCTGCGGGAATTTGAAGATACAACCTTGTGGTCTGTGATGAACCAAATCAGCGATAATGCCGAACAACGCGGCTTAACTCCTGAAATATTGGAGTCACTGCTAAATGACGACTGATTTGCGCTTTGTGTTTGACACCAACACCATAATCAGCGCGGTATTGTTGAAAAAGTCTATTTCTCGGAAAGTGTTTGATGAGGCGCTGGCCCAAGGGAAACTGCTCATTTCGTTAGATACACTGAATGAGTTGAACCGCGTTTTGAGACGTAAAAAATTTAACGAATACGTTACTGAGCAAGAAAGACTGCGATTCTTGTCAGCTTTGTTGCGAGAAACGGAATTGATTACGGTTACGTCTAAAGTGAACGAGTGTCGTGATCCGGATGATGACAAGTTTCTGGAACTGGCTGTCAGTGGGCAGGCAAATTACATTGTGACGGGGGACAAAGACTTGCTGGTTTTACACCCATTCCGAAACATATCTATTGTGAAGCCCAATCAATTGATGGACATTTTAATCGGATAATATTCAGCGATTGCCTCGCTGCCACAGAAATCTCATTACCCGGTGGCGCAAGGGGTAAAAAAGATGGCTGATGGCGTAAAAAACAGCGTCATTGGCTCCCGGCCAAATCATAAATTGGCGTTTTTTCAGACCTTTGACGATGGCGCGGGCCACATCTTCCGGCGTATGGGCCGCGCCCAGGCCGTTGTACATGCCTGAATCCTTGAAATCGTCAATCATGGGGGAGGAGACGAATAAGGGGCAAAGGACGCCCACGTGAACGCCGGCATCTTCCAGTTCCAGGCGCAGGGATTGGGCCAGGCTGAGGACGCCGGCTTTGCTGGCCCCGTAGGCGGCAAATTCCGGCGGCCCGTAAAAGGCGGAGGAGGAAGCCAGGAGGATTAGGGAACCTTTGCTTTGCCGCAGGTAGGGCACGGCCGTAAACGCCACCACAATCGAGCCGTTCAAATTGACGTTCACAACCTGCCGCTGCACATCCAGAGGAATCTCCGTAAAATTGCCGCTGTGTAAAATCCCCGCCGAATGCACCATCCCGTCCAGCGATCCCATTTGGGAAACGGCCGTCTGCATGGCTGCTTCTACCTGGTCTGGTTGGGTGATGTTGACGACGGCCGTAGCCACCCCCAACTCATTCCCCGCTGCCTGTAACTTCGCCTCATCCACATCCCACAAAACCAGATTGGCCCCTGCCTGCCGCAGCAAACGCGCTGTGGCCAAACCAATCCCGCTGGCCCCACCCGTAATGATAAAATTTCTTCCTTGAAAGCTGCCCATAATCATTTCCACTCGACCAATCAACTAATTTGACCCAAGTATAAGGGGACGAGTACCAAGAAGCAAAGGAACAAATGGCGCACAACAATTTGAGGAATGACGAGCCAATAAGTTGAACATTTTCTACCGCGAAGGACGCCAAGAGCGCAAAGTTTTCCCCTTCATTTTCTTTGCGCTCTCTACGCTCTTTGCAGTTGATTGCTCAAATTGATAAATTATCGTTCCGAAGATTGAGCCAACGGCCGTAATCTTACTCCTTCGCCGCGTTTTTTAAGGTGTAGTACAGGGGGCGCGCCGTGCCGTCCGGTCGCAGTAAGCTGTAGCCCGTCTCGCTGAAATCCGTCCCCAGCAGCGGGCCAAAATTGAGATTCCACAGAAACATCGGCCCGGCCCATTCCCAGTTTTGCCCCATCTCAAAGGCGCGTAAGGTGTATTCCGCCTGCTGCCATTCGCTGACGTTGTTCATATATTCCGTGCCCGGCAAGGGTGGCTGTGGCGTTCCCGCTTCATTCGTCAAGCCGTCAAAACTGCCCCAGCCAAATTCGGTAGCCCAGATGGGCATCCCCCCGCCGCTCAATGTGCGATAATCCTCCATCGTGTTCCGGAAGAAGAAGCTGGGGTGATTGTTGTGGCTAGGCACGGCCGTATCCGGGTTTCCGTAGCTGCTGTCTGGCGGATTGGCAAAACCGTAGGGATGCACCCCAATGCCGTCCACCACGTCAGTTAATCCGGTGTCTAGCATCTCCTGCAAAAACTGCCGGTCATCAATCGCCGCTGTCCGGTCATTGATACCGGTGACGGCCGGCGCGCCGCTGATCAGCAAGGCGGCGGCGTCTCCAGCGCGCGCGCCGGTAGCCCCCTCCCGCAGCAAATCTATGAACAACGCGCCGCCCAGAGGAAAACCGTTCCATTCCCGCTGCAAATTGGCCTCATTCCACAATTCGTAGGCCGCCACTTGGCCCTGGTAACGGGCGGCCACGTAGTTCATAAACTGGCGGTACAGGCCAAAATCACTGGGCGGCCCGTCCATTTCTGTGGTGGGACGGCTCCATTCCGGCGCTTTGCTCACGCTGAGGAGGACGTTGATGTTTTGGGAAACGGCCGTAGTCACAAACCGGTCCAATTCGGCAAACCGTTCCGCATGATACTCGCCCGGATACGGCTCATACAGCTTCCAGGAAATCTGTACCTTGACCCAGCCCACGCCCAACTCTCGCAGTTGACGGAAAATTTCTGCCTGATCCTGCTCCCGCAAATGTATCTGCACGCCCAACTTTTCCCGCGCCAACGGCCGTCCTGTGTACAAGGGGAAGGGTGGCGTTGGCGTTAATGTGGGTACGGCCGTTGCGGTAACTGTGGGAATAGGGCTGGGGATGTGAGTTGGCGACGATAACGGGGTTGTGGTGGCTGTGGGTAGAGGGGATGAGGGGATGACGGCCGTTGGCGTTACCACTGCCGCTGCCTCACTCCGCCCGCACCCAGCCAACAATATTGCCAGGAGAAAGAAAAACCATACTTGTGATTTACTCATAGAATCTCCATTCTACCCCTTCCCGCTGGCTTTGGCTGGATACGGCCGTTACAATTAACCTATGTCCAATGAACGCTATCCCATCCCCGCCGCCGCAGCCCGAGCCGAAATCGAGGTGAAACGCTCCCGCTTTATTGCTACGGCCGTACCTGCCTTCACCATCACAGAAGCCAGAGCCTTTATCACCCGCATCAAAAGCGAATTTAGCGACGCCACACATAACGTCCCTGCCTTCATTATTGGATATGGCACGGCCGTAACCGCCCACTGCAACGACGACGGCGAACCTTCCGGCACGGCCGGCCGGCCCATCCTTGCCGTCCTACAAGGCAGCGGGTTGGGGGATATAGCCCTCGTCGTTACCCGCTACTATGGCGGCACTAAACTGGGAACGGGCGGTCTGGTAAGGGCTTATGGCGAGGCTGCCAAAGCTGTCTTGGACGTCTTGCCGCGTGCTGAGAGGGTTTCTACCCATACCGTTCTGTTGGCCATCCCCTATAATTATCTGGAGCGGGTTCGTTTGTTGGTGGAGAAGTGGCACGGCCGTATCCTCGAAGAAGCATTTGCCGCCGACATCACCATCACCGCCCAATTCCCCACCGACCAATTTTCCGCCTTCCAAAACGACCTGCGCGAACTCTCCCACGGATCGCTGGCTGCCGAAATCATCGAAACCAACGACGCAATCTTGCCCGTGATCCGTGATTCGTGATGCGTGATTTGTGAGGAACTGTACTATGGTACGCAATACGCAATACGCAATATTCACCCTGATACTGTTACTTTCTCTTACAGTCGTCAGCCGCGCCGCCCCCAACGCTGACCCGGAAATCTTTCTCCCGCTTATTATCACGCTGCCGGCCCCCATCCCCTTTGGCCCGGTACACACCGGCGAAGGCACTTATTACAATGCTACCGGAGAGGGCAACTGCGCCTTCCCCGCTTCGCCGGAAAATATGATGGTGGCCGCCATGAACCACAGCGATTACGCCGACGCTGCCTTGTGCGGCGCATACGTCCAGGCCATAGGGCCAAACGGCGCCATCATCGTCCGCATTGTGGACCGCTGCCCCGAATGTGCCCCTGGCGATATTGATTTCAGCCGGGAGGCATTTGCCGAAATTGCCGATCTGGTGGCGGGGCGGGTACCGATTAGCTGGCAGTTGGTCAGTTACCCGCTGGACGGCCCGATTGTGTATCATTTCAAGGATGGCAGTAACCAGTGGTGGACGGCCATACAAATCCGCAATCACAGCAACCCCATCGCCAAACTGGAAGCGCTGGACAGTAACGGCATTTTCCAGGAAATTCCCCGTAAATCCTACAACTACTTTGTCGCCGACAGCGGTTTAGGGCCGGGGCCGTACACCTTCCGCGTCACCGACGTCTTTGGCCAGACACTCACCGACAGCAGCATCCCCCACACGGAAAACGGCGACGTAGCCGGCGCCGCCCAATTCCCGCCCCCACCGTAGCCACGGTTTCTTGCCGCGTCGTGCAGATACCCACGCGGTAAGAAACCACGGCTACTCGATCTTATTCGACTAAATCGCCAAAACCGATTACCATTTAAGGTGTTAATAAAAACGAGAGAAATCCCTAAAGTTGGGGCCGGCCCCTGACCGGGCCACATAATGATTTATCACCTTATCACCCAATCACTCAAGCAACTAAAAGTTGCCCACCTCGTCATTTTCAAAAAGGAGAAACTTATGTCCAAAGATAAAGTTGCCATTGTTGTAGACGGCACTGCTTATTTGCCTGAAGAACTCATTCAAAAATACAATATGCACGTCATTCCCCTCCTGGTCAACTGGGGCGGCGAAAGCCTGCAGGACAACGTGGACATCACAGCCGATCAATTCTACGCCCGCCTGCAAACGGAGAAGGAGATGCCCACCACTTCTCAGCCCTCCCCCGGCGATTTTCTGGAGGTTTACAAAAAAGCGGCCGAAACGGCCGAATCCATCGTCTGCGTCACCATTTCTTCCGAACTGAGCGGTACATACGCCTCCGCCATTGCCGCCCGCGACATGATGGACGATTTCCCCATCGAAGTGGTAGACAGCAAATCTACCGTGATGGGATTGGGCTTTATGGCGCTGGCCGCCGCTGAAGCCATCGCTGCTGGGGCAGACCACAAAGAAGCCGCCGCCCAAGCCAGTGCCCTCGTTCCCCGTATGCGCCTCTTATTTGTCGTAGATACGCTGGAATTTTTGCATCGCGGCGGCCGTATTGGTGGCGCATCCCGTTACCTGGGCACATTGCTCTCCATCAAACCGATCCTTACCCTGGCAGAGGGCAAGGTTGAGCCTTTGGATAAAGTGCGCACCAAGAAAAAAGCCCTGGCTAAAATGTTAAGCATCGCGGAAAACGATCTGCGCGGCCAAACCAACTTCCACATTGCTGTTCAGAACGCTTCCGCTCCGGACGAGGGCCACCAGGTTGCCAATGAAGTCAAGAAGAAATTCGGTCTGACCGACGTTATCCAGTCCGACATCAGTCCTGTGATTGGTACACACGTCGGACCGGGGGCCATTGCCATCGTTTACTACGTTGAGCCATAAAGAGATTGGAGATTGGAGATTAGTAATTGCCAATCTCCCAATCTCTAATTGTAACCGTCCAGCGAAGCTTCGCCTCAAACCGACGAGTTGAAGGTTTCGCCATTGAGAGTAGTATTACCTTGAGGTGACTGACATGCTAACTGTACAAGAAATACTACCCCATAAAATCTCATTA
>JALUPA010000136.1 GCA_027054335.1 Ardenticatenaceae bacterium
ACATTTGTTAGCGAAAATTCTTTACAAACAGAGCAAGTTTTAAAAAATCTGCGTCATCTGCGTTAATCTGCGTCCTATTCATTGGTTTGAGGCGCAGCTTCGCTGGACGGTTACCTCCAATCTCAGTGACCTGAGCCGCAGATTACACAGATTAGTGTAGATTTTTACAAATTTAATCCCAAAAAGCCGCGCAATCTGCGGCTAAAAAGAGATATTTGGATCTACTAAACCTCTCGCAGCGCCTTTAACAAGATGTCCGTGTCCGACGGCCGTCCCACGCTGATGCGGATGCAGTTGTCCAGGCCCGGTTTGTTGAAGTAGCGGACGAGGATGCCGCGTCGGGCCAAATCCTGTTTTAGTTGAGCAGCGTCACGGCCGTCTACCCGGCAAAGAATAAAGTTGGCCTGAGAGGGATACGGCCGTAAATAATCTACCTTCGCCAACATTTTCCCCAACCGTACCCGCTCCGCCACAATAAGCCGCGTCTTTTCCCGCAGCCAGTCCACATCTTCCAGCGCGGCCACGGCGGCGGCCGAGGCAGCCACATTGATATTATACGGCTGTTTGATTTTCCACAAATGGGGCAGCAGCCAGTCCGGGAATGCGCCGTACCCCACGCGCAGCCCCGCCAACCCCGCCAGCTTGCTGAACGTGCGCAACACAACCAGATTTTCATATTCTGTCACCCAGGCAAGATGATTTTGATACCCGTCAACCTCGGCAAAGTCGGCGTAAGCCTCATCCAGCAAGACGAGAACAGGTAAAGCCAGGAGACGGTGCAGGCTGTCGTCGTCAATCACGGAGCCATCCGGGTTGTTGGGGGAGCAGATGACGAGCAGTTTGGGGCGCTGTTCGCGGACAGTTTGCTCAATCGCCGCCACGTCCAGGCTAAAATCTACCCTGCGCTGGACAGAAATGTAACGACCTGCGTTAACGGCCGTACTAAACGGATACATGCCAAACGACGGCGGACAATCCACCACGCCGTCGCCGGGAGACAAGACGGCGCGAAAAACCAAGTCAATCAACTCATCCGCCCCCGCCCCTGTCAGCAGCCGCTCCGTGGGTACGCCGGTCACTGCGCACAACTTCTCCCGTAAAGGCGTCGCTTCCGGGTCAGGATAAATGTGGACGTAGGGCAGATTTGCCAGCACCGCCAATACTTGGGGCGACGCGCCATACGGGTTTTCGTTGGCGTCCAGTTTGATAATTTCGTGAGACGGCCGTCCTAACCGCCGCGACAACACCGCAAACGGCACAATCGGCGTGTAAGGTTTCATTTTTACAATGTCCGGCCGGACAAATTGTTCAACATTCATTGCAATCTACTCCATTTTCGTACATAATGTTGTACAAGATGTTTTATTTTTCCTGTAGGAACTGCAAAAAAACGCGGAGATTTTTTCAATGGAAGCATTAAGCATATCAGAAGCCCGCAGCCGCTTGTTTGAACTGCGGCAAATAGTCGTAGACAATCAGGATCAAGTCATTATGACCCACAAAAAGGGCAACGTCGTCCTTATTTCTATGGATGAATGGGAAGCATACCAGGAAACAATGCGGCTCTTAAATGACAAAGCTGCCTTAAAAGCGCTGGTTGATTCCTTTGAACGCCACGATCGGGGTGAAACGTCCGGCAAAACCATCGAAGAAGTCTTTGCTGATCTGGTATGATCTGGAAGCTCCTGATTCTGGACAAGGCCGAAAGCGATCTGACCTGGTTTCGGCGGCATGAACGCAAATTGTACGTCAAATGTTTTGACCTTATCCGCGACGTGTCCCACGATCCCCGCGCCGGCCTGGGCAAACCGGAACGGCTGAAATACCTTAAACGGGAAGTCTGGTCGCGCCGTGTTTCGTTGGAACACCGGCTTGTTTATGTGGTTTACCCTGACGAACAACAAATCGAAATTATCTCCTGCAAATCCCATTACGAGAACCTCAATCTCTGAAATTTAAACTGCGGAGAGCGCAGAGGGCGCGGAGATTTAGAGTTTGTTTGCTACGCGCTTGATACCGCCTTCTTTGAGACGAAAAACGTTGAAGTTGAGCAGCAAACCTAATTGGAGATTTGCCAATTTCAGATAAGACAAAACTTGGGCATGATGGATATTGTCGAACTTCTTCACAGATTTTAACTCAACAATGATCAAGCCCTCGACTAAAAAATCAAGCCGATACCCTTGATCCAGCTTTATGCCTTTGTAAACAATTGGCAGCGGCTTTTCCCGTTCAAATTAAATGCCGCGTAGTTTCATTTCATATGCTAAACAGGCTTGGTAAGCTGATTCCAATAACCCTGGTCCCAACTGCCGGTGAACCTCAATCGCTGCCCCAATAATCTTCCCCGTAATTTCATCCTCTTTTCTCAATGGTTCTCTCAACATCTTCTTCTCCTTTTTCCTCCGCGTTCTCCGCGCTCTCCGCGGTTTATTATTCTATTCGCTTAATTGCCGCATTCACATGAGCTGTCAACCCTTCCGCCTGGGCAATTTGGGTGGCGATGGGGCTGAGGCGGGCGGATGTGGCGTCGTCCAGCTCGATGAGGCTGCTGATCTTGACAAAATCGGCCACGTTGAGCGGGGAGGCAAAACGGGCTGTGCCGCCGGTGGGCATCACGTGGCTGGGGCCGGCGACGTAATCTCCCAGCACCTCAAAGCTGCGCTCGCCGATGAACAGGCCGCCGGCATTGGGGATTTGCTCGACCCATTGCTGCGGGTTGGCGGCGGCGATGCAGGTGTGTTCAGCGGCAAAGTCGCTGGCCAGGCGGCACGCTTCCGCCACGTCGGCCGTCAGCACAATAGCGCCCTGATTTGCCAGAGAAACGGCGATGATTTCGCTGCGGGACAATTCCTCCATTTGCCGGGCGATTTCCCGCTGCACGGCCGTCGCCAAATCCAACGCAGGCGTAAACAAAATCGCCGTGG
Organism: Ardenticatenaceae bacterium; assembly: GCA_027054335.1. Lineage (GTDB taxonomy): Bacteria > Chloroflexota > Anaerolineae > Promineifilales > Promineifilaceae > JAJRTP01. The sequence continues at coordinate 2,928 of JALUPA010000136.1, forward strand.
CCAACACGTCATGTTCCGCCTGGGCCAGCATATCGGCGGCAACCCAGGCCGGGTTAGCCGACTCGTCCGCCACCACCACCGTTTCCGTGGGACCATACAGGCCGTCAATACCTACAATGCCGTATACCTGCTTCTTTGCCAGGGTGACAAACAGGTTACCCGGCCCCACAATCTTATCCACGCGGGGGATGCTTTTCGTGCCGTAAGCCAGCGCAGCAATGGCCTGCGCTCCGCCGAGGGTGTAGACAGTTTCAATGCCGGCAATACGCGCTGCCGCCAGAATGGTGTCGTGAACCCGCCCGCCGTCCCGTCCCGGCGGCGTCGCCACCACAATTTCCGCCACTCCCGCTACCTGCGCCGGGATGACAGACATAAGCAGGCTGGACGGCAGCGGGGCCGTGCCGCCGGGCACGTAGACGCCGACGCGCCGGATGGGGGTGACGCGCTGCCCCAAACGGCCGCCCATCTCTGTCGTCGTCCAGTTGGGCAGGGGCTGGTAGCTGTGGAACTGGCGGATGCGGGCGGCGGCCGTTTCCAGCGCCGCCCGCAGATCGGCCGGGATGCGGGACACGGCCGTATCTATCTCCCCCTCACCCACTGCCAACGAATCCAGCTCCACGCCATCAATCACGGCCGTCCAGTGACGCAAAGCCGCATCTCCCCGCTGCCGCACGTCCCGCAGGATTGTGGTAACGGCCGTCTCCGGCGTACTCCCCGCGCCAAACATCTCATCCAGCCGCGCCTGCAACCCCGGCGGTACCTCCGGCGCCAAAGCCATCTCCCGCCGCAAAATAGATTTCTGCGCTCCTTCAACTGTGTAAATTTTAATCATAGTTATCCTCCCGTGATGCGTGATGCGTGATGCAATTTTACACATCACACATCACGCTCATTTACCGCAATTCCCGCTTCAAAATCTTCCCCGTCGCCGTCATGGGTAGCGATTCACGGATTTCTACGATGCGCGGATATTTGTAAGCGGCCATATTGGCTTTACACCAGGCCACCAGTTCTTCCGGTTCGGCCGTTTGCCCTTCTTTCAGCACCACATACGCCTTGATTTCCTGACCGTACTGGTCATGGGGCACGCCTACCACCGCCACCAGGGAAACGGCCGGATGGGTAATCATGATTTCCTCGATTTCCCGCGGGTAGACGTTGAATCCGCCGCGAATGATCATGTCCTTGATACGGTCTACAATATAATAGTAGCCGTCTTCATCCTTCGTAGCTACGTCACCGGTGTGGAACCAACCACCCCGGAAGGCTTCTTCATTGGCTTCCGGTTTGTTGTAATACCCTTTCATTACATTGTGGCCGCGCATGACAATCTCACCCGGTTCACCCACGGGTACGTCGTTCACGTCTTGATCTACCACTCGCATTTCTACGCCCCAAACGGGCACACCGATGGAGCCGGGTTTGTGCGGCATATCCAAGCGGCTGAAAGAAGCGACCGGAGAGGTTTCGGATAAGCCATATCCTTCCAAAATCTTTACTTTGTACTTTTCGCTGAACTGCTTCATCACCTCTACCGGCATGGCCGCACCGCCAGAGACGCCCAGTCGCAGGGTGTTGGCAATTTTCTCCAGGTCGAATTTTTCGGCGTCGGGGTAATGGAGCAAAGCCCAATACATGGTGGGAACGCCGCAGAAGAGGGTCACATTTTCCTTCTGGAAAGCGTTGAAGACGGCTTCCGGATCAAACCGGGCAATAAGGACGAGGGTGTGCCCCCCCAAAAAGCCGCCGTTCATCTGCACAGTCTGGCCGAAGGAGTGGAACAGAGGCAGGGTAATAAGCTGTACGTCGTCGTCTTTTTGCTCGAACAACTCGCGCACGACAAAAGAGTTCATCACAATGTTACTGTGACTGAGTTCAGCCCCTTTGGGCATACCGGTGGTACCGGATGTGTAGAGGATAACGGCCGTATCCAACGCATCTGTCTGCACTGTATCAAACAATGGGGGCTGCGGCCCCATCAACTGCCCCAGCGTCTGCGTCCCCTCAATGTGAGATGGCGCTGCCGGATCAGCCATAATCATCCAAAAATGCTCGCAGCCATCTACTTCGTTAAAACCGGCCCAACCTTCCTCACCCATGGGCAGTTCTGGCGTCCCCTGGAAGCAAAGATATGCTTTGGCATCTGAATCGTCCAGGTGGTAAGCAATCTCACGCCGCTTCAGCAGCACATTCAACGGTACCACCGTCGCCCCCGCTTTGAGGATACCGTAATAGACAATGGGGAAATAAGGCAAATTGGGGCAAGACAAAGCCACCTTGTCCCCCGGCTGAATACCGGCTGCCACCAACCCGTTGGCTACCTGGTTCGCCGCCCCGTTAATCTGGGCATAGCTAAAACGCATATCGCCAAAGACAACGGCCGTCTTGCCCGGCATCTCCCGGACACTGTTTTCCAAAACTACGGCTAAATTTAACATGAGTTTCTCCTTTTTGTCCGCAGATTTCGCAGATTAAATCCCTAAAAATCTGCGCTAATCTGCGTAATTTGTGGATTAATTTTTCATTCCGGCTGCAAGATCAACGTTTCTTGCGCCGCTTTATCAATCATTTTCGGCGACCAAGCAATAGAAACGCCTTGACCTGACTGCCACAGGGGTAACAAATCAGCATAGTGGGGCGAAAAGGGATTGCCGGATTGGCCGCCGGGCAGGACAAATCGGTTCTCATCCCAGTTGCCCACGTCTACCACCATACGC
>JALUPA010000137.1 GCA_027054335.1 Ardenticatenaceae bacterium
GCCAGGCGCGGGAGGGGGAAGTATCGTTGGAACTGGCTCAAGCGTGTTATTGGCAATCTGTTATCCTGCTGCGGGCCGGCCGGCCGGAGGAGGCATTGGCAGCGGCGGAAGAGGCGGCGGCGCTGCTGAACGGCGTCAGCCCCAATTTGCTGGCCCACGCGCTGACGCAGCGGGCGGCCGTCCACATCTACCGGGGGCAGGCGGCGGCCGCAGCGGCGGATTTGCAGTTGGCGGCGGATTTATTGGAAGGGACGGAGGATGCTCCGGGGCTGGCGGCAGTCTATTTGCTGTGGGGGTATGAATACGGCCGTATCGCCCCGGATGGCAACCAGACTCGCGGTCGTTTAGAGCGGGCCAGGCAACTCTTGGAGGCATATCTGGAGGAGGACGGCTTTTCGGCGGCCTGGATTCGGCTTTATCTGGGGCTGTCGCAGGCGGAATTGGACCAGGGGCAGACGGATGAGGCGCGGCTGTGGCTGGCAAAGGCGGTGGCGTTGGCCCAGGCGGAGGGGACGGTATGGCAACGGCCGTCGGTGTGGTATTTGTGGGGGGAGACGGTGTTGGCGGCGGGGGACCGGCGGTATGCCCGCGAGTTGTTCTCAGAGGCGTTAACGGCCGTGCATGAAGGGGGCTGCCCGGACGACCTGCCGCTCATCCTGCTGCAATTGGCCCGGCTGACGGCGAAGCGGGATACCCACCGGCTGCGTTTTTTTGAAGCGGCCGTGTCTGCCGCCCACGAGCGCAGCCGTTTCCCGGACAAATTGACTTGCTTCCGGGAGGCGGGCGCGATACTGGCTGAGGTGGATGACGGCCGTTTGCGCCGTATTGGGGAGGGGTGTCTGGCGTGGGTGGCAGAAAGGGATATTGGAGTGTGAATTCTTGACAACACCCACCCCTTTTGCTACTATCTCCTTAATTGAACAGATAATAACAGTGAATCGGAAGAGTAGTCTGTTAAGCGGGTTTTAGAGAGTTGACCCTGGGGCTGGAAGGTCAATAACAGCGCGGCAGGTGAATGGGCCGAGGAGTTGCTCAAGCGAACATCGTTGTCAGTAGCTTGAGCCGGAGACGCCACCGTTACCAGGGCATAGGCTTACAAATTATTATTTGAGAGCCGAAATGAGTGAGGCTGGCTTAGAGGATGCGCTACACGGCGCATTTTTTGTTTCCAGCTTAAGCAGGGTGGTACCGCGGGAGATGTGATTGCACGCTCTCGTCCCTTTAGGTGAATGAAAGTTCGCCGGAAGGGACGAGGGCGTTTTTTTATTGGAATTTGGTAATTGAGTAATTTAGTAATTGGGTAAATGGGCTGATTATTCAATTACCTAATTACTCAGTTACCCAATAAAAGGAGATTGTGATGAGTGATTCTGTGAAATATCTGTTGGATGAGAGTAAGCTGCCGCAGGCGTGGTACAACATCAATGCGGATATGCCGGTACCGCCGCAGCCGGTACTGCATCCGGGCACATTGGAGCCGGTGACGCCGGATTTCCTGAGCGTCCTGTTTCCCATGAGCCTGATCATGCAGGAAATGAGTCCGGAGCGGTACATTGAGATTCCGGGGCCGGTGCGGGAGATTTACAAGTTGTGGCGGCCGACGCCCATGTTCCGGGCGCGGCGGTTGGAACAGGCGTTGGACACCCCGGCGCACATCTATTACAAGTATGAAGGCGTCAGCCCCGTGGGGTCGCATAAGCCGAATACGTCGGTGGCTCAGGCGTTTTATAATAAGGAAGCGGGCACGCAGGCATTGACGACGGAAACGGGGGCCGGGCAGTGGGGTTCGGCTTTGGCCATGGCTTGTAACTTCTTTGATCTGGATTTGGAAGTGTATATGGTGAAGGTGTCGTACCAGCAAAAGCCGTACCGGCGGATGGTGATGCACACGTATGGGGCAGAGGTGTACGCCAGCCCGTCTGACCGCACGGAGTACGGCCGTGCCGTGTTGGCCGAAAACCCCGATTCTCCCGGCTCTTTAGGCATGGCTATCTCTGAGGCGGTAGAAGTGGCCGCCACTTCCGGTGGGACGAAAAAGTACAGCCTGGGGTCGGTGTTGAACCATGTGCTGTTACACCAAACGGTAATTGGTTTGGAGGCATTGGAGCAGATGGCGATGGCGGGTGAGTACCCGGATATTGTCATTGGCTGCGCTGGCGGTGGCTCCAACTTTGCCGGGTTTGCCTTCCCCTTCCTGCGGGAAAACTTCAGTAATGGGATGAACACGAAAGTGATTGCCGTCGAACCGTCTTCCTGCCCGACCTTGACGCGAGGGAAATATACTTTTGACTTTGGCGATACGGCCGCCATGGCTCCTGTTGTGAAAATGCACACACTGGGCCATACCTTTGTGCCCCCGACCATCCACGCCGGCGGGCTGCGCTATCATGGCATGTCCCCGTTGGTCAGCGCCCTGGTGGAGAATGGAGATGTGGAAGCGCGGGCGGTGCATCAACTGGCTACTTTTGAAAGTGCTGTCCAGTTTGCTCGCGCTGAAGGGATTGTACCGGCGCCAGAGACAGCCCATGCTATTCGGGTAGCTATTGATGAGGCGTTGCAGTGCAAAGAGTCAGGCGAGAAGAAGGTGATTGCTTTCAACCTGTCCGGACACGGCCATTTTGACATGGCGGCTTATGAGGCGTATTTCAACGGCGAATTGGAAGATTACGAGTATCCTGAAGAGGCTATTGCGGAAGCGATGGGGCATTTACCGGAGGTCAGTTTTCAGTAATTAGTGTTCAGTGTTCAGCGAGGGGGACGCGCTGAACACTGAGTACTGTACACTGAACACTAGAAAATATGGCTATAAAAAACGTATATACACCATCCCTGACCCAATTCCGCGAGATGGCGGCCGGAGAGCCGAATCTTATTCCTGTATACCGGGTGTTTGCTGCCGATCTGGAGACGCCGGTTTCGGTTTATTTGAAGTTGATGGATGAGTTTGGCGACTCTTTTCTGCTGGAATCGGTGGAGGGTGGCGAGCAGGTGGGGCGGTATTCCTTTGTGGGGGTGAATCCGCGTGGCGTGATCTCGTTGCAGGGGAATGTAGTGACGGACAAGCGTGGGGAGCGAGTGGAGACACGGCCGTTGGCCGACGGAGAGGACATCCTGGACGCGATCCAGGCGGAGATGTCTCGTTTTCGGCCGGCTGATTTGCCGGATTTGCCCCGTTTTCAAGGGGGGGCGGTGGGGTATTTGGGGTATGACGTGGTGCGCTTTTTTGAGAAGTTGCCGGATACGGCCGTAGCCTCCCTCAACATCCCCGACGCCATCTTCCTCCTGGCCGATACGCTGGTGGTGTTTGACCACGCCCGCCACCGGCTGATGATCCTTGCCAACGCCCGCGTGAACGGGGACGCGGCAGCGGCTTACGTGGAGGCGATTCAGATGATTGAACGGGTGAGCGAACGGCTGTTACGGCCGTTGCCCGCCATTCCCCACACCCGCTGGGGCGCTTCCCCGGACAAAGATGGCGCAATTCTGACCAGCAACAAAACCCAGGCGCAGTACGAAGCGATGGTGCGGCAGGCCAAAGAGTACATCGCCGCCGGGGACATCTTCCAGGTGGTGCTGAGCCAGCGGTTTAGCCGCCAGACGTATGCCCATCCTTTTGCCGTCTACCGGGCGCTGCGGATGCTCAACCCGTCCCCGTACATGTTCTACTTCAACTTTGCCGGCCACGATTTGCAGGTGATCGGCGCGTCGCCGGAAATTCACGCGCGGCTGGAGGACGGCATCGCTACGGTGCGCCCCATCGCCGGCACGCGCCGCCGGGGGCAGACGCCGGAAGAGGACAAGGCGTTGGAAGAGGAACTGCTGGCCGATCCCAAAGAGCGGGCGGAACACGTGATGCTGGTGGATTTGGGCCGGAACGACATCGGCCGGGTGAGCGAATACGGCACGGTGCAGGTGAGCGATTTGATGACGATTGAGCGGTACAGCCACGTGATGCACATTGTCAGCCACGTGGAGGGCCGCCTGAAGCCGGAGATGGACGCATTTGACCTGATGCGGGCTACGTTTCCGGCCGGCACAGTGAGCGGCGCGCCCAAAGTGCGGGCGATGGAGATTATTGAGGAACTGGAAGGGGAACGGCGCGGCTTGTATGCGGGCGCAGTGGGCTATTTCAGTTATGACGGCAGTATGGATACCTGCATCGCCATCCGCACGATGCTGATGCAGGGAGATACGCTGTACGTGCAGGCCGGCGCCGGCATTGTGGCGGACAGCGACCCGGCCGGCGAGTATCAGGAATGTGTGAATAAGGCTTCGGCTTTGTTGACGGCCGTAGATAGAGCGGAGCAAGGGATTTTGTAATTGAGTGAATGGGTAATTAGGTAATTGGGTAATTACTCAATTACCCAATTACCTACCGAGGAAACTATGACCAAAAAACGAGTATTCAGCGGTATACAACCAACGGGAAATTTGCACCTGGGGAATTACTTGGGGGCGATAAAAAATTGGGTCAAGGGGCAGGAAGAGAAGGAAAACTTCTTTTGCGTAGTGGATTTGCACAGCCTGACTGTGCCGCAGGACCCGGACGATTTGCGTTTTCAGACGCGCTCGCTGGCGGCGTGGCTGCTGGCGGCCGGGATCGATCCGGACAAAAGCACGCTGTTCATCCAGAGTCACGTGCGGGCACACGCGGAGGGGTGCTGGCTACTCAACTGCATCACCCCGCTGGGCTGGCTGCAACGGATGACCCAGTTTAAGGACAAGGCGGCCAAACAGGAAAGCGTCCTGACCGGCTTACTGGATTATCCGGTGTTGATGGCCGGGGACATCATCTTTTACGACGCGGACGAGGTGCCGGTGGGCGAAGACCAGAAGCAGCACGTAGAGCTGACACGGGACATTGCCCAGCGGTTTAACAGCCTGTACGGACAGGAATTCTTTGTCATCCCCAAACCGGTGATCCCGGAGGCGGGGGCGCGGGTGATGGGGCTGGACAATCCGGCGGCGAAAATGTCCAAGAGTCTGGCGCACCTGCGCGGCCACGCTGTGCGTCTGCTGGACGATCCGAAGGAGATTGGGCGCTCTTTCAAGCGGGCGGTGACCGATTCTGGCCAGGAGATTGTCTTTTCTGACGATCCGGAGAAGGCGGGAGTGAACAATCTGCTGGGCATCTACAAGGCGATTACGGACAAGAGCGAGGCGGAAGTGCTGGCCGATTTTGCCGATGCGCGGGGCTACGGTGACCTGAAGAAGCGGGTGGCGGAGGTGGTCATTGCCGAAATCGCGCCGATCCGAGAGCGGTATGACCGGCTAATGGCTGATCCGGCGGAACTGGATAATTTGCTGGCGCGCGGCGCGGAACAGGCTGCGGCCGTTTCTAATCCCAAAGTGGATCAGATGAAGGAGATCATGGGGTTGGTGTTGCCGGTGATCGGTGTTCAGTAATCAGTGTTCAGTGTTCAGTGGGGTACCTGACTGAAAACTAAACACTGAAAAGGGTGAACTAATGATAATAGTCATAGACAACTACGATTCTTTCACTTACAACCTGGTGCAGTATCTGGGCGAGTTGGGGCAGGATGTGCGGGTGTTTCGCAATGATGAGGTGACGGTGGATGAGATTCGGGAGATGAAGCCGGATCACATTCTCATCAGTCCGGGACCGGGGACGCCGGACGATGGCGGGATTTCTTTGGCTGTGCTGCGGGAGTTGGGGCCGGAGACGCCGATTCTGGGGGTGTGTCTGGGGCATCAGTGCATTGGGCAGGCGTATGGCGGCCAGGTGACGGGGGCGCCGCGGCTGATGCACGGAAAGACGTCGCGGATGTACCACCGGGACGGTGGTCTGTTTGACGGTATCCCCAGCCCGTTCCAGGCGACGCGCTACCATTCGCTGATTGTGGCGGAACCGCTGCCGGACTGCCTGGAGGTGACGGCGTTTACCAGCAGCGGCGAGGTGATGGCCTTGCGGCACAAGGAGTTCCCGGTTGTGGGAGTACAGTTTCATCCCGAAAGTATTTTGACGGAACACGGCCGTCGCTTGCTGCAAAACTTTTTAGCCGCGGATTTCGCGGATTAGCGCGGATTTTTTGAGATTGGAGATTGGTGATTAGAGATTGGCGATTGGGGCGTTTCGTGCTAATCTCCAAGCTCAGTGGATCAAAAAAATCTGCCACGAATTACACGAATTAACACGAAAACTCAAAAGGAAATTCGTGAAAATTCGGGCAATTCATGTCTAAAAATTGAATCTCCTAATCTCCAATCTCTAAAGAGGTGCCCCATGACAACAACCCACGGTTTTACGCTTGTCCGCGAGGAATACATTGACGAATTGAACAGTACAGCCCGCCTGTACCGGCACGAGCAGACGGGGGCGGAACTGCTTTCCCTGAGCAACGACGACGAAAACAAATCATTCGGCATTACCTTCCGCACGCCGCCGCCGGACTCGACCGGTGTGCCGCACATCATGGAGCATTCCGTGCTGGGCGGTTCGCGCAAGTACCGGGTGAAGGAGCCGTTTATTGAACTGGCGAAGGGGTCGTTCAAGACGTTTCTCAACGCGATGACCTTCCCGGATATGACCAGTTACCCGGTAGCCACGACCAATTTGCAGGAATTTTATAATCTGGTGGATGTGTACCTGGACGCCGTGTTCCATCCCCTGATTACACCGTTCCATCTGGAGCAGGAGGGGTGGCATTTTGAGCTGGACAACCTGGACGCGCCGCTCATCTACAAGGGGATTGTGTTTAACGAGATGAAGGGGGCGATGTCCTCGCCGGAAAATCTGCATTATTTCCACACGATGCGCGCTCTTTTCCCGGACAACACGTACCGCCACTATTCGGGCGGCGACCCGCGCGTGATGCCGGATTTGACGTATGAGGCTTTCCGCAATTTCCACGAAACGTATTACCATCCCTCGAATGCCCGCATTTTCTTTTACGGGGACGACCCGGAAGAGGAACGGCTGCGATTGATGAATGAGTATCTGCAAGATTTTGCGGCTGCGGAGATTGCCTCGGAAGTGACCGCGCAGCCGTCGTTTACCGAACCGCGCCGGGCGACGTTCCCTTACAGTGTGGATGGAGATGGCGATCAGCGGGACAAGGCGTATATTTCGCTGAATTGGGCGCTGCCGGAGAATGACGATCCGGCGCTGCAAATGGCGCTGGGGGTGATGTCGTATGCCATTCTGGGGACGGCCAGCGCGCCTTTGCGCAAGACGCTGGTGGATTCGGGGCTGGGGGAAGACGTGATTGGCGGCGGGATTTCTTCGCGGCTGCGGCAGATGACGTTCAGTGTGGGGATGAAGGGGGTGAAGACGGCCGACGTGGACGAGGTGGAGGCGCTCATCCTGGAAACGCTGGCAAAATTGGCGGATGAGGGAATTGATCCGGAGCAGATTGAAGCGGCGCTGAATACGTTTGAGTTCAGCTACCGGGAAAACAATACCGGCTCCTTCCCGCGCGGGTTGAGTTTGATGTTCCGCGCCTTGAGCAACTGGTTGTATGACCAGGACCCGTTGCAGCCGTTGCAGTTTGAGGGGCCGTTGACGGCCGTAAAAGAACAACTGACGCAAAACCCGGCCCACTTGCAGGAACTCATGCGGGAATATCTGCTGGAAAACCCGCACCGCGTCACCATCATTCTGGAACCGGACCCGGCATACCAACAGCGGCTGGAAGCGGAGGAAAAGGAGAAACTGGCGGCGATCAAGGTGCAGTTAACGCCGGAGCAAGTGGCGGAAATTGTAGAACACACGCAAACCTTGCGCGCCTTGCAGGAAAAACCAGACGATCCGGAATCGCTGGCGGCCATTCCCCGCCTGACGCTGGCCGACCTGGACCGGGAAAACAAGCGGATTCCCCTTGAAATCGGCCGGGCGCGTGGGGCGCAACTGCTGTACCACGATCTGTTTACCAACGGCATCGTCTACTTGGAGGCGGGGTTTGATCTGCACATGCTGCCCCAGGATTTGCTGCCGTATGTACCGCTGTTTGGCCGGGCGCTGGTGGATATGGGCACGGAGACAGAGGATTTTGTCCGCTTGCAGCAGCGCATCGGGCAGAAGACGGGCGGTATTTACCCGGCGACGCTGTTTTCGGCGAAGCGGGATGAGGCGGAAGCGGCGGCGTGGCTCTTCCTGCGGGGCAAATCTACGGTGCCGCGGGCAGGGGAGATGTTGGGCATTATGCGGGACGTACTGCTGATGGTGAATCTGGATAATCAGGAGCGGTTCCGGCAGATGGTTTTGCGGGCGAAGGCGGGGCTGGAGTCGGGTTTGATTCCGGGCGGCCATGGGGTAGTGAACGGCCGTCTGCGCAGCTATTTCAGCGAATCGGGCTGGTTGAATGAGTTGACGGGCGGCATTGAGTATCTCTTTTTCCTGCGTCGTCTGGCGCAGGATGTGGAGCAGGATTGGCCGGGGGTGTTGGCAAAATTGGAGGCGGTGCGGCAGACGATCATCAATCAAAATGCCATGTTGTGCAATGTGACGCTGGACGCGGCCAACTGGGCCAAAGTCCGGCCGCAACTGGAAGATTTTGTGGCAGAAATGCCGCGGAAGGTGGTGGAGAGGGAGGTGTGGGATTGGAGACGGCCGTTAACCCCCGAAGGTCTCACCATCCCCGCGCAGGTGAATTACGTAGCCAAAGGCGCCAACCTGTACCAGTTGGGCTACGAGCTGGACGGCTCCATCTCCGTCATCACCAATTATTTGCGCACCACCTATTTGTGGGAAAAGATTCGGGTGCTGGGCGGCGCGTATGGCGGGCTGGTCAGCTTCAGCCCCTTTACCGGCGTGTTCAGCTTCCTCTCTTACCGTGACCCCAACCTGCTGGAAACGCTGGCAAATTACGACGGTGCGGCCGACTTCCTGCACCAGCCCATCCACGAAGATGAGTTGACCAAGAGCATCATTGGGGCCATCAGCAGCATGGACGCTTACCAATTGCCGGACGCCAAAGGGTACACCTCGATGGTGCGTTACCTGACGAACAGCACGGACGAGTACCGGCAAAAGATGCGGGAAGATATTTTGAATACGACGCAGGCTGATTTTGTTCGTCTGGCCGATGTCTTGGCCCAGATGAAGAATACAGGTCTGGTGACGATTCTTGGTTCAGGGGAGGCCATCAATTTAGCGAATGCGGAAATGGGCGGCGATTGGCTGGATGTGAGGAAGGTGATGTAGAACGCCGCGCATTGTATCATTTGTAGCGTATGCTATGATGTAAGCTGATTGTAACTATCAGCTACCAGAGGTGACAGTCACTTACAAACGTTGCGATTTTGCCTGACGTCTCTGGTGAAAGTGACTGTCACCTGATAGTTACAGCTGATTTATGTTTGCGGGAGATGTGTAATGAAAGATGATAAATTGCTGGAGCGGATAGTTGTTAATCCAAAAGTGATGGTGGGAAAACCTGTTATTCGCGGCACGCGGTTGACAGTGGAGTACATTCTTAATCTGCTGGCGCATGGCGCAACCGTGGAAGAAATTTTACAGGAATATGAAGGACTGACACAGGAGGATATTCAAGCCTGTATTTTGTTTGCCACGAAAACGCTGGAAAGCGCGTCGTTCATGCCGCTGGATTTGGAGCCGGCATAAATGCGTTTCCTTGTGGATGAGTGTACCGGGCCTGCTGTGGCTAAATGGCTGCTTGAACAGAATCACGAAGTACTTTCTGTATATGACAAAGCGCGTGGTTTGGATGATGAACTCATTATCCAGAAAGCCTTTACGGAAAACTGGATTTTGATAACCAATGACAAGGGTTTTGGTGAGAAGATTTATCGGGAGAGGTATCCTCATCGCGGCGTTATCCTTTTGCGGCTTGGGGATGATCGGGTTGTTGTGAAAATAGAGGTTTTACGACGCTTGCTTCATAGCTATGCGGAACAACTGCCCGGCCAATTTGTCGTCGCAACCCAAACAAGAGTGCGGTTTGCCCGTAAATAACAGGAAATATGACTTTAAGCCGGAAAGCGGTACAGGCTGCAGTAAGCTATGCGGGAGTTAACCCCTGAACAGGTTGCTGCGTAAACTGTACGCAATACGCAATACGATTATGATTAAAAAAGCAATTGCAGAAGTGATAAACGGCCGTAACCTGACATTCGAGCAGGCGGAAGCGGCGATGGACTGCATTATGAACGGCGAAGCGACGGACGCCCAGATTGGCAGTTATCTGACCGCTTTGCGCATGAAAGGGGAGGCGTGGGAAGAGATCGGCGGCAGCGCCCGTTCCATGCGGCAGCACGTGATTCCCGTGCGTATCCCTGTGGCGGAAATGGGTGGGATGCTGGTGGACACTTGCGGCACGGGGGGCGACGGCAAGCACACGTTCAACATCTCCACAACGGCCGCTTTCGTCGTGGCCGGGGCGGGGGTGAAAGTGGCTAAGCACGGCAACCGGGCCGCCAGCAGCAAATCCGGTTCGGCCGATGTGCTGCTGGCTTTGGGCGGCAATCTGGATTTGACGCCGGAGCAGGTGGCGGATTGTATTGCCGAAGTGGGGATTGGTTTCCTCTACGCTATCCATCACCATCCGGCGATGCGTTACGCCATTGGGCCGCGCCGGGAAATCGGACAGCGCACCATTTTCAACGTCCTAGGGCCGCTGACCAATCCGGCCGGGGCGACGCACCAGCTTATCGGCGTGTATGACCCGGCGCTGACGGAGCCGCTGGCCCGCGTGCTGGGGCAGTTGGGCAGCCGGGCGGCCTACGTCGTTCACGGCGCGGATGGCCTGGACGAGTTATCTACGACAGGCGTAAACCGAGTGAGCGCCTTGAAGGATGGCGAGGTAACGACGTTTGCCCTCGATCCGGCCGAATTGGGCCTGGTGCGGGCCAAACTGGATGATTTTGCCGGGGGGACGCCGGAGGAAAATGCGGCCATCACCCGCGATGTTTTGAGCGGGGCTGACCGGGGGGCGCGGCGGGATGTGGTGGTTTTGAATGCTACGGCCGTGCTCGCTCTCGAATCCGGCGACTGGCAAACTGCTCTGGCTCAAGCGCAGAAGGCTATTGATAGTGGTACGGCCGTGCGTACCCTGGACGCCTGGATTGAGAAGACGCATAGTTTCATTTAATGTTAGCTAACTGTTGTATAATATAGAAGTTGAACTGCGCAATTTACTGCCCAGGCAGGTGGCGTTGAGCTAAATAGTCATAAAGCTCAAGGAGTGCAAAATGTCCGTAACTGTTCTGGACCGAGAGCAAACCAAAGATTTACTGCGGCATGTGTTGATTGAATTGCTGGAAGAACGAAAACCAGAGTTCCAGGAACTCTTCATAGAGGCTTTGGAGGATGTGGCGTTGGCCAATGCCATTCGGGAAGGTCGCCGGGATGAGTTTGTGAGCGAAGACGAAATCCAGACTGCCTTGGAGGCATAAGCGTGAAGGTGGCTTATGAGGCAGCCTTTCTGCGCGACATTAAACGCATTCGGGACAGAAAGGTGCGCCGCCAGGCGCAACGGGCCATTGATCGAATTAAACAAACTTCCAGCTTGTAAGAGGTTCCTAATCTGACAAAACTTCGCGGGTATGAGACTTTTTATCGTTTACGAACCGGCGATTATCGTATGGGGCTTGAAGTAATTGATGATACGGTTATCTTTGTTCGGTTTTTGCATCGGAAGGATATTTACCGGTATTTTCCTTGATTGAAATTGTCGTCGAATACAATGCGGCGCCACAAGATGGCGCCACAAGATGGCTCCACTTCGATGAGAGGAGGGTATTTATGAATCATTCTATTTATCGAATTGTTAATTTTGATATTGTTGGGCCGTATACGCTGCTGATAATGTTTGATGATGGGACGGAGCAGCGTATTGATTTTCGACCTGTAATTAGAAGGGGCCATGTACGGCCCATTGCAAGATGAAGAGATATTCAACCAGGTAGAAATTGACCCGGAAATACATACGTTAGTCTGGCCGAATGGGGCTGACTTCGACCCGGAAACGCTGCACGACTGGCCGAAGTACGTTGACGAGATGACGCGAATGGCAAAACAGTGGGCGGCGATGAAAGTTGGAATTTTTTAGAGCCTGGGGAGAACGAACAAAAGCCCGGTCTCAACACTGGAGGCATCTCTCTGGTTGATTATGAGTGTAACAAACATTGCTAAACGGCGGGGTACGATCCTCGATGAAATAATGGCTTATCACCGGGAGCAATTGCCCAGGCGAATGCGAGAGACGCCGCTGGCGGATTTGCGGGCGTTGGTCAGTGTAGCCCCGCCACCGGCTGATTTTTACGCGGCTTTGCACGCGCCGGGGGTGTCGTTGATTGCGGAGTGCAAGAAGGCGTCGCCGAGCAAGGGGTTGATGGTACCCGATTATGACGCGGCGCGGCTGGCGCGGACGTATGCGGAGGCAGGGGCCAGGGCGATTTCGGTGTTGACGGACGGCCGTCACTTCCAGGGTTCGTTGGCGGATTTGCGGGATGTCAAGGAAGCGGTCAAGCAAATTCCCGTTCTGCGTAAAGATTTTATCTTTGACCCGTACCAGGTATATGAGGCGCGGGCGGCGGGGGCGGATGCGATTTTGTTGATTACGGCCGTACTCAGCGACAACGAACTGCAACCCTTGCTCAAGCTGACCCACCAACTGGGCATGAACGCCCTCATCGAAGTGCATACCCGCGAGGAACTGGAACGGGTATTGCCCTTGCAGCCGCGTATCATCGGCGTCAACAACCGCAATCTGCAAACCTTCCAGGTGGATTTTGAAAATACGGCCCGGCTGCGAGCCATGATTCCGCCGGAGATTGTGACGGTGGCGGAAAGCGGCCTCAAAACGGAAGCGGACGTGCGGCACATGGCGGAGGTTGGCGTGGACGCCGTGCTGGTGGGGGAAACGCTGGTGACGAGTAAGAATGTGTATAGGACGGCCGTAAAATTCGTCAAGGCGGGGCGTAAAGACGGGCAAGCGTGAAGGTGTGGCCCCTCACGTTTTTAGGCAGCACGTCTTCACGCATCATCCTGAGAAATTCCCGAATTTTCCCAAAATCAGGGTGGACAAATTTTCAAAACAGGGTATTCTTTAGCGTTCGTGCGCGTAGCACTGTTTTTACGTCGCGCACGTTCATTTTGTAAGGATATTTTACTGTTACGAGGAGAATCTTTTCATGGGTTATCGTAGACGCAAACATACACGCACACGTGGGTGCATCAAAGGTGTAACTTTCGACTATAAGGACTCAGATGCGCTGCGGCAGTACATAAATGAGTACGGCCGTATCCGGCCACGTCGTCAAACCCGTTTATGCGCTAAAGAACAACGCGCATTGGCTGTCGCCATCAAACGGGCACGTCATTTGGCCCTGCTTCCTTTCGTAGACGAATAACACCTCGTATTATCGGTACAAAAATCATAAATATAAAAAGGGTGATGTAATTATGGCTCGCAAATGTAAACTATCTGGTAAGGGGCCTTTAGCTGGTAACAACGTTTCTTTCTCACAGAAGAAAACACGGCGGCGTTTCCTGCCCAATATCCAGACCAAGCGAATTTACGTGCCGGAACTTGACCGGACAGTACGGATTAAAATGTCTGTCCGGGCTATGCGCACGGTAGACAAAATTGGTTTGATGACTTACCTGAAGAAAGAAGGTCTGGCGTTAAAGGATGTGATTTCATAAGGTAGTCACGGGTGTAGCCCGATTTGTAAATCGGGTGGTGATTGGCAAAATTGCCCTACCTTTTTGAAGGAGTGAATTATTATGGCAAAGAAAAAAGGCGTTCGTGGTGTGATTAAACTGCGCAGTACGGAAAGTCATCACGTCTACTACACACAGAAGAACCGACGTAATGATCCCAATCGCCTAGAAATGCGCAAATATGACCCCACTTTGCGGCGGCACGTTCTCTATCGGGAGACACGTTAGAGGGTACAGCAGATTGAAGGAATAGATAAAAAGGGCCACTGCGTAAGCGGTGGCTTTTTTGCGTTAAGAAGTGTACGCTTGGACCGTGGCCCGAATGGCCGATGAGGGATTGGAGATTCGCCAATCACGACAAATCTCCAATCTCCAATCTTAATAATCAACCTATCCGGTAGGATTGGTAATTACCGGCAAACTTTCGATGGGGACTGCCAGCACAACGTATTGAGCCGGAATCCAACCTTGCTGTCCGTTGCTTACATTGACGAATATCCAGGTGTTGTCGGCAGAACGTCCGGTAGCTGTCACACTTAAACCGGAGTAGACGGAACCGGTAACGGCACAGGCCGTGTTGGGGCAGGCCCGCAAGCTGGCCGTATTACCCGGATTGGCCGGCGGGGGCACGACGGGGGGGATTCCCGGCGATACGCCCGGTGCGGGCACAGTGGGAACGGGACCGGCCAGAACCGGCAGCAGGTTCAAATCCAGCGAAGTGGCAATGTAAGCCCCGTTAGACCAGCCTTCCGTCCAGTCGGGCGCGCGCAGTTTCAGCCAGCGGTTATCGCTGGTGCGGCCCAGCAGGGTCATATTTGCGCCGTAGGGGGCGGAGGTAAGAGCGGCGTAGCCGGGGCCGGGGCCAGAGCGGACATTCAACACGCCAGTGACCACAATGCCTGTGCCGGTTTGGGTCAGGACGGGCAGGGTGTTCATGGCGATGGTCGTGGCGATGTATTTACCGTTGACCCAGCCTTGTTTGCCGTTAGGCGTACTCACTTTTATCCAGGTGGTATCCAAATTGTGCCCCATCAGGGTGACGTATTGGCCGTAATCCAGGCCATCTACCCGCGAGTAAGCCAGGCCGGGACCGGAGCGAACGTTTAGCCCGCCGGTAACGACAACAGCGGAACTGGGCACGGCCGTAGGCGGCGGTGTGGGCGGAATGGGTGTGGCGGTAGCGCCCGGAGGTGGCGTCGCTGTGGGCGTCTCATTGGTAACAATGGGTAAATTAGCAATGGGGAAGCTGGGAATGACGTATTTGGCATTCACCCAACCAACGACATTACTGGGTGTGCTAATGTAAATCCAGCTGCCGTCTCCATTACGCCCCAGCATGACCAGAATATCGCCCTGGTAAACGGCCGTGAGGATGGTGTAAGTAGGGGCCGGGCCGGAACGCACATTGAGCGCACCGGTGTTAACGACGGCCGTGACATAAATGGGGTTTACCGGGATAGGTGTATCTCCGGGGGCGGGCGTATTGGTGGGCGGTGGTGTGGGGGTAGGCGTGATGGCGCCAATGATGGGCAGCGTGTTGATGGGCACGCTGGGAATTATATAGTTGGCGTTGACCCAGCCATCAACCACGTTGGGAGTGCGAATAAAGACCCAACTGTTGTCGGTTGTCCGGGCAATCATAGTGACGACCTGGCCCTGATAGACCACGTCTACGACGCCGAATTGGGCGCCGGGGCCGGAACGCACATTGAGCGCGCCGGTGTTGACAACGGCCGTGGCCGACTGCGCCGCTGTGGACTTAACTGTTACCAACCCAATCGCCAAAAGAGCCAGCACCACTAACACAGCCGCAGGCCAATAATAACGGGAACGTATTGAGCTAATCATAAAAAAGCCTCCTTTTAATAGGGAGCTATAGATACTTAGAACCGATGCTAACCGATTTTATTATCTATAGATGAC
>JALUPA010000138.1 GCA_027054335.1 Ardenticatenaceae bacterium
GCCACGTTGACCGTGACATCGGCGGTATTGGAAATATTGACGCCGTCACTCGCATGAAAGGAAATCGTATCCGTGCCGCTGGCGCTTGCCACGTAGCGGAAGGTACCGCTGCTGGAATCGATGATCGAGGCGCTGCCCAACTGGCCGTTGACGACGATACTGTAGGTGAGCGGATCGCCATCCGGATCCACGGCGCTGAAGGTCGCCGTCACGGTCTGATTGACAACGGTCGTGATGATGCCCGAGTTGGCCGTGGGAGGAGCATTGGTGGAGCCCGTGGCATTGCCGCCCCCTCCGCCGCCGCATCCCGCCAGCAGGAGAAAGGCGCTCAGGGCTGCCGCGGGCAGCAGGCCGGATTTATTTGTAAGACTGACCATCATGGCGAACGATACGAAATACCCAATTGACGGACTATCCCATATCCCCTGACATTCCTTCACGCCCAACCGGAGCCGGACGGGCTCCTCCGAGCCCGTCCGTTGCGTGATGCCTCCTATACGCTCAGGCCCTGCCGCGCGGGCAGTACAGGCCTATCGCGCACATCTGAATCCGACGACACCATTTGCCGGGGTGTAAGATGGTGCAAAAGTTGCGTTAAAGGTAAACACACCGCCGCCACCGAAACCACCACCCCGGTATACGGCCGCCGGAAAATTCTCCGGTCCACTATTGCCAGTCGACCTCTGGGTTCCAGCCGCAACATCATTATCATATGCCGCGCCCAGGTCGCCACTATTGTAGCTAGGCACCTGCACAGCTTCAGCTGAACTAGGTGCATGACTATCTGCTCCACTTGTTACAAGATCATGCGTTATCTTTTCTGTACCCTGCATCCAGTCGGCCACCCATTCATTAAGGTTGCCAACCATATTGACGACCCCCCAGTTGGACACGCAGCTCGGGTTGGCGTCCGTGTTGGCCACGCCACCCGAGGAGACATTGCAGTTGGTCTTATCCGTGCCCGCGGCCGCGGCTTGCCATTCAGCATTAGTCAGGAGACGCTTGCCCGCCGCTGTACAGGCCTGCTGAGCCTGAAACCAGGTAATGCTGCCCGAAGGTGTCACGCCGGCTTGACTGCGCGCAAAGATACTGGAGGTGCCGGTACAGTCGTTGGCATTGTCGGCGCAGGGATAGTCATCATTGCCCGTATTGCCCGTGCCCGCGCCATACTGGGTGCCACCGCCCCCAATCGTATCCCACACACTGGCCTCGTACTTGTCGACGCACAGAGGCCCTACCCTGACCATGATGTCATTTGCGTCATTGCCTTCACAGGCCAGCCCCACGAAATTGTTGCCCTGCAGTTTTGCAACGGCGGAATGATCGGTGCCATCACCCTGACGGTGAGCATCGTTGAGCGCCACATTGGCGTGATCGCTGCCATCGCCCTGACGGTGAGCATCATTGAGGGCCACATTGGCGTGATCGCTGCCATCGCCCTGACGGTGAGTATCATTGAGGGCCACATTGGCGTGATCGCTGCCATCACCTGTGCGGTGGGTGGTATTGAGCGTGATCGCTGCCGTGTTATTCGAGATGGCGGTTGAATTGGCCGCCACATTGGCGTGATCGCTGCCATTGCCTGTGCGGTGGGTGGTATTGAGTGTGATCGCAGCCGCATTATTTGAGATGGCGGTTGAATTGGCCG
>JALUPA010000139.1 GCA_027054335.1 Ardenticatenaceae bacterium
GTCAAAAAAGAATCAAATCAGCTGTCAAATACCTTTTCATTGGGGGATGTGGCCAAAATTTCCCGGTTGGCCCGCACATTTTCCAGGAATGAGCGGCGCAGTTGCGGGTCTTGTATCTTCTCCGCCCGGCTCAGGAGGTCAGCGCGGGCTTTTTTCCGGTAACGTTGCGCTGCGGCAGCACGGCCGTTACCCGCCAACACCTGCGCGTGATTAAACAATACCTCTGAAGAAAAGTCCTGCGCCGCTCCCTCGCCGGCCAAAACCACGGCTTGCTCGGAAAAAGACAGCGCTTCAGCCAGGCGGCCCAAAGCCAAACAAGCCATCGCCTGGTAAGAAAGCGCCCGTATTTGTTCCGGCGGGCTGCCAATCTGGCAAGCCACCTGGTAGGCTTCCTGCGCATACGCCAACGCTTGCTGAAGATCGGCCTGGGCGCCCCAAGCCCGGCTCAGGCAGGACAGTCGATTTTTGACGAAAGCAATACCGGACTGGTAGTTAACCTGAGTGGCAAGAGACAACGCCTCAGCCATCAATTCCCCGGCAGCCTCCAGGTGGCCCCGTTCATAAGCTACGTGCCCCAGCCAATAAACTCCGTAGCTTTCCCACAGCGGTATACCTTGCTGCCGGCTGAGTTGGCGGCACGCCCGGGCATTTTGTTCAGCCGCATCCAAATCCCCCAACCTGGCATAGCTGATTGCCAGATGGGCCAACTCGATAGCTTCCTGAACGCCGTAACCAATCCGGCGGGCATCGTTCAGGGCCTGGGTGTAGCGGGTAACGGCCGTTTCCCAATCACCTTGCCGCAAAAATGTATTACCCGCCAGGTGGTCAGCCAGAATCTGCCCATGTAGGCAGCCACCCCTTTCAAACAACTTATACGCCAGCGCCAGATGGGCGCAGGCCGACTCAAACTCCCCCAACAAATCCAGGCGCGTAGCCGCCAGAAGAAAATGCGCCCAGCCCTCTTCCGCTACAGCCCCAGCCTGTTGGAGATAAGCGCTGGCGCGTTTGGCGCGGGCGCAAGCCTGCTGACTTTGCCCCTGAAAGTACAAACCTTCTCCCTCAAAACGCAAGGCCATCCCGGCCAGACGCTTGTCCTGGCACGTTTCAGCTAACGTGAAAGCGGCGCGCGCGGCTGTGACGGCCGCCGCAAAATCATTAACCTGAATGTGTAAATCCGCTTCTACAAGCAAAAGCTCAGCCTGTAACTGCGCCTCACCCATCTCTTGAGCCAGCGCCAATGCCCGCGCCAAATCAGAGCGGGCTTCGGCAAAAGCGCTGCGCAACAACAGCACTTCAGCCCGCTTGCGCCGCAGCGCCGCTTCGCGCCCTGGCCCGGCCTGGAGTTGTTGCGCCAAATCCAGCGCCTGCTTGTAATAAGCTGCGGCCTCCTCAATAGCGTACCGCCGCCGCGCCTGATCTGCCGCTTTTTCCGTCCAGAGCAGCGCCTCGTCCAAACGCTGCCCCTGCCGAAAATGAAAGGCCAGTTCGCCCGCCATCGCTTCCGCGCCGGCGCCGTAAAGGGTTTGCATGATCTGCCCCGCGCGGGCATGTGTGTGCTGCCGCCGCCGGCGCGGGATGTTGGCGTAAACCACTTCCTGGATAAGGTGGTGGGTAAAGGCATAATCCCGCCCCATTTGCCCCATCCCT
>JALUPA010000140.1 GCA_027054335.1 Ardenticatenaceae bacterium
TACCCAGTTACTCAATTACCCAAAGATATAACGGCCGTTTTGGGACAATGACTGATCCGTTCCAGGCCGTTTTTTGTTACCCAGGCAAAATCCTCAATGCGGACGCCGCCCCAGCCGGGAATGTAGACGCCCGGTTCGATGGTTACGGTCATCCCTACCTCAATCCGAGCTTCTTCCGGGGCGCGTTGGGAAAGGAAGGGCGCTTCGTGAATGTCCAGGCCGACGCCATGCCCCAGGCCGTGCCCGAAATGCTCGCCCTGTCCGGCAGCCGTAATCAGGTCGCGGGCCAGGCTGTCAACCCGGCGCAGCGTCAGGCCGGGGCGCAGTTGCGCGAATACGGCCGTATGCGCCGCCAGCACCAGATTATAAATCTCCCAAAATTTCTCCGTCGGCTCATCCCCCAGGTAAAAAGTGCGGGTCATATCGCTTTTGTAACCGTCCAGTTCCGCCCCCATATCCACAATAATCACGTCCCCCGCCCGCAAGCGGCGGTTGCCCGTCTGGTGGTGCGGCAGGGCGCTGTTCGGCCCGGAAGCCACAATGACAGGAAAAGCCATCCCGTCCGCCCCGTCTTCCCGCATCTGCTTTTCCAACGCCCAGGCCAGTTCCTTTTCCGTGACGCCGGGGCGGGCCAGTTGGTTCACCTGGGCCATCGCCTTGTCGGTGATGGCGGCGGCGGTGCGGAGCTTTTGGATTTCTCCGGCCGTTTTCACAGCCCGCAGCGGTTCTACCGTTTCCTCCAGGGGAACCCACTTGATGCCGGTACGCAGCCCGCGCAACTCTTTCCCCTGCGCCAATGTCACGTCATTGGCTTCAATACCAATCCGCTTGACGCCAGCCTGCTTGAAAAAACGACGGCCGTCCTGCCGGGTGCGCCGGTGTTTGAACAGTTCAAACAAGGGCGCTTCCTGCCGGGCACGCTCGTAATAGCGAAAATCGGTCGCCAGCCAGGCGCGGTCTGGTGTGATGAGCAGTTGGCAATTTGTCCCTGTAAAGCCGCTCAGCCAGCGCCGGTTGGCCGCGCCGGTAATCAGAACGGCGTCAACGTCCCATTGGGTCAGTTTTTGGCGCACGGCCGTGAGTCGTTCCGCATAAAGGGTCATTTTTTTACATCTGGGCAATTTCGTGACCCAAGATGGCGCGTAAAATAGCAATCATCGTAGCGTAAGTGGGGTCCATGCCGAAATAGGAGAGATTCTGCGCCCCCAGATTTTTACCCTTGCTAAAGGGAGTGTCTGAGGCGTAATGCAGAATGCCAATGGGGATGGGAATGTTGTACAGGTTAACCAATTCGTTGTACGGATGCCGCTTGGGCCGGGCCATCTCGTACACGCTGCTCAAATACGGCCCCGCTTCCATTTCCATGTCGGTGTAGCCTTCCTGGTAGAAAATGGACATGTACCCTTCATTTTGCAAAAATGTGCCAGGCACAGTAATTGCTTTCTGGTTGTCCATCACCGTGCCGTAAACCAGATAATCGGCTACGTCGGCGGCCGTGAAGCAGTTTTTGAATAGATAAGTGTTCAGAGAATGTTCGTCGTGGACGACGCCGGGAATCATCACGTCACCGATACGGCCGTTCAGCGTTGCCGCCTTGCCCATGATGTAGACGCCGCGAATTTCGGCTACATTGCGGGCAATTTCGGCTAACACCTGGTACGCGGCCATTCCCAACGGATAATCAATGTTGATGATCAGGGCCTCGCTGTCCTCCAGTTTGTGAATATTGGGTACATGCAGGCGCGGGTCCATCAGCGACGGCCGTATCCGGTTCAGCGGTATTGTTTGCACTTCAATGTCAAAGGCATGCTCACTGGGAATCCGGGCCAATCCCATCTGCTTTTCCACTGCCAATCGTTCCTGCCGGATGGCGGGGTCAGCCTGCTCCAGTTTTTTCAGGGCATAGTAGAGAAAATTTTCCCGGCTGCTGGGCACATTTTGTTCCAGAATGTCCCGGTATTCCTGCTGGAGTTCCGCCGAACCTTTTGTATGAATAAAGTCGTGGATACGCGCCTCATTTTGCAGGGCAAAACCGGACAAAAGGTTGGTCATGCTGTGGGTGTTGCTGGAAATAAAGTAAACAGGCCTTTTTTCAAAAGAGATAGCCGGTTCCTTGCGCTCCACATTTTTCCACCAACTGCGGGTAGCCCGTTTGTAATCAATCAGCGAACCGGCCAGGGAACGAATGGCGATTTCCTGGTCGTTTTGGGCGATGTCCAGAAGTTTTACGGCCGTATTTTCCTGCCAAATCTGACTCAAACGGTATAAATCTTCGGCCGGTATTTCTGTGGCGCGGGCCAGGTTAATGAGTTTGTTGTCGCGGGGAATACCGTCGTCTTCTGCCTGAATTTCTTGTAAAAGCGCAATAACGACAGCCCGATTCAGCCGGTAGCGTAATTTACGTCGTTCAATCTGATAAGCCACCAGGATGGGCACAATGTCATCAATGTCGGACTGGCTGGCAATATAAACGGCCAGCGTCCCTTTGCCGTCAAAAAAGCTGCGCCGGCGGCGGCCCGGCGCGCTGACGTGCGGCCACGATTCGATGTCCGGGAAGCCGTGTTTGGCAAACACTTGCTCTGACTGCCCCATGATGACCAAATCTAGCTCGTCCAGACAGGGCGGCATCCGCAAAATGCAGTAAGTAAAGGCGGCCAAATCCGGTTCCGGCGCATCGGCCCCCACGTGCAGGGCAGAGCGCATCCGTTTGTGCGCCTCGATGAGGGTTTTGATTTGCACTTCCCGTGTGCTGCGCAGGAGGGAGTAGTAAGTGCGCAAGTACAGGTTGATTTCTTCGTTGCCGGAGGTGGGTACGGTTCTATCCATGAGGTTTCCTATATAATTTGCAGGTTTCCGTTACCTTCAATGACTTCACCGATGACGACGGCCGTATCACACCCCGCTTTGTACACTTCCACCATCTCCGGGGCTACCGCCACCAACAGCCCGCCCGACGTTTCCGGCGTCCACAACATATCCTGCCAAAGTTGGCCGATACCCTCGGCAAAGGTGACCCACTCCCGGAAAAAGTTAAGATTGTTCGCCATCCCGCCGGGGAAGACGCCCGCTTTGCCGTATTTTTGCGTGCCGGGCAGCCAGGGCAGTTGGCTCAGATGCAGGCGAAAGCCAACCTGCCCCAGATGAGCCATCTCGTGAGCGTGCCCCAGCAGGCCAAAGCCGGTAATGTCGGTCAGGCTGTGGGCCTGGGCGGTTTGGGCAGCGGCAGCAGCCACGTTGTTCAGGGTTTTCATGCTGACTACGGCCGTAGCTACGTGCGCTTCATCTGCCATGCTCCGCTTCAAAGCGGTGGTAATCACCCCTGTACCCAGCGATTTTGTCAAGAGCAAGACGTCTCCAATTTGGGCGCCCCCCTTTCGCTTGACCAGCGCCGGATCAACCAGACCGGTGACTGCCAGCCCGTACTTTGGCTCCTTGTCGTTAACACTGTGCCCGCCGGCAATCACCCCGCCCGCTTCGGCCACTTTTTCTGCGCCGCCGCGTAATATTTCTTGCAGTATTTCTATACCCAGGTTGTCCGGGTAAGAGACCAGATTGATGGCAAACAATACCTCGCCGCCCATGGCGTAAATATCAGACATGGCGTTGGCTGCGGCGATGGCGCCAAAATCGTAGGGGTCATCCACCACCGGCGGGAAGAAGTCGGTGGTGGTAACGATGGCCTGTGTCTCGTTAATCTGGTAGACGGCGGCATCATCTGCCTGGGATAATCCCACCAATACGTGGGGATGATCGGCCGGATTAAACGTATCCCGCAAGGGTTTGAGCGCTTGGGCCAGGTCCCCCGGCCCCAGTTTAGACGCTCAACCGGCGCAGGAGGCCAGGGAAGTTAATCGAATTTCTCTGCTCACAGAGTCTCCTTTTTGTGATTGGTTTATTAAGGAAAGTATACCCAATGCCTACGGCCGTGCAATTCTCGATTGACGTTTTACGATGGACGCTTTACGATTGGCAGAAGTATCGAATGTACAAATCGAAAATTGTCAATCATTATGAAACCTGTATCCAAATTTGAATCATTAGCGCAGCAGTTGGTTGAGGGGTCGTTTCGTCGCCTTTTGGGTGGGGAGATGGCCGAGTTGGACATTGCCGCCCGGCTGGCGCGGGCGGTGGAAGATACGCAGAAAGGAGACGAAGCAGCCGTCGTATACGAAATACGGCTGAGTGCGGCTGATTGGGCGGACGTGACAACACAAAACCCCGACCTGGCGGAATCGTTGGCCGATTACATTGTCACTTTGTGTCAACGGGGCGGGCTGACACTGGCAGAACATCCCCGGGTGACAATTGTGGCCGACCCGTCCCTGAACCGTTACCAGATGCGGATTAAAGCGCAACAGCGCCCCCCTGACACGGCCGATATAACACAGATACGGCCGTCTCCTGCCATCGCCGGCGAAATTGGGGAAGCGATTACGGCCGTAGACGCTTACCTCATCGTCGAAGGCCGCCGCCATATTCCCCTGAACCGTCCCTTGATTAATATTGGCCGCCGCACAGATAACGATATTGTCCTGGACGCCGCGGTGATCAGCCGGTATCATGCCCAGATTCGTTGGCGTTACGGCCGTTTTGTGTTGTATGATCTGAGTAACCGAAACGGCCGTACTCTGGTCAACGGCCGTCCCGTCAAAGAATCTGTCTTGCAATCCGGGGATGTGATTACTTTGAGTAACATCCCCCTCATCTACGGCGAAGGCCAAACGGCGCAGCGGGTACGGCCGTCAGCAGGCAGTGACGAAACGCAAACAATGCCCAAAAGAGGTTAGAGATTAGAGATTGGAGATTAACGCGATCTCCAATCTCCAATCTCAATTTGATGAACCCTACTCTTATCCTCTACCTCATCCGCCTCCTCAGCGCCCTGCTTTTGCTGGGCTTTGTGGGAGCTATTGCCTGGCTGATTTACCGGGAGATGCAGGTGACGGCCGTCTCTCTGGAACAGCAGGAACGGCCGCAAGGCAAACTGCGCGTCATTGCCAGCGAAAAAGGCGTCCCGGCCGTGGACAGCGTTTATCCTCTTTTATCAGTCACCAGTTTGGGGCGGGCGGTCAGCAATATCGTTGTTTTACCGGATAATTTTGCTTCCAGCCAGCACGCCCTCATTGTGCGGCGCGAGGGGCAGTGGCAGTTGCAAGACCTGGGCAGCCGCAATGGGACGCTGCTGAATGACGTGCCGGTGAGGGGTACGGCCGTTATTAGTTCCGGCGACATCATTGCTATCGGCGGCGTGCAACTGAAAGTGGAATTGTGATTACCCAAACAGATCGCTATCTTCCCTGGCCGGCGCAGTATATTTTCGGCCTGGATTTTTGTTTCAGGATTGAGAGGCGCTTCGCTATCGGGTCAAAGATGTACGCAAATTTTTACAAAGAGCAGGTGTCACACCATGAATGAAATGAGCTATAAAAACTATTCGGCAAAAGTTGAATATGATCCCATAGACAAAATTTTCGTGGGGCATATTATTGGTATTCGAGACATTGTTGGTTTTCATGGCAGTACCGTTGCAGAACTTGAAGCGGCATTTCACGAAGCCGTAGATCATTACCTGGAAGTCTGTGAAAAAATTGGGCAAGAACCGCAAAAATCTTATTCTGGCAAATTGACATTACGGGTACCGCCAGAGGTTCACATGGCTGTAGCGGCTGCGGCAGAAATCAACAGTAAAAGTATCAATCAATGGGCTACGGATGTTTTGAAGCGGGCGGCCGTTTCTGAACCTTCTGCCTGATTGAGAGAAACAGTAACGACAGACCACATTCACGCATCACGTATTCGTCCGATTGCCTCAAAAATATCCATAAACGACGTGTAAAGCGGCGCAATGCCCAGGCGGATATTGTCCGGCTGGCGAAAATCGGGGATGACCTGCTTTTCCTCAATGAGAATTTGGGCAATACGCGCTCCGTCCGGGTGGCCGAGGGAGACGTGGGAACCGCGCCGGGCAGCTGCGCGGGGGGAGTTGAGGCTGAAGCCCAGCGGTTTCAGCCACTCCTGCCACAGATAAATTAGATACTCTGTCTGCAAGATAGATTTGGCCCGCAGTTTGTCCATCCCCGCCGCCAGCAGCAAATCCACACCCGGTTCGATGGCGGCAATGGAGAGGATGGGCGGCGTGCCGGTGAGGAAGTGGCGCAGGCCCGGTTCCGGCTCATAGGTCAGGTCAAAATCGAACATATGGTGCTGCCCCATCCAACCGGTGATAGGGTTGTGCAGTTTGTCCTGCCAGTCGCGGCGCACATACATAAAGGCAGGAGAACCGGGGCCGCCGTTGACGTATTTGTAGGTGCAGCCCACGGCCATATCGGCGTTGGCGGCGTGCACGTCGGCGGGGACGCTGCCCAGGGAATGGCTCATGTCCCAGAGCATGATGGCTCCGGCGTTGTGGGCCAATTGGGTGACGGCCGTCATATCATACGTGTACGCGCTCTTGAAGACGGTGTGGCTGAGGGCGACCAGGGCAGTATCCTCGTCAATTGCTGCGGCTAACTGCTCCACCGGCCCGTGAATACCGTCTGGCGAGGGAATGACCTGGATGCGCAACGGCCGTTCCGCCAACCGCGCCACCCCCTGCAAAATGTACAAATCAGAAGGGAAGTTCAAGTCGTCGGTGACGATTTTAGAGCGGGGTGCATTGTGGGCTACGGCCGTCCACGCCAGCTTGAACAAATTGACAGACGTCGCGTCACCAATAATCACCTCACCCCCGTCCGCGCCAATCAGCCGGGCAATTTTGGCCCCAATCCGTTCCTGCAAGCCCAGCCAGCCTTCATGCCAACCATTGATCAGCGTTTGGCCCCATTGCCGCTCCACCAACTCTTGCATAAGCGGGATGGTCGCTTTAGGCAGCCGCCCCAGCGAGTTGCCATCCAGATAAATGAGGGCGGGATCATCTATTACAAACTGTTCCCGGAACGAGACCAGTTCATCCTGATTGTCCATTTCCTTGGCGAAATCAATGTCTGCGCGAAAGTTCATCTTCTACTCCTTTGCGATGTAGCCGCAGTATCCCTACCGTGATTACCTTGTCCATGTAGGGCGATTTTGCAAATCGCCACCCGATTTGCAAAATCGGGCTACAATAATAACTATTGTATCTTGTTTGCCGGGGAATACTGCCATTTTGTCCAGTGTGGCACGGCCGTAAACCGGATACACTCTAACAACATCTCACGCATCACGCATTCACGTATCACGAAAAGGAGAAATTTATGGCATTTCATGGCGGTGGTTGGTGGGCTTATATTTCCCACGACGAAAAACAGGAAAAACCGGGCGTTAGCCGGGAATTGATGCTGCGCGTCTGGCAGTTTGCCCGGCCCTACAAACACAAAATTGTGGGCTTGCTGCTAACTATCTTGCTCATTACCGGCCTGACGCTTCTGTCCCCACTACTTTTGCGGCAGATGATTGACGCGGCTATCCCCGACAGTAACGTGCAGCAGTTGACCATTTTGGCTCTGGGCATGGTCGCTATTCCCCTGATCAACGGTGGTATCGGCGTCTGGCAGCGCAAATACAACTCGGAAATTGGCGAAGGAGTCATTTACGATTTGCGCCGTACCCTGTACGAACATATGCAGCGCATGTCCCTGCGCTTTTTTACGGAGACGCGCACCGGGGAGTTGATGTCCCGCCTCAACAATGACGTGATTGGGGCGCAGCGAGCTATCAGCGATACGATTGTTACCATTATTTCCAACATCATTGCCCTGGTGGGGACGCTGGCGATTATGCTGGCGCTGGATTGGCGGCTGACGCTGCTGGGACTGGCGATTTTGCCCTTGTTTATCCTGCCGGCGCGGCGGGTGGGACGGCGGCTGCGGGTCTTGCGCCGCCGATCCATGGAGTACAGCGCCGAGATGAACGCCACAATGAATGAGACATTGAATGTGTCCGGGGCGCTGTTGGTAAAATTGTTTGGCCGGGAACAGCAGGAGCGGGATCGGTTTAGCCGGGATGCGGAGCAGGTGCGGGATATTGGCATTGAATCGGCCGTCGTTGGGCGTACGTTTTTTATAATGCTGAGTGTGGTGGGGGCGGTGGGCACGGCCGTTGTCTATTGGGTGGGCGGTTACATGGTCATTCAGGGCGCCCTGACGCTGGGAACGATTATCGCTTTTGGCGCCTATTTGACCCGTATTTATGCCCCATTGATGGCCTTGACCAACGCGCCGGTGGAATTTACGCAAAGTCTGGTGAGTTTTGAGCGGGTGTTTGAAGTGCTGGATATCCCCATCGAAATTCAGGAAAAACCAGACGCGGTTGAGTTGACGCAGGTACACGGCCGTATCCAATTTGACCATGTTTCCTTCAGCTACGCCGGGAAAGCGGGCGAAGCGGGCGGGCTGGCAGAAGTCACCCGCTTTACCTGGAATGCCGACCGCTCGGTGCTGCTGAAGCGGGGGAAAGACAAGGAGAATGGCGATCAGACAGGGCTTGATGAGGCTGCACCGCCGGAACAACGATGGGCGCTGCGCGACGTCAGCTTTACCATTGAACCGGGGCAGTTGGTGGCCCTGGTTGGCCCCAGTGGTGCGGGCAAGACGACCATTACTTACATGATGCCCCGCCTGTACGATCCGACAGACGGCCGTATCCTCATCGAAAACCACGACATCCGCGACGTCACCCTCAAATCCCTGGCCGACAACATCGGCATGGTCACCCAGGAAACCTACCTCTTCTACGACACCATCCGGGCCAACCTGCTCTACGCCAATCCCCAGGCCACCGACGGGCAAATGATGGCGGCAGCTCAGGCGGCCAACATTCATGACTTCATCATGGGCCTGCCCGACCGTTACGACACCGTCGTGGGCGAGCGCGGCTACCGTCTCAGCGGCGGCGAGCGGCAGCGCATCGCCATCGCCCGCGTCATCCTCAAAAACCCGCGTATTCTGGTACTGGACGAGGCTACGTCCAGCCTCGATTCCCTCTCCGAAGCCCTCATTCAGGAAGCGTTGCAGCGCGTCATGCAGGGGCGCAGCAGCCTGGTCATTGCCCATCGCCTCTCCACCATCCTGGCGGCTGACAAGATTTTGGTGATAAACCAGGGCCAGCTTGTGGAACAGGGCACGCACGAAGAACTGCTGGCTCAGGGTGGTCTCTACACGGAGTTGTACGAAACACAGTTTGCTGTGGTTGATGAGTCATAAATAGTGGGCAATTGGCAGTTAACTGATTGCTGAAAACGATGCCTGTTCTGGGGCAATTGCCTGGAATCAAGGTATAATCCGCTCTTATGCCAAAAATAAATTTTCAATTGGAAGAACGGCCGTATACGGCCGCTGACGCCGAGTGGGATGAGTTTGTTGCCCAACATCCGCACGGCAGTATCTTGCAGACGACGAATTGGGCACGCCTCAAAGGACGTTTTGGCTGGAAAGCACACCGGGTCTGGATGAAAAAGGATGGCAAACTGGTCGCCGGGGCGCAGGTGCTGTACCGTACCGCCTTTATGGGACTCGTGGGTATTGGCTATATCCCCCACGGCCCATTGGTGGATTGGCAGGATGAAGCGCAAACGGCCGTCCTCCTCAACCAGATCGATCAAGCTGCTTACGACCACCACGCCGGCATGGTCAAAATAGAACCGCGCCTCTGGCAGGACGAGGCGCCATACTGGTCGAAAATATGCCGGCAGTATGACCTGGTGACGGACACGGACAGTATCCAGCCGCCACAGACAATTTTGGTGGATTTACGGCCGTCACTCGATGACATTCTGGCCCGTATGAAATCCAAAACCCGTTATAACATTCGCCTTTCTGCCCGCAAAGAAGTAACAGTCAGGCAGGGGACGGAAAAAGACATCCCTGCCTTTATCAAACTGATGCAAATTACCGGCCAACGAGATGGTTTTAGCCTGCACATGCCGGATTATTATAAAGCGGTCTATGAAATGTTAGCGCCATCAGGGCAGTTGGTTCTGTTTATAGCAGAGTATGAGGCACGGCCGTTAGCCGCCATCATGATTTCTAAATTGGGCGCTACCGCCAGCTATCTCTACGGCGCATCCGGCAACGAGGCGCGGCAGCGGATGCCCACTTACGCTGTGCAATGGGCCGCCATGCAGTGGGCCAAAGAGCAGGGCTGCCACTGGTACGACCTCTGGGGTATCCCCGACGCGCCGGAAGCGGAACTGGAAGCCAACTTCATGGAACGGCATGACGGTCTATGGGGCGTCTACCGCAATAAACGCGGCTATGGCGGCTTGCTCAAACGGACCGTTGGTGCGGCTGACCGGGTTTACAACAACCTGGTCTATAAACTGTATAAGCGAAAGAGAGGAAGCGGTAATCAGTAATCGGTTGTCGGTAACTGTTTACCGATTACCGTTCACCGTTTACCGCTAACCGGGACATGCTCCAATCTGACTACACTCACGCCCTGCTGCAAATGCCCAACGCCCATCCGCTGCAAAGCTGGACGTGGGGCGAATTTAAGTCGCGTTGGGGTTGGCAGATGTGCCCATTGGTTTTGGAGGATGGCCAGCCGAAAATGGCGGCCATGATTCTAAAACGTGCCTTGCCCCGAACCTCGTTTTCCATCCTGTATGTGCCCAAAGGGCCGGCGCTGGATTATGCTGATGTGGATTTGCGCCAGACAATGCTGGCTGAGTTGGAACAGTTGGCCCGGCAGGAAAAGGCCATTTTTATCAAGATTGACCCGGATGTGGTCAAAGGCGTGGGAGTAGAACCGGAGCCATACTCCCCCGGTGTCCAGTTCATCAATGAGTTGCAAGAGCGCGGTTGGCGTTTTTCAGATGACCAGATTCAGTTTCGCAATACGGTGGAGTTGGATTTGACCCTCTCGGAAGATGATTTGCTGGCCGCGATGAAATCCAAGACCCGCTACAATATCCGGCTGGCGGGGCGCAAGGGAATTGTGGTGCGGCCGGGCACGCCGGACGATTTTCCGGTTTTGGCGGAGATGTACCGGGAAACGGCCGGGCGCGATGGGTTTGCTATACGGCCGTTAGCTTATTATCTCGACGCCTGGGCTTCTTTCTATAACGATGGGATGGGCCAGCCCCTCATCGCCGAGTACGAAGGGGAACCGGTAGCGGCCGTTTTCATCGTCCGCCTAGGGCAAAAAGCGATCTACATGTACGGCGCATCCACCCAGAAAGAGCGCAACCGGATGCCCAACTATTTGTTACAATGGGAAGCCATTCGTTGGGCCAAAGCGCAGGGCTGCGCCGTTTACGACTTTTGGGGCGCGCCGGATGAATTTACTGAAGCTGACCGGCTGTGGGGGGTGTGGCGGTTTAAGCGGGGGTTTAACGGCCGTGTCGTCCACCACATCGGCGCCTGGGATTACGTGGTACGGCCGTCATTGTATTGGCTTTACACCACCGCCATACCCAAATATCTGAATCTGTTACAAAAGAAATGATGCGTGATGCGTGATGCGTGAAAACCCGTCACGCATCACGCATCACGCAATACGCATCACGCAATACGCAAGGAGTACCCATGACCAGACAAATTGTCGTCCTTGATGGCGACCAGACCGGACAGGAACTATTGGAAGAAGCGCTGCGGGTACTTGACCCGCACGTGATTCGCTACGACGTGGAATTTATCCATTACGACCTCAGCCTGGAAAACCGGCGGGCGACCAACAACCAGGTCGTTTACGAAGCCGGCCGGGCCATTCGGGACCATCTTGTGGCCCTCAAAGCAGCCACCATTACGCCGGAGCAGCAGGGAGACGTGGGCAGTCCCAACGCCATTTTGCGCGAGGAGATGGACGCGGATGTGATTTTGCGCATCGGCCGGCGTATCCCTGGGGTACGTCCCATTGCCGGCGTTTACTCCCCCATCAGCGTGGTGCGCATGGCGCGGGATGGCGCTTACGGGGCGGCAGAAGGCCGGGAAGGCGAACCGGGCAGCCTGGATGAAGTCGCCTTCCGCACCGAGCGCATCAGCCGCCGCGTTTGTCGGGCTGTGGCTGAATACGCCTTCCAGCACGCCCGCAAAACCGGGGCGAAGGTATTTGGCGGCCCCAAATACACCGTCAGCCCCGTGTACGAAGGGATGTTCAAAGAGGAACTGGACGCCGCCGCCCAACGTTACCCGGATGTGCGTTATGAACCACAGTTGATTGACGCCACGTTTGCCCTGCTGCTGGCGACTACCGGCGAACCGCTGGTCATCCCCAGCCTGAACCGGGACGGCGATCTGCTCTCGGACATGGTGCTGCAAATGTTTGGCTCCATTGCCGGGTCGGAATCTATGGTTATTTCTATCGGTGCGGATGGCGAATTAGCTTGCCTGATGGCCGAAGCGCCGCATGGCACCGCGCCCTCCTTGCAAGGACTCAACCGGGCCAACCCCATGGCGATGATTCTGGCCGCCGCCGGAATGCTCTCCCATCTCAAGGAACAGGAGGCCAAACGAGCCAGCCGGGCCATTTATGAAGCGACGCTGGAGACGGTGTACGACGGCATCAAAACGGCCGATATTGGCGGTACGGCCAATACGGATGAGTTTACTAATGAAGTTATTCGCCGGGTGAAGGCGAAGCTGGAAGTTTGGTCGGCGTTGGGGTAGGTCGATTTTGCAAAATTGACCTACGCAATCTCCCGGTAAATTGCCAGCCAGTCGTCCAGGGTGAGGGTTTGGGCGCGGCGACGGCCGTCTACCCCCGCAGCTTCTAACACGGCCGTAACCTCCTCCTTGCGCAAACCCAACTGGCGTAAATTATTCTTCAACTGTTTCCGTTTTTGACTGAAACCGGTTCTGACCAGACGGAAAAAAGCAGCTTCTTCGTTCAGGGGCAACGGCCGTTCCTCGTACAAATCCAGGCGGATGACGGCCGAATCCACGTCGGGGCGGGGCCAGAAAGCGCCGGCTTTGATGGCGGCGATGCGTTGCACACGGCCGTAAAATTGGGTGCTGACGGCCAGAAGTGACATGTTGGGGGGGACGGCCGTTACCCGTTCCGCCACCTCTTTTTGCACCGTCATCACCATGAGCAGCGGCTTGTGAGCCACCGAGAGGAGGTGGCGCAGGATGGCCCCGGTGATGTAATAGGGCACATTGGCCGCGACTTTGTACGGCCGGGCAAACAACTGCGCCGGGTCTTGCGCCAGAATATCGCCGTGAATCAGGGTCACGTTGTCATAGGCTGCCAATTCGGTTTTTAAGATGGGGAGGAAACGGCCGTCTAGTTCCACCGCCACGACCCGATCCGCTTTTTGCGCCAGCAGCCGGGTCAACGCCCCCAGCCCCGGCCCGATTTCCAGCACTTCATCCTCCGCCCGCAAATCAGCCGCCGCCACAATCCGCGCCAGCACATTCTCATCAAAAAGAAAATTTTGACCCAGGCTCTTTTTCGGTTCCAGGTTGTAAGTTTGGAGGATGTATTTGGGGTGTACCGAGCTTGGCGATGGATGATTAGTCATCAGGTTTAGCCAGCCAAAATTCACGCACTTTTTCAAAGTGGCCGATTCGTTCTGAAATTTTACCAATTTCTTTTACGTAGAACTCGGCCACAATATCACACATCTCAAGCATCCATTTTTTGCGGGGATATTGTGGGTTTATACTGACACGATTGGAATTGGCGATCTGTATTTGCCCCCAGCCCAATGCGCCAATAGTCAAACAATCCCAATCAAGAAATTCGATTGGCACAAATTTCACATCTGTAAAAATGATTTGTGTTTCTTCCAGATGGTAGCTGATTAACAAAAGAGAGAAATAGTTATTATCGTCTTCGTAAAATCTTGAAAGCCGTCTGATGGATGTCAAATTAGGCATGTTGAATTTTGTGCTGGTGCGGTGCGTTTTTACATCTGCCACGTAGTACAATCCGTCAATATCATTGAACGCAAGATCGGCCATTGCCTTGCGAGCAAAACTTGTGGAGTAATCCACAATCCATTTTTCGAGGATGGAATCGAACGATTCGGCAATAATTTCTTCAACGGCGTCCCCTGCTGCGCGTGTGCTTTGCAATGTTCGTTGAGAGAGAATATCTCTTTGCGAATTGAGCAAGTCAAGCGTTGCCTGTTGGATTTCTTTGTAATTGTCACTGAAAAATATGCGGCTTTTCATTGGGGATAGCTCTGTCTAAATGAGGGAAAGTTGTTTTGTGTCAGGCTTACTTCTGGTTTTTCCAGGTTTCTTTTGGTCGGCTAATGTGTTCCTCTCCCAGAAAACGCCTTCATGGTAACCTTGAATATCGGAATTTAGTTCGGCCTGCATCAAGCGTTTTTCAGCCAGGCAGCAGTAATCCTCATCTATTTCTACGCCGATATAGCGACGGTTGAGTTTTTTGGCAACGACTGACGTTGTGCCGGAACCGAGAAACGGGTCAAAAATAAGATCGCCTGCGGAGGAACTGGCTAAAATAATTTTTGCCAGAAGTTTTTCCGGTTTTTGAGTGGGATGATCTGTGTTTTCCGGCATGGACCAGAATGGCACGGTTAAATCTGTCCAGAGATTTGAGGGGTGGGTGAGGCGGAAACGGCCGTTTTCTGTATCGCGCCAATCTTTAGGTATTCCCTTTTCTGTCGTATATGGCGCTATTACCTTCCGCTTTAATTTAACTGCATCCACGTTGAACGTGTAGTTGGACGATACGGTGCAAAACCAAATGTCTTCGGAACTGTTTTTCCAGTTTGCCTTGGCACCGCGCCCTTTTTCCCGCTCCCAGGTGATACGGTTTCTGACGATAAAATACTTTTCCAGAACTCTGTGTATGGCAGAGGAAGATCGCCAGTCGCCACAGATGTAAACGGAAGCAGTTGGCTGCAAAATGCGTGGCAGCTTGATAATCCAGCTATCCAGCCATTTTTCGTATTGATCGAGGGGGAGCTCGGAGAAGGTACGGCCGTTAAAAGATTTGCTCAAATTGTACGGCGGGTCAGCAAAAAGCAAATCTACCGAATGCGCCGGTAAATAATCCAGAACAGTAAAAACGTCCTGACAAATCGTTTTGTTTGCCACTTCTGCCAGCGTAGCGGGGCCGCGCAGACGCAAAAGTCGTCTCTGGCACACTGCCTTGTCCTCATCAGTCAGGACGATTGTTCTGTTTCGGGGCGCTCTCTTTTTATCGCTGCTCAACACTGTTTCCTGGGAGGGAGATTGGTTCAATCTTGAAGATTGAACCAATCTAAAAACTCAATCCAACCTGTCATACTCTTCCGGCTCAACATCAGGTGCTTTAGCCAGAATGTCCAACAATTTTTCCCGACTGCCTTGCGCTACTCTGACTTCAGGATAATCCACTGCGCGTCGTAAAGCAACTTTTTCGGTTAAAGCCAGCGTGGCAAGCGCATTCACAGAAAGCCCTTCGGCTTTAGCTGCTTCAATAAGTTGCGAGCGAAACGAGTCAGAAACATCAAAATCCATAGTAACCATTCCAATCTCCCAATCTCTAATCTCTAATCTCAGTAGATCCAAATTTCAAAACTTAAGCCGCGGATTTCGCGGATTTGTCTGGATTTTTCTCTGGTAAATCTTTGCGATCTTTGCGTCCTCTGCGGTTTTTTCGGTAAAGTCATTATAAAAAA
>JALUPA010000141.1 GCA_027054335.1 Ardenticatenaceae bacterium
ACCATGACGATGGCGATGATGATGACGGCCGCCCAAGCCAGATTTTTGCCCAATTGGGCCAGACGCTTTTGCAGGGGAGTCATTTCCTGCTCGACGGTTTGCAGCATTTCGGCGATATTGCCCAGTTCGGTATTCATGCCGGTGGTAGTGATAACGGCCGTGCCCCGACCATACGTCACATTCGTCCCCATAAACACCATGTTATGCCGGTCGCCTACCTGTAGATGATCTTCCGTAAGGGGATCGGTTGATTTGTCTACGGATTCCGACTCGCCGGTCAGCGCCGATTCATCTACCTTGAGATTGATGCTTTCCAGGAGACGGCCGTCTGCCGGTACAGCATTTCCCGTCTCCAAAATCACAATGTCACCGGGAACCAGTAACTTGGCTGAAATTTCCCGCAAACGGCCGTCGCGTCGTACCCGCACCACCGGTACCGCCATCTCCTTCAAGGCCCTGATCGCCTGTTCTGCTTTATATTCCTGGGTAAAACCAATAATGGCATTGAGGATAACGATAGCCAGAATAACCACCACATCCAAATATTCGCCCAAAACCCCGGAAACCAGGGCGGCTATGATCAGCACAATGACCATCGGCTCTTTAATCTGATCGATAATAATTTCCAGAGGTTTACGGCCGCCTTTTTCCACCAACTCATTCGGCCCATATTGTTCCCGGCGCTTTTGCGCTTCTGCCTCTGTAAGCCCCGCTTTTGCCGCGGTGTTTAACCGGGTAATAGTTTCATCGGCGCTTAATTTATACCAATCAGTCATGACGTTCACTCTTGTGTTTCTTGGTTCATTTTTGCGGCCAGAATACGCGCTTCCGTAATCCAGGCTGCCGGGTATACTGCCTGCCACGGTTTCAGTTTGATGTGTTTGGCAATGGCTGCCGGATCGGCCTGGGCTAAATCTTCCAGTGTGTAGATGCCGTGTTCATTCAGGTGTTTGGCGTAGGTAGGCCCAACACCCTTGATGACTTCCAGGGGGTTTTTACCGGTAAGAGCGATTTGGGCCTGCAACGCTTTTACGCGATTGCGCAGTCGTTCAACTTCAGATTGGGTTGTTTGCAGATTTTCTTTTGCCCGGTCAAGTTGTTGGCGCAGATGCTGGCTGTCCGCCAATTGTTGGCGGGCGTCTGTCAGATTTTGCCGCAGATGCTTCATTTCTACTTCCGTGACGGAAACTTGCTGGCAAATGGCCCGGTTTTCTTCCCGCGCTTCTTCCAGTTGGGTTTCCAGACGGTGAAGATTGTCACGCAGCAAGCTGTTTTCGTTGTGGGCGGTTTGCAACTGCCCTTGCAGCGCCCGGTTTTCCCGCCGCAATTCGTCCAGATGTTCGTTGACTTGATCCAGATTGTGATTCAGAGCTTCAATGCGGGCTACGGCCGTATCCAGCTTGCCTTGCAGCGAGGCGACTTCCACTTCTTTACGAGACGTTTCACGCGACAGGTTCTTGAGTTCATTTTGGGCGACAGCCAGTTCTTTTTCCACACCGGCCAGGTCTGTTTTTGTTCTGTCCAATTCCTGCCGGATCAGGTTGCGGTTGGTGTGGGCCTGGCGCACTTTTTCCCCCAGGTAATAACTGTCAATGAGCAGCGCCGCCAATACCCCCGCCGTCAACCCCACCAATAACGCCAGAATA
>JALUPA010000142.1 GCA_027054335.1 Ardenticatenaceae bacterium
CCCACCAGCCGGGCGCTGCGTATCCAGGCGTGATCCGGCGGGACAGTTTTGCGTTTGCCCACGACGTCAGGCAAAGGCACGGTTTCCACGCCTTCACCGCGCGAAGCGACCATAACGCCGTAAAGACCGTCGCGGATAAATTCAGCGCAGGCTGTGCCCAGCTTTGTGGCCAGCAGCCGATCAGCGGCCGAGGGTGTGCCGCCGCGTTGCACGTGCCCCAAAATAGTGGTACGGGATTCCAGGCCGGTAAGTTCTTCCAGCTGCTGGGTCAAGGTCTGCGTGCTGAGGGCGCGCTGGCCTTCGATAATGTCAATATTAGCCGCTGCCTTACCTTTTTCCTCTCTGTTTCCAGCCTTCTTTTTTTGCTGGACAGCTGCGTTCCAGGCTACGGCCGTTTCGCCCGACATGGCCCCCTCTGAAACACAAACAATACTAAACCGCTTCCCCTCCCGGCTGCGCCGCCGGATAGCCCGCGCTACAATCTGAGCTTCATAAGGAATCTCCGGAATGAGAATGACGTCCGCACCACCGGCCAGGCCCGCGCCCAAGGCCAACCAGCCCGTATTATGCCCCATCACCTCCACTACAATAATGCGGTGATGGCTGTGCGCCGTGCTGTGCAGCCGGTCAATCGCTTCTGCGGCGATACCCAGCGCCGTGTCAAAACCAAACGTCACGTCCGTCATAGCCACGTCATTATCAATCGTCTTGGGCAGGGTAATCACGTTAATGCCCTTTTCCTGCAAGCGG
This sequence comes from Ardenticatenaceae bacterium, assembly GCA_027054335.1. GTDB lineage: Bacteria > Chloroflexota > Anaerolineae > Promineifilales > Promineifilaceae > JAJRTP01. The sequence continues at coordinate 751 of JALUPA010000142.1, forward strand.
TACGCATTCTTCATTGTCCCGCCCCCACCCAGGCAGACCAGCACATCCAGATTGTGCTTGCGATACGTGTCCACCATCATGTCCGTCATGTCCATAATTTTACCGCCAATGGGCATCTTGTGCGGTTTGTCCCGGCTGGTTCCCAGAATTGTGCCGCCCAATGTCAATATGCCGGACAAAGCGGCATCGTTCAAACGCACCGTGCGATTTTGCATCAGGCCGCGAAAGCCGTCCAGAAAACCAATTACTTCCATGTCCATGCTGCGGGCTGCTTTGCCCACACCGCGGATAGCCGCATTCAATCCGGGGCTGTCGCCGCCGGCAGTAAGAATGCCTATATATTTTGTCATGGTAAAACCTCCTGGAAGAGTGAGATATTGAGATACTTCTAGTGTCCTGTCAAGCGTGAAATGATGAATAAGTTTGTAGTAACCGCTTCAGCGGTGGCACGGCTAAAGCCGTTACTACAAACTCATCAACACAGATGTGACAAGACACTAGCCCATATCCCCTCTTCGTCTTATGCCGACGCCCCCGAATAAAACCTGATACCAAACCGCCAAAACAACCGGGCCGCGGTGAACAAGACGCCGGCCAAAATAATTGCCAGTACCAGCGTATTAGCTGAGAGTTGTCCTGTCAACCCTTCAGCGGGAACGGTGACGGCAAAGGCAATGGGAACAAGAAAGGTAAGCGCAAAACGCAGCCAGCCAGGATAGATGCCTACCGGCCAGCGTCCGGCACTGTACATGCTCTGGAAGATGACGAGCAAGTTCTCTACGCGGACAAACCAGAAGGCAAGGGTAGCTAACATAAGCCAAAAACTGTAGACCATGATGAAGCCGGTAAAAATGGTGATGAGAAACACGGCCGTATCCCCCACCCCCACATTC
>JALUPA010000143.1 GCA_027054335.1 Ardenticatenaceae bacterium
GATGTTGACCCGGCCGTCCCACCCCTACGATGAATTTCAAATCAAGGCGTGATGCACAACGCGATCCCGAAAAGGCGCGGCGCTTATTTTGCGTTTCTTGGGATCGTGGATGAGGAAGCTGCGGTAAGGGCCGGGCTGGTAGGTTTTTTCTTGCAGTTCGCGCTGCAATTGGAACAGTTCGCCTTCGGCGTTGAACTCAAAGGCGGCTACGGCCAGTTTGCCGCGCTTGCCTTTACGCGCTTTGCACCAGGCTTGTTCCAGATTGGCAAAGCTGGTGAGTTGGGGGTAGAGATTTTTGTATGTTTTCACGGGTTGCTGTGCGCCAAAAGTTCAACTTCTTCATGAAGTTGAACTTTTTCAATTTCCAGGTTATCAAAAATAAAAAAATTTGGTGTCTATTCAGGGGTCATTCCGAATCCCCGGAGGGGTGAGGAATCTTGCCCAACAAGGTTAAAGATTTCTCCCTCTGGTCGAAATGACACCGGTACAGTTACAAAATTTAATCGCTGCGCCAAAGGCGCAGCGATTTTGAGAACAGGCTTCTATGTTACCTTGACCTGATGGAAATGCAAAGGTAATAAGAAGAAAACAGAAAAGATCAGAAGACAGAAAGCAGAAATCAGGAGGCAGGATCGGAGAGATGTTCGACTACCCGGAACCCGAAATTGAAATTACCGTAGCCCGGGTTGCTGCTGCGCCGATACGCAGTGCGGCAGAGCCTGCTGCTGACGTGAAACGCGCCCCCGCGACAGCTACGGGCGCCACGGGCTGCCAAGTCTTCTTCATATGTTTTTACCTGAAAAGGATAAGGCGTGTTGCTTGGAGCAAGACTAGAACACCATTCCCACACGTTGCCGCTGCAATCTTCCAGGCCGTAGGGGGAACGGCCGTCCGGGTAGCTGCCTACGGCCGTAGTTCGGCCTACTATATTTTCGGCATTCAAGCGGTATGGCTCCCACTCGTTGCCCCAGGGGTAGATACGGCCGTCCGTCCCCCGCGCCGCCTTTTCCCACATCGCCTCGTCCGGCAGGCGATACGCCTTCCCCGTCTTCTCACTTAACCAGGTGCAGTAAGCCACCGCTTCATACCAGCTTACCCCCACGACCGGCCGGTTGGGCGCGTTCCACTGCGGATCTTGCCAGTAGCGGGGTTCTGTCCAGCCCCTTTTTTCCTTAGATGCCCAGCCTTCTTCCGTCCAGTAAGCGCGATTGTTGTAGCCGCCATCATCAATAAAACAGGCATATTGGGCCACTGTCACCGGGTATTTGCCGATGCGATACGCGGGCAGTTCCACCGGATGCTGCGATTCTTCGTCACTATCGGCTTCCGGGTCTTTATTCTTGTTGCTGCCCATCAAAAACGGTCCCGCCGGAATCTCAATCGTCGCCGGTTCCAGGGTACACACACCGGGGCGTTCATCCCCCAGCCAGCCCAGCGCGTCCCCCGCCTCCGCTCGCTGCTGCGCTGTTAGCTTGCCCTGTTCCAGCAAGGCGGCCAACTGCCGCCGCAGGCGGGGCAGCGTTTCCCGGCCCACTTCGTCCTGCTCTGCCGCTTCCCGGCCCACCACCAGCATCATCTCCGCCGCCAGCCACACCCGGTACCAGCCGCCTTCGTCTTCCCGCTCTGGCGTTTGCTGGGGCAGCACCTCGGCCACGCCGTCCAATGCCCGTTCCCGGTCATTCCGGTTAAATACCAGCGTCCCCGCCGCCAGGGCTAACACCTCTCGCCAGGTATCTCCCTGCGCCGCCAGTTTAGCCGCCTCTTGCGGAAAACGGCGCTGCGCCGCCAAACGGCAGGCCGCCAGATATTCCTGAAAGGTGCGGTGAGGGAAGGTGTACACCCGCTCCGTCTGGCCGCCCTTGCCCACCAGCAAATGCGCCCGCCGTTCCGTGTACTCAATAAACTGCTCCGCTTTGGCGTAGCTGCCCAACTGCGCTCTGGCCGTTTTTATCACCTCATCTTCGGGAATGTCGGCTGCCTGCTGGCGCTGCGGCGCTTGACTGTGCGCCTGCCAGGCAATCTCCCACAACAGCCGCTCCAGGTTTTCCTGCGTGGTCTCCAGCGCGGCCAGCACGTCTGGCAGTACTGCGCCTTCCGTTTCCTTGGCCTTTTGCCAGCGCAGCAGCAGCGTTTCCACACATGCCTGGTACAGCTTGGCCCGCTCGTCCGGCAGCGTACCATGGTATGTTTGCACCAGGGCCATAATCGTCAGCAGCATCGGGTTTTCCGCCAGTTCCTGCAGGCGGCAGCGCTGCACCGCCCTTTGCAGCTGCCGGGTCAAGTTGGCTGCCTGCTCCGGCGTCCGGTCTCCGGCCGTTTCCAGCACGCCGTACCAACTGGCAATAAACCGGTCAATCTGCGCTTCATTCAACAGCTGCAAGGTCTGCACCAGCACGCCGGTCGGCGCTTCTTCCGGGGCAAAAGAGAGGATGCGGCAGGTAGTCACCCAGCGGTTTTCCAGATAGGGGCCGTCACCCAACGCCTGAATGGCCTGCCACACGGCCGGACGCTTTTCTGGCTCTACTTCATCCACGCCGTCCAGCAAAAAGAGAACCCGCCCCTGCCGCGCTGCCTTTTCCAACGCGGGGACGGCGTTACCGAACCCTTGCTGCTCCAGACGGTCAGCGGCAAACTGCCACACCGCCAGCGGCGAGTCCGGGTTAAAATCGGTGCGGGCAAAGTCGCGCAGCTCCAGCAGCAGGGGGATGGGGGCGTCTGCCGTCCACCATTTTTTCACAGTTTGGATGGACTGTTCGGCGTTGTCCTTGGCCTTTTCCTGCCGTTCTTCTGTTTCCCGCCAGGCAGTTTGCGGATCATGGGTGGCGGATTGGGTTTGTTCTTCTGGCCAGTTTAACGTTTCCCGCCAGCCGTCTTGCGGAGCCAGGGCGTGCTGCGCCAGGCAGTGCGTCAAAAAGCGCAACAAGGTAGATTTGCCGGAACCGGGGTCGCCTAACAAAATCATCTGCCGGTTATTATGGATGTGGGCCAACGCCGCGCTACGTCGTCGGTGGAGACGCACTTCCCCTTGTTCGACCGGTTCCCATTGATAAATTGTTCCCGCATCCAGATTGATAAACACCTGCCCCAGAGAAACGACGGCCGCATCCCGCCCTTTGGGGTCCAGCGGGGCCAGGGGCAGGGCATTGCTGCGCTGCGCTTCCCGTTTCAGCCAGGTTTTCAGGGGGGCTACGTGGCCGGGTGTGACAATTGGGCCAGGCTGGGGGCCGCCAACCGGCGTCAAGTCAACGTCCGGCCGCCTGTCATGCACGGCATTGATTAGCTCGTCCAGCTTACCGCGGCGGGCCATGAACAAGGCCAAATCCTGGGCATTTTCCCGCAGCGTGGCCTTTTCCGGCAGGGCGTCATTGGGGTTTTCCCCCAGCGCCGCAGCCAAAGCCGCCAGCGCGGCTTGGTTATCCAGCGTTTCGCTCAATATCCCGGCTAATTTGTTGACCCGCTGATAATTAATCTCACTCATATTCGGTGGGTGTAGGACAATTTTGCAAAATTGTCTTACGTTAATGCGCCAAAATCTTGCTCAGGAACAACTTCGTCCGCTCGTGCTGCGGATTGTCGAATACGTTGGCGGGACGGCCGTCTTCCACAATGCGCCCCTCATCCATAAACACTACCCGGTCGGCGGCCGCTTTGGCAAAACCCATCTCGTGCGTTACCACCGCCATCGTCATCCCCGCCTGCGCCAGGTCCAGCATCACGTCCAGCACCTCCTTAATCATTTCCGGGTCCAGCGCGCTGGTCGGCTCATCAAAGAGCATGATCTTTGGCTGCATGGCCAGAGAACGGGCAATAGCTACCCGCTGCTGCTGGCCGCCGGACAACTGGCGCGGATAAGCGTCCGCTTTTTCCGGGATGCCTACCCGTTCCAACTGCTTCATACCGATTTCGGCCGCTTCCTCCTTTTTTCGCTTCAAAACCTTCTCCTGGGCAATCGTTACGTTTTGCAGCACCGTCAAATGAGGAAACAGGTTAAACTGCTGGAACACCATCCCCACTTCCTGCCGCACCTTGTTAATATCTGTCTTTTTATCTTCCAAATGAACGCCGTCAATAGTAATATCCCCCTGCGTCGGTGTTTCCAGGTAGTTAATGCAGCGCAGCACCGTACTCTTACCGGAACCACTGGGGCCGACGATGACCACTACCTCGCCGCGCCGCACCCGCAGGTTGAAATCAATCACCGCTCTAATATCGCCAAAATATTTATACAAATGTTCAATCACAATAATGTCGTTGTTCATTACCGCTGCTCCTTACCCGAACGGCTTTCATACCAACGCAAAAGCAGGCTCAAAGCGATGGTCATACTCAGATACAAAAACGTCAACACCAGGTATGATTCCCGGAAGCGGAAGGTGCTGCCGGCGTGTAACCGTGCCCGTTGGGTAATATCCCGCACCGCCAGTACCGATACCAGCGAGGAATCCTTCAGCATGGCGATAAAATCATTGGCCAGCGCCGGAAAGATGTTGCGAATCGCCTGCGGCAGAATAATATAGCGCATGGCCTGGAAATAAGTCATGCCCAAAGAGCGGGCCGCTTCCATCTGCCCCTTGCTGATGGATTCGATACCGGCCCGGAAAATTTCGGCCAGAAAGGCCCCGTAAATAACTGCCAGAGCAATAATTGCTCGCGTATTTTGGGTAATAAACTTATTGTCTATCCCCACCAGGTCTACCAAAAGAGGGACAAGCACGATGGCAACGGTAAAAATCAACACCAGGGTAGGCACGCCCCGGATAAATTCCACATAAGCGGTAGCCACATTGCGAATGACGACGTTGTGGCTGATGCGCCCCAGACCGGCCAGCAGCCCCAGTATCAGGGCAATGCCGAAAGCAGCAAAAGTGGTATACAGCGTGATTTTGATGCCCGGTACAATAAATTTGAACGCTTCATTGAAATTCTCGTTAGTCGCTATCAAGATGCCCATGAGGAGTAAAAACCCGAGAATAGCCACTAGCCACCAGGGGAATTCACGCCGGATTTCTTCCCCTGTTACCTCCGTTTGTATCTGTGATTGAATTTCAGGGCCTGTCATTGTGTCTCCTTTGTATGGGTAATTGAGTGATTGGTAATTGGATAATTACAATGATACCTTGAACCAAAGGGAAAACAAAAAAGCGACGGCTTTACGGCCGTCGCTTTTTATGTTAATAATTGTGGCTGCTGGTTATCGCTACCAGCCACCAACTCTGAGGTTTTTTACCCCTCTAAATCATCATAGGTCACGTCAAAGTCTGGGCCAAAGTATTTGGTGTTGATTTCCTGCAGGAAGCCATTTTCCTTTAACGTTTGCAGGGCCATGTTCACCGGCTCTACCAGGTCGCTGCCTTGGGGATAGATGAAGCCCAACTGGTCGCTGGAGAGGGATTCGCCTACCAGCTTGAGCAGGTCGGCGTTTTCGCCCAGGTAGCCTTGCCCGGCCACTTCGTCAATGATCACGGCGTCAATATCCCCGGCGATGAGGGCCTGCACGGCAAAGGGGAACTGCTCAAACGCCTGAATGCGGTCTTCGGGCAGGTATTGTTTGGCTGTTTCGTAGTTGGTCGTGCCGGTTTGCGTGCCCAGAACCAACTCTTCGTTGTCCACAATATCCTGGATGCTGTTG
>JALUPA010000144.1 GCA_027054335.1 Ardenticatenaceae bacterium
CTGGAGCAACTGTCCCGAATCGCCAGGGATGTGCTGCAAAAAGCGGCCGTTCTGGGGCGCACTTTTCAACCGTCCGGTTTGCTGTTTTTGAGCAGGGAAGATGACCAGCCATTGGCGGAAAGAGCTTTGGATACCATTCTGACCTGGTTGGAACAGCAGGGATGGGTTTACCGGCGGCGGGATGTGCGATCAGCCGAGACGTTGTTTTACTCTTTCCCTTACGACACGATGCGGGAAGTGATAAGCCAGGCAACCCCATTGGGGCAGCGGCAGACGTACCACGTGCTGGCAGCCACCTGGTTTGTGACGAACGTTTCGCCGCAGGCCACCCAAAGCGCCGGCACGGTGGCTTATCATTTCGAGCAGGCAGATCAGATTGATGAAGCGGTGGCCTGGTACGGCCGTGCTGCCGAGCAGGCGCACAATCAAAATGCCCCGGAAACAGCTGTCATTTATTACCGCCGCGCCTTACACCTCCTGCCGGACGAGACGGCTGCCGCCTCCCAGCGGATGCAGTTGCACGCCGGTTTGGGCTATACTTTGTGCTGGCTGGGCCATTATGATGAGGCAGCACGCTCCTTTAAGGCGGCGCAAGCCATCGCCAACAACCTGAGCCATGCCGAAATGTTAGTCAACGCCTTGTGGGGGTTGTTCCTGACAGCGTATTTTCAGGATGATTGGGATGCGGCGCTGGAATATGCCGAGGATGGTGAAGCGTTGGCCCGGGATATGCAGTTGGAAAGGCAGCGGCTGCAAATGCAAGTGGGCCGGGGGCTGGTTCTGCTGCGTGTTGGGGAGCTGCATACGGCCGTAACCCTCGGTAAACAAGCCTATGCCGCCGGTAAATCTCTGAGCAACCGGGAACGCGCCTACAGCCACGTGCTGCTGGGCCAGGTGGGGCGGGAGATGGGCCATTACCAGCAGGCTGTGCAGGCATTTGAGAAAGCACAAAACCTGTTCCGCCAACTGCGTGACGCCATGTGGCAGGATTTGCTTCTGGCAGAATTGGGTCAGTTGGCCCTGGAGCAGCATGATTGGGATACGGCCGTGACCCATTACCAAACCTGTCTCATCTACGCGCAGGATCAAAACCATTTTTACGCCGCTGTGGTGGCCTTGCGCCAGTTAGGTTACGTTGCTTTGCAGCAGCGCCAATACCACGAAGCGGAAGCCAACTTCCGTCAGGCATTGGCCCTGGCGGAAAAGGCGGACAGCGCCGTCTACCGGGCCTATCTGGCGACTGATATGGGCGTGTTGCACCTGTCGCAGGCTGTGGCAATCCCGGAATCAGCCCTGGAAATGGTAGACAAGGAGGAACATCAGGATGCGGCCTTTTCCTGGCTGGAGAAGGCGCTGAAACTGGCGCGGCAGGCGCAGAAACCGTTGGTGATTGTTACGGCCGTATCTGGCCTGGCCCAACTATTTCTGGAAGACCATTTGCTGGATGAAGCCGAGAGCCAGGCCATCTTAGCCGTGAGTGTGGCAGAGAAGACCTTGCAAAAGCAGTCCGGGCGGGCTATGAAGCGGGCTGTGGCCGTGGCCTGGCGCGTGCTGGGTCAGGTATTGGCTAAAGTACCCCAGAAGGAAAAAGTGGCCGCTATATCCGGGCAACAGGTAGACGCCAGCACCTGTTTTGGCCGCAGCTTGCAACTTCTGGATGATTTGGGCGAACCCGACGCCCTGGAAAAAGCGATCACCTTACGCGCTTCCGCCCTTTACGAACTGCATCGCGGCCACGAAGACCGGGCCAAATCCTTGCGACGGCAGTCCATCATTCTCTTCCGCCGCCTGGGACTGGATAAAGAAGCTTTGCAAACAAAGGATTTGGTGGCCTGGTAAAAATGAGCAGCCGGCAGCAGTACCAACAGGCGATTATTGCCTTGCAGGCCCAGCGCGATTTGTTGGGGGATGCGGTGGTGAATACCACTGTAGCCGTGCTGCAAGAGATGATGGAGGGGTTGAACGGCCGTATTCCCGGCGTTTCTGCCCGCGTGGCCCAACGCAAACAAGTCACCATTCTCTTTGCCAACGTAGCCGGCTTTACCGGCATCGTTGAATCTCTGCCGGATACCAATATGCTGGATATTATGAACGTCCTGTGGCGGCGGTTAGATAACGCCATCACCGGGCATGGCGGCAGCATTGACAAGCACGTTGGTGATGCCGTGATGGGGCTGTTTGGCGTGCCGGTAGCCCATGAAGACGATCCGGAACAGGCAGTGCGGGCCGCTTTAGCCATGCGGGCTGTCCTGAGCGATTTTGCTTCCGATCTGAAAACGACAGAATGGGTTGACTCTCTGGAAGAACAATCTGACGGTACACACCCCTTACGAAATTTACAAATTCGCATAGGCATCAATACCGGGCCGGTCATGCTGGGCGACGTAGGCAGCAGCGACGAGTACACCGTCATTGGCGACGCCGTGAATATTGCCAGCCGCCTGGAACGCGCCGCTCCTGATGGCGGCATCCTCATCTCCCACGAAACGTACATGCAGGTAAGCGACGTCTTTAATGTGGAGCCGTTGGGTTCCGTCCCCATTCGCGGCCGGGTGGAGCCGGTGCAGATATATCTGGTTTTGGGGGCCAGACCGCGCCTCTTTTATGAAAGCGGCCGGGGGGTGGAAGGTGTGGAGACGCGCATGATTGGCCGTGAAGCTGAATTTCAGCGGCTGCAAGAGGCGTATTTCCAGGCCAGAAATGGCGGGCCGGGGGAGATGATCACTATTGTTGGCGAGGCGGGCGTGGGCAAGAGCCGTCTGCTCCACGAATTTAATAATTGGCTGCGCATCTTGTCTGATAACGTGCCGGTGTTCAGGGGGCGTATGTACCAGCAAGTGCGCCATCTGCCCTATGCCCTCATGCGGGATATGCTGGCTGCTTATTTTTCCATTCAGGATAGTGATCCGCCCCGTGTGGCGGAGGAAAAACTGGTGCAGGGTTTGGCTGATATTTTGGGGCAGGGGCCGGAAGCCAGACAGCAGGCGCAGGCGATTGCTCAGCTTGTGGGGATGGCCCTGCCAATGGGCAAGCAGTTAATGCTGGAAACGGCCGATACGCCCTCCTCTTCGGAACGGGTATTTGAATCGGTAGGCCGGTTTGTAGAGGCAGTGGCCCGACGGCAGCCGGCAATTGTCATGCTGCTGGAAGATTTGCATTGGGCGGATGAGGGTTCTTTGCAACTGGTTGCTTATTTGCAGGAGTTGTGCCAGAAGTTTCCCCTGGTGCTGGTGGCGCTGACACGGCCGTTGCCCGGCGCAACTGACACAGGGCGGCTGCCCATCCGCAATGCCGGCGACGTTTTGCCTTTGGCAGCCCTGACGGAGGAGCAGAGCCGCGAACTGGTGCTGGAAATCCTGCGTAAATTGCCGGAAATTCCCGATGACCTGGCTAATTTGATTGTGGAACGGGCGGAGGGTAATCCCTTTTACGTGGAGGAGTTGGTCAAGGTCCTCATTGAGGATGGCATCATCATTGCCGGGGAGGAGGAGTGGCGGTTGCGGCGCAGTCAATTGGCGGAAGTGCGCGTGCCGCCCAACATTACCGGGGTGTTACAGGCGCGGCTGGACCGGTTGTCTTCGCTGGAATTGGGCACGCTGCAAAAGGCGGCGGTAGTGGGCCGGGTATTTTGGGACAGCGCGGTGTTGAGTATGGCAAATACGGCCGTAGAGCCATTTGCCGAAGCCCAGACCCAGGCCGCCTTGCAAGCGTTGGAAAAGCGGGAATTGATCTTCCGGCGCAGCAGTTCCGGGTTTGCCGGTACGCAGGAATATGTCTTCAAGCACGCCATCCTGCATCAAGTGACTTATGAGAGTGTTTTGCTGCGGCTGCGCCCATTCTATCACCGGCAGGTGGCCGATTGGCTGGCGGAGCAGAGCGGCGAACGCATTGGCGAATATGCGGCGGTCATTGCCGAGCATTACGATCTGGCTGGCGAGGCCACTTCTGCCGCTGAGTTGTATGAAGTGGCCGCTAACCGGGCGTTAGACGCCTTGAATGTCGAGGGGGCTATTGATTATTTCCGTAGAGCCTTGCTTTTGGTAGCTGACAAACCGCATTTTGCTGCCTGGCAGATTCGTTTGCAGGAGGAGATGGGGCGGCTGCTTTTGCAGCAGGCCCGTTTTGTGGAAGCGGCGCAGGTATATTTGACGATGCGCTATACGGCGGAGGAGGATGGTGATCTGGATGCCCAGGCGCGGGCAGGCAATGGCCTGGCTGTGATTGGCCGGGAGCAGGCGGACTTCACTGGAATGCTGGCCAATGCTACGCGGGCTGACCAGGTGGCCTGGCTGGTCAATGCGGAATCTACCCAGGTACATTCACTGCTGCTAAAGAGTGAGGCGCATATGGAACTGGGGGAACTGGATACGGCCGTATCCGTCGCCGAACGCGCTTTGTCCCTGAGTGAGCGCCCTGATGAGCCGGAAGCGATGACCCGGAGTTTGCGCCTGCTGGTGGAAATTCACATCCGCCTGGGACAATATGATCAGGCGGCGCAATATATGGGCCAGTTGGAGAGCCATCTGGCTTTGCTGGAAATTCTGGAAGATGAAACGGCTGTAGCTCTGGCGCGCCTTTTTCTGGGTCAGTTGTGTAGTCGTTTAGGCCGGTATGGGGAGGCTGGGGAGTACCTGAACCAGGCGTTAGCCAGCTACCAGGATTTGGATGACCCGGCGGCAGCGGCCCAAACTTTAGCCGCTTTGGGGGAAACAGCCCGGCTGCGCGGCGATCTGTATACGGCCGTGCCCTTTTACCGTAAAGCCATCACCATTGCCGACAGCCTGGGCGACGTGCAGAACGGTCTGAAATTCCAATTGAGCCAGAGTGAGGTGTTTGTAGATTTGGGGCACAATGAGATTGCCCAATATCTGCTGCAGGAAGTTCAAGACGTCATAGAGAACGTTTCCCGAATGTCTGGTTGGTATGAAGCGCCCCGCCTCTATGCTTGTTTGGCCGGCGCTTTGCTGGCCCAGGATATGTTGGTGGAGGCGCTGCGGTATGCTCGGCGGGCCCACAAGCTGGCGGCCAAACAGGATAACCAGGAATATCTGGGTTTAGCCTGGCGGGTGATTGGTCAGGTGTTGCAGAAGTTGCCTACGGAGGAGAAGTCACTGCCTGTGGGTGAGACAATTTACAGTGCGGCGGATTGTTTTGCCCGGAGTTTGCAACTGTTTGAGACGGTCAACGGCGGCGGCGCGGCGTCTCGGTGGCAGCAGATGCGCACGCTGCGGGCTTGGGCGGCTTTTGAGAGGGAAAACGGCCGTAAGCAGTCGGCCGAGGAACTGGAGGGACGAGTTGCGGTTCTGGCTGAGGAGTTGGGTGTTGCCTTAAAACGGCGGCGCCATCCCGGATGACTTTACGTACCTCCGAGGGTTCCCAAACCGCGGAGGAATAAAACGTTACCAAACCCGGCAGAGCAATCCTTTGAGGTAAGCGGATTCGGGGAAGGTGAGCAGAACAGGATGGTCGGGAGCCTGTCCCAGTTTTTGTAAAATTTGCGTGTCGCGTCGGGCATCTACGGCTGCACCAAAGACAATCTTCTGGAACAGGCTGGCGTCAATCAGGCCGGAGCAGGAAAAGGTGGCCAGCAGGCCGCCGGGGCGCAGCAGGCGCAGCGCCAGCCAGTTC
>JALUPA010000145.1 GCA_027054335.1 Ardenticatenaceae bacterium
CGGCTAAAAATGATGAATCTACTGCATCACCAGGTTACTATGCTCAAATCCCTCTTCCGCCACAGACTGCCGCAGGTTAACGGCCGTATCTACCTCCACCCTCTCAGCCAACCCGTCACCGTCTACCGGGACGAATGGGGCATTCCCCACATCTACGCCGCCAACCGGGGGGATTTGCTCATTGCCCAAGGCTTTGTCCACGCACAGGACAGGTTGTGGCAGATGGAACTGAACCGGCGCGCCGCCAAAGGGGAATTGTGCGCCCTGCTCGGCCCCCTCCCCCTGCATACCGACCGGCTGGCCCGCACCCTGGGCTTTGGCCGTCTGGCCGCCGCTTCCTGGAAATATTTGCCAGAAGAAGCACGGGACGATTTACGGGCTTACACGGCCGGAGTCAACGCCTTCCTGGAAAATCGCTTTCCGCTGCCGGTGGAATTTAGCCTGGTGCATCACCGGCCGCAGTTGTGGGATGCGCTGGATTGTCTGGCTTACGGCCGTCTGCACATGTGGGCGCTGACGACGGGGGCGTTTGCCGAACTGGTACACGCAGAACTCGTCCGACAGCTCGGCCCGGAAAAGGCGGCCGACCTCAGCCTGCGCTACCCGGCGGAAAACCCGGATACCCTGCCCGGTGGCGGGGAAGTCAACCAATGGTGGGTGGACGGGCTGGCCGGAGTCTGGACGAACCCGTTTCTGGGTAAAGGGGTACAGGACGGCGCGGGGCGGGGCAGCAACGGCTGGGTCATCGGCCCGGCGCGGAGCGCCAGCGGCCAGGCGATCCTCTGCAACGACATGCACCTGCCTGTCGGCACGCCCTCCCTGTGGCATTTCCAGCATCTGCACAGCACCGACGGTTTCCACGCGGCCGGGTTCACCCTACCAGGACTGCCGCACGTGATGGCGGGGCGCAACGGCCATATCGCCTGGGGCGCTACCCTTTCCTTTGTGGATTGCGAAGATATGTTCCTGGAGCAGCTTCATCCCGCCGGGGACGGCCGTTACCGCTTCCGGGATGGCTGGCGGCAGGGAGAGGTGCTTGAGGAGGAGATCGTTATCCGGGGACGGCCGTCGCACACCGAGCGCGTCGTCGTCACCCATCACGGCCCCCTCATCCACCATCTGCTCCGCAGCGCACAGCCCGTCGCCCTCAACTCCGTCGCCCTGCGCCCGGATGCGGCCATGGACGGCTTCCGGCTGCTGAATACGGCAGGGAATTGGAATGAATTTGTGACGGCCGTGGCCCACATCCAGGCCCCTTCCCTCAACCTCATCTACGCCGACGCCGACGGCAACATCGGCTACTACGTCTCCGGGCGCGTCCCCCTCCGGCAGCAGGGGGATGGCGCGCTGCCCGTCCCCGGCTGGACAGGTGAGTATGAATGGACAGGCGAGATACCGTTTGCCGAGATGCCCCACGCCCTCAATCCGGCGCAGGGGTACATTGTCACCGCCAACCACCGGATTGTGGGGGACGATTACCCTTACGAACTGGGAAAAATGTGGTGCAATGGCTACCGCGCCCGCCGCATCGAGCAGCTAATCGCCGCACAGCCCCGCATCGCCCCGGCCGACTGCCGGTGCTGGCAGATGGACGTGTTCAGCCTGCCCGGCACTGCCTTGGTAGAAGCACTGGCAGACGTTAAACCAGTAGGGGCGGACGGCCGTCTCGCCCTGAACCTCCTGCGCCAGTGGGACGGCTACCTCACTCCAAACAGCATTGGCGGCACAATCTACGCCGTTTTCAGCTACGAAATCACCCGCCTGCTTCTCGCGCCCCACTTTGACGCCCCGTTTCTGGAGGAACTGCTGGGTAAGGGGATCAATCCGTTTCTGCACCCGACGAATGAGTTTTCCGGGAACTGGACGGCCGTACTCCGGCAAGTTTTGGCAGATGAGTCACATTGGCTATGGGAAAAACAGGGGCGCACGGCCGTCATTGAAGAAGCGTTAACCCGCGCCGCTGCCTTCTGCCGCCAAAAACTGGGGCGAAACCCGGCCAAATGGCAGTGGGGCCGGCTGCACCGCGTCACCTTTGCCCACGCTTTCGGCCTGGTTCCCGGTTTGCGCCGCCTGTTCAGCCTGGGGCCGTATCCCGTTGGCGGGGACGAAAACACGGTGGCCCAAAGCGGCTTTCTGCCTGACCAACCTTACGACAACAACGCTGTCTCCGTCTCCTCCCGCTTCATCCTGGATTGGGGTGACCCGAACAACGCGCAGGCCATTCTTGCGCCCGGCCAGTCCGGCCATCCTGCCAGTTCTCACTATGGTGATTTGATTGAACCCTGGCTGACTGGCAGGTATTTTAAGGTTGTTTGGGAGGTGGAGGGGGTCACTGGCACGTTATGGAACCGCAAGATAGCCTCGTCAATACCGCCTCCATCCTCTTGGGCGACCGGGTGCAAATCAATTCTGTGGAAATTATAAACGGCCAAGTTGTGGTAGATATGGTGCAGGCCGGCCCCGATGACCCCCTGTGCTGCCCTACCCAGCACGTCATCAACACCTACAATCTGCAAGGCGACCAACTGGTTTTGGCTAACAGCGTCGTCGTCTTTGACAACTAATAATAATCGCACGAACACTTTTAAAAGTTTCATTTGTCATGCTATTTATTGGAAACGTTATGCCTGGAATTGAGGCACTGATAGGTCATGTACAGTGGGGCTAATAAGAATTCAAAGTCAATTTATGTATTTACCCATGATCATGCGATAAAACAATATCGCGCTGAACTGAGAACGGCCGTTACTCCTCCCGCAGCCAGGGAGAATAATTCTCCAGTATAGACCCGCCGATAAATTCCCGCACAATCGAATCCCCGGCAATACTGAGCAGCCCTTCGTCCGGCATGGGATCGAACCATTGCAGGAAGGCCAGCAGGCGGTTGGCTTCAATGCGCTCCGGCGTCTCCGGCTCTACTTGCAGCAGCAACGGCTGAGCCAGTCGCTTCAATACCGACAATTCATAGACCAGCGCCGAGTTAAAAAACACGTCCGCATTGTTCTGATAGGGAAAAATATGCCGCTTCTCTCCCAGACGGACGCTAGGCCAGCGGCCAATTGTATCAGCGGCTGTGTAGCCCCGATGAGCGGCGTCCCGGACAATGCGGCGCAGCAGGCGGGTATCAGTGGTGGGTACGCGATTGTGCTTGTCCAGATTCAACTGGGTGAAGGCAGAAATAAAAATACGATACATCGCTTCCGGGGGAATGCCGTCCACCAGCCGGGGATTAAGGCCGTGAATCCCCTCAATCAAAATGACGTGATCTTCACCAATACGCAGCAGTTCCCCTTCTTCCCGGCGACCGGTTTTGAAGTTATAGACGGGCTGGGTAATAGCCTCACCGCGCATAAGCTGCTGCAAATGATCGTGGAACAGGGCCAGGTCAAGGGCGTCAATCGTTTCGTAGTCGTAGTTGCCGTCTGCGTCGCGGGGTGTATTTTCCCGCTCTACAAAGTAGTTGTCCATACCGATAGTCACAGGATAGATGCCCCGCGCCATCAACTGGATGGCCAGCCGCTTACTGAAAGTAGTTTTGCCGGCCGAAGTCGGGCCGGAAATAAGAACCAATTTAACGGACGGCCGTCGCGCCCCAATTTCATAAGCAATACGGGCCAGTTGGCGCTGGTGCATTGCCTCTGCCACCAGAATGATTTCCTGGAGACGGCCGTTACCCAAAGCATTGTTCAACGCCGTCACACTGGGCACACCAATGATGCGCAGCCAGTCATCATATTCCTGAAAAACCTGGGCCAGGCGGGGTTCATCCTCAAACGGCTGCAATACGCCCGGCTGCTGCCGCCGGGGAAACTGCATGATAAAGCCTTCGTTATAGAGACGCAGATCAAAAATATCCAGTTGGCTGGTGCGCGACACCATAAATCCGTGAAAGTAATCCCGTATACCATTGAGATCATACAACGTCAGGTAATTTTTGCGCCGCCGGGCAAACAATTCTACCTTTTCCGTATCGCCCAACTGCCGGAAGAAACACAACGCCTCCTCTAACGGCACTTCCACTTTGGTAAAGGGCAAATCAGCTTTCACCAGTTCCCGCATTCGCTGTGTGAGAATGGCTAAATCGGATTCGGTGATGGGACGGCCGTCTTCGCATTCGCAGTAATACCCGCCAAAAGGCATCGAGTGCTGCACAATAATGGTGCGATTGGGCCACACCTCATGGGCGGCCACGATCATCAAAAAGCTGAGAGAACGGCGGTAGATACGCACGCCGTCAGATTCAGCCGTGGTGATGGGTACCAGTGTGGCGTCCTGTTTCAGGGGATGGGATAGTTCGCGTAATTTATGGTTCATCAGGGCAGCTACAATACGGCCGTCTACCTCTGGTTGGGCCGCTTCCATAAATGCTTCAATCAACGTCCCTTTAGGCGCATCAAACGCCCGGCCATCGGGAAAAACTGCCTGGACGTCCTGCCGGACAGGAGCGGGAGTGGGGATGGGAGTTGTCATAGTTCGTTCCTTTCGTGCCAGTTGGAGAAGGGTATATAGACGAGATGTTTTTCCCGCCGCCCTCTCCTTCCTATTCTAATGGAGAATTTTAGGGGGGATAGAGGTACTTTCGGATCATTTCTACGCTGTGGGTTACGGCCGTAGTCAGATGGGCCTGCACCCGGTCTACCGGAATCTTGTCAAAGACATGTTCCGCCATCCAGACCTCATCCTGCAAATTGGCGGCAAACCGTTCCGGCGAGACGCCAATCCGGCCGGCGTAAATCTCTACTGTGCGGGGCAAGGCATCGGGCTTTAATTGGTCTACCAGACTATCCCGCCAGGAAACGAGCGTCTCGTCCGGCGCAAAGGGCAGCCAGTGGCGGGGAGAAGCGTGAGCCAAAGTAGTTACGGCCGTATCCGGCAGCGCCGCCAGAGCCAGGCCATCCAGCCAGGTCAACAACATAAAATGCGTCAACTGCCGCTGCTTTCGGCCGCCCAAATGATCCGCGTGAAAAAAGAACGGGTCCACAATCTGGCGCAGCCAAACCAAATCCAGCAGCAAATGCGCCCGGTAAGCGGCCACAAACACCGCCCGGTTTGCCGCCAGATCCGGCCCGCAAGCCAGTTCAGGATATTGCGCCAGCATCACGTCGTACGCCGGCTCGCCCGCCAGGGGCGGTATCCGGTAAAAATGGGTGGCAGAGCGGGCAATATTGGAGATGGCATTGATGTCCGGGGCCACGCTGCCCAGGTAAAAGGCCGGCCAGTAAGCGTCTAATTGGGCCAGCAAACGGCCGTCCTCATTTTGGGCGGCAATTCTCTCCCGAATTTGTTCGGCTGTGTGTAAGTGCATGAATGGTGTGGGCATGGTTCGGTTATCGGTTGCTGGCCGGGCAATCTGACGGGGCAAACCACCGGGTGCTGGACAAGCCACGCAAGCGAGTCAAGCTGGGCAGGCAAGCTTGCAGCAAGCGCGGATTACTGTTGGCTACTTTTACCCCTGTCTGGCTTAACCGCGATTGGAGGTAAACATCCACTTCATTGCCATTGCCGGAACCGGCTGTATCTGACAACGCTTCCTGCGGTACGACCAGAGATACCGGCACAACATAACCGCGCACGAAATAAGCCCGGCCAGACTCGTCTACATAATTATAAATCGTGTGTTCTCCGTAAGTATAAAGGCCGGAGGCGGGCTGATCGCCCAATACCAGCAGCGGTTCCAGGGGCACATTCCCTTTGGTTAGTTCGATAGCAATCGTCCACTGCGTAGCAATGTCCGGGGACAGGCCGTTACGCACCATGATGGCCCGGCCATAATTGTCTAATACATTGGCAGCATAATGGCGAGATGTACCATCGTCTACCTGTTCCCAACCGCTATTATAAGCCGCCAAAGCAGAATATAAATCACCACCGGACTGCTGCACCACTTCGGATAAAATACCGACGCCCCAACGCAGGTTCAAAGCAGGGTTTTTCAGTTCAGCGGGGGACGGCCGTCGTTCCTTACCGTCACTGGCAGGCATCACGCCCATTAAGCCTACTGCCCCGGCCCGGCTTACCGCTGCCGGATTACCGCTGGACGCTTCCTGAATGACGGCAGCAATAAAGTCCGGGTCCAGGCCGTTGGCCTCGGCCACAACGCCGATGTAATCTGACCATTGTTGAATAAGCGGCCCCCACACGGGCGACAAGACGGCCGTTTCCCTGATTTGGGATTGCTCAGGCGGCTGGGAAGCACGGGCTGGCAGATAGGGACCGAAAAATACGGCCGTAAACAATAGCAAACTCAGACCTATACGCCAATATAATCTGCCTGTATCGTTACTCATACCTCTTTTGCCAAATTCCCACATGGAATGACGCGCCCACAGCCCGTCTCGATTTCTTCTCCGCATTCTAGCATATAAATCAGGGCATTCGCAAATGCGGTAAGCAGGTAATTGAGTAATTGAGTAACCGAACAATTACCCCAGTTACCCAGTTACTCAATTACTCAAGGGGAACGCGCTGCCAGCGAACTCTGGCGGAACGTAACGGCCGTTTCAGTTCCGGCGGCGGCTTCGTGGGCACAGGTTCTGTTACCGAACTGTCCGGCAGCAAAATATCGTTCACTCTGACGCCTTCCGTCACCTTGTCCGCCGCATTTAAGTAGACATAACAAGGCAGTTTGACGGCCAATTCCAGGCCGCGCACAAAACATTGAGTTTCACGGCCGTCCGCCTCATAGCCAAAAATCTCCGCCCTGGGGAAATGGTCCGCATTCTCCCGCACCCATTCATAAATATCCAGCGAGCGCATCTCATGTCCCCAGTCATCTAGTATAAAAGCGGGGAAGATGTACTCCTCCGGCCCCAACAGGACAAAGGCGTAGCGTAGGTAAAGAGAATCTGCTGTTTCCTCGTCAGGATTGGGGTTGAGGAGCAAGAGGGTGGTACGGCCGTTGGCCCCCTCTTCCCGGAACAATTTGCCATGAATATGCTGCGTTAACGGTTTCACGCTCCCAACATAGCAAAAGCTACCCTTCTGCGCAAGAAGATTGCCGATTTGCCATCACCCGCTTATTATTGGCTGAGGAAATGAGAAAGTGAGGCGATGAGGAAATTGTCAATCTCAGGGAGTAAATGATGAAAGCGATCTTTTTTAATGAACATGGTGATCTGGATAATGTGCAGTTTGGTGATGTGGCTCGGCCGGAAATCAGGCCAGATGAAGTGCTGATAGAAGTTAAAGCGGCAGCATTGAACCGGCTGGATTTATGGGTGCTGGAGGGCTGGCCGGGACTAAACCTGAAAATGCCGCACGTGATGGGCAGTGACGGCGCCGGCATTATTACCGAAATAGGGGCCAACGTCACCGGCTGGCAAGTGGGCGACCGCGTGGCAGTTAATCCCACCATCGGCCGGGATGATGATTACTTTGGCCGCCGCGGGCTGGATAATATGTGTGACAATTTTTCCATTCTGGGAGAGCATATGGATGGCTTTTTTGCGGAGTATACGGCCGTACCTGCCCGAAATCTGCTCAAAATGCCGGAACACGCTTCCTTTGTCGCCGCCGCCGCGGCTTCCCTGGTTTTTGTCACCGCCTGGCACTCTCTGATTACGCGGGGGCGGCTGCAAGCCGGAGAAAGCATTCTGATTGTGGGGGCCGGCGGCGGGGTCAATACGGCCGCCATCCAGATCGCCCAAATGGCCGGGGCCGGCCCTATCTACGTCGTCGGTTCCTCCAAAGAAAAGCTGGCTAACGCCCGCGACCTGGGTGCTGACGTTCTCATCAACCGGCGAGAAGAAAATTGGGGTAAGACTATCTTCAAGGCCACCAATCGCATGGGGGTGGATGTAGTCGTGGACAATGTGGGTGCGGCCACGTTTGCTGCATCTCTACGCGCCCTCAAACGAGGCGGCCGTTTACTCACCGTGGGCAATACCAGCGGCCCTACATTTGAACTGGACAACCGCTTCATTTTTACCAAACATTTGAGCATTATTGGCAGCACCATGGGGACCAGCGCCGATTATGCAACGGTAATGGGGTTGATTTTTGACGGCCGTCTTCATCCCGTCATTGATACCATCTACCCTCTGGCCCAAGGTAAGACTGCCCTGCAACGTCTGGCGGAAGGGGACGTTTCCGGCAAATTAGTCCTGGAGATATGATACGAAGCAGCAAAACACCCGATAAATCTGTGACTTTACTGAAAAAACCGCAGAGAATGCGGAGAGCGCGAAGAATTACCAGAGAAAAATCCTGATAAATCCGCGCAATCCGCGGCTTTTTTCAGTAGACTCATCTGTGCTATACTTTACGCAGTAAAACATCGGGAGAGAAACAAATCTGTTTCTTCCCTCATCTGTTGTAGTCCTGAGAGGAAACAACCATGCCCAGCCCATTTCCCGGAATGGACCCTTATCTTGAAGCGCGTGATTTGTGGCCTGACGTTCATGCCTCAATGATCACCTATATCCGCGAGGCGTTGCAACCGCAATTACGGCCCAAATACATCGCCCGCATCGGGGAACGGATGCGGTTGGCAACCGTTAGTCGCAGCTACGTGCCAGACGTTCTTCTCGTTCACACCATGCGCGAACCGGCTCCTACGTTGGCCATGGCCGAACCTTTGGTCGCCGACGAGCCACAGTTGGTAGAGCCTCTGGACGAAGCGGTGCGAGAACCGTATATTGAGATTATTGCTCGTGACTCAGGGGATTTGGTGACATTGATTGAACTGCTCAGTCCGGCCAACAAGGTGGGAGACGGCCGTGACCAATATATACAAAAACAAACCGATCTACTGGCTACAGCGGTAAATCTGGTAGAAATTGATTTACTGGGCTACGGCAAGGAAACTGTCCTGGCCCGAAACGTAGCTATCACTGACCCGGTCAACTGGCGCTATCTGGTGGACATCAGCCGGGCAAAACCGCGCAGCGCCTTAGAAATTTACGCTATCCCCCTGCCCCAACCTCTGCCCAAATGCCGTATCCCCCTGCTGCGGGAAGACCCAGACGCCGTACTGGACTTGCAGGCTGTTTTCACTCGCTCTTACGACGTGGGGGGCTATGACTTGCTGATTGATTACAGCCAACCCCCACCCGTCCCCCTGAGCGAAGCCGAAGCCACCTGGCTGGATGCTTACCTCAAGGAAAAAGGGCGGCGCTAACCCCCTTCACCGATTACCGTTCACCGCCCACCGAACCCGGTGTTGTTTCCGCCGTTACAATAACTGCTTCTTTATCTTCCTTAGCCAGAATTTCCGACGGCCGTACCGCTGTCGGCCGTTTCCGCACGTTGGTCCGCTCCACAATTTGCCAGGCTGTACGCAGCAGAATCTTTATGTCAAGCAATATAGACCAATTCTCCAAATACCACAAATCATACTTGGTCCGCTCATCAATAGAGGTGTCACCGCGCAGGCCATTTATCTGCGCCCAACCAGTCATCCCTCCTTTTTCCTGATGCCGATCCATGTAGCGTGGCACTTTTTCCCGGAACTGTTCCACATAATGCTTCTGCTCCGGGCGCGGCCCTACTAAACTCATTTCCCCCAACAGCACATTGATCAGATTCGGCAGTTCGTCAATCTCAATCCGGCGAATAAACGCGCCCAACCGCGTCTGCCGCGGATCATTGTCCGTTGTCCAACCTGGCCCATGATCTTCAGCATCCTTACGCATGGAACGGAACTTGATCATGCGGAATGGCTTACCGTCCAAGCCCATCCGCTCCTGCACAAAAAAGACTGGGCCGGGCGATTCCAACTTGATACCCACAGCCACCAGCAGCATCAAAGGCGACAACAGCACCAACCCCGCAAACGACCCCAGCAAATCAATCAGCCGCTTGAAGATGAGCATATAACCGCGCAAGGCATAATCGCGCACGGAAAGCAGGGGCAGACCGCCTAAATCGTCAATAGTGGCCCGATTGGTTGTGTACTGGAACACATCGGGGAAAATTTTGATGGAAACCCGGCCGCGTTCACAATATGACATGACCCGCACTGTCTCCCGGTGGCCCTTTTCCGGGATAGCAATGATTACTTCATCAATGTTGTATTTGCCAATCAACTCTGGCAAATCTTCAGGCATACCCAGGATAGGTATGCCTAACAAATCATCTTCGCCATCAACCCCGTTGACCGCACCTACCAGTTCATAGCCTAACTGAGGCGACCATTGAATGCGCTGTACGATGAGACGGGCCATCTCACCCGTCCCCACAATAACCAACCGATCTTTGCCAATGCCCCGATCCCGTAACTTCGCCCGTACAAACTGGTGCAAGATACGGCCCAGGATCAACAACAAAATAATCAGCGCCCAGGCGTAGATAATCATGGCGCGGGGATAATCCAAAATTACATCATTATTTTTGAAGATAAAGGTGGCGGCGGCTACGGCGAACAAAGTGCCAATGGAAACGGCCGCAAAAATATAATAAATCTGGTCAACACGAGACGCGGCGCGGGGGATATAATACTGCCGGTAGAAAAAGAGCATGAAAACAGTGGCTATGATCTGCAAAACCATTAAACCGGCATAACTGCGCAAAGGGTACACAGTCACCAACGGCTCCGGCCAATCTACAGCAACCCGCAATTTGTAAGCCAAAATAAACCCGACAGCAATTAAAATTGTGTCCAGGATAACGAGAGAAATCATGTAGATTGTACGTATTTTTTGTGTTTTCATACCCTCAGTTCCCACAAGGACAAAGTTACGCCCATTTTAACAGACCCGCCATTTGCTTCAAGTACAACATATTAACGTTTTCTATGCGCTAAGGAAACGCTTCATACAGTTGAAAAATTGTCTCTATAATTATGGTGGCTGGTGGCTAATGATGAGTATAAGTTTCCAGTCACCAGTGACTACCTACTACCTATTTATGGAGAAACCCGATGCAGCAAGACAAACACATACCAGCTATTTTGGCTGTTGTCATCTTTTCTATCATTGCTTTTACCAGCGGTTATCTTCTGGGTCAATCACCCGTGGCCCCTGTGAATCTATTCGGTCTTGTCAACGGCCGTTCCCTAAGCAATCCCGACGACATCAAAGCCTTTTGGGAAGTATGGGACCTGATCCACACCCGCTACCTGCGCCAACCGGTAGATGACGCCGCTTTGATGGACGGAGCCATTAACGGCATGTTGGAGACATTGGGCGACCCGCACACCCGCTATCTCTCTCCTGCCGACCAAGAAGCGGCCGAACAATCCATGTCCGGTGAATTTCAAGGTATTGGCGCCGAAGTGGAAAACGTGGACGGGGCTATCACCGTCGTCTCCCCCATTGACGGCTCCCCGGCACAGGCGGCCGGCTTGCAGCCCGGCGATATTTTGCGCGAAGCAGACGGCGTCCCTTTAACGGGTATGGACATATCGGAAGCAGCGGCGTTAGTGCGCGGCCCCGCCGGAACCACAGTTCGTCTACTCATTGAGCGAGATGGTGAAACTTTTGCGGTAAACATTACCCGCGACGTCATCAAGCTGCCCAGTGCCCGCGGCGAGATGTTGGCTGAAGGCATTGCCTACATCCGCTTGAGCCGCTTTGCCAATAACACCGACCAGGAATTGCAGGATATTCTGACTGATTTGCTGGCCCAAAATCCCACAGGTATCATCCTGGATTTGCGGCGCAATCCGGGCGGGGCGCTGGACACAACGGTGAATATTGCCGATCAGTTTTTGCCGGAAGGGGTGACGCTGGTAGAACGTTTTGGCGACAGCCGTGAACAGGAATTCCAATCCAGCGACAAAGGCTTAGCCGAAGACATCCCCCTGGTCGTTCTGATAGATGAAGGCAGCGCCAGCGCCGCCGAAGTGCTGGCCGGGGCCATTCAGGACAGAGGGCGAGGCATACTGATTGGTAATACATCCTTTGGCAAGGGCACAGTGCAAACCTGGCAAACCCTGGCCAACGACGGCGGCGTGCGCATCACCATCGCCGAATGGCTGACGCCGGCAAAAGCCTCCATCAATGAAACCGGCCTGACGCCCGACTACTTCATCCCCCTGGACCCAGACAACCCGGACAAGGACGCCCAGTTACAGGCGGCGATTAACTACTTGCTGGGCAAAACCATCATCAGCATCCCCCCAGCAGAAGAAGAACCGGAGAACAATTAACGATAAACTTCTCGCCGGTGAGCGATTCGCCATACAATAATAAGGGAAAGCTCGTCATCTACTTCATAAATGATGCGGTAGTCGCCTACACGGATACGCCAATCATTGTGAGACCCACTTAATTTTTTGATTCCAGATAACTTTGGGTGAAGTTTTAAGTTGAGAAGCGCCTTATCCACACGCTTTTTGATTTGGGGGTCTAATCGTTTACGTTCTTTAATCGTCTTGGGTGTCAGTTGAACCCGAAAAGTCATGTCGCCAGCAACTCGTCAGCCAATACATCTTCCAGATCAACCGCCATATCTTTTTCATGGCGCACTTCGTCAATCAGCATACGATCAATAGCATCCTGAAGAAATTCTGGCAATACTTCCCAATCCGACTGGCTGGCCAAGGCGCGCAAATACGCTCTGTAATCTTCGGCCGAAAGAATGACTTCTACTAACTGGCCTGCATCATCATAAACCATTTTAGGGGGATTTGTCATTAAAACCATTGCTGCCATCCTCAAAAAATTTGTATTCTTTACTGAAAAAACCGCAAAGAATGTAAAGATTTACCAAAGAAAAAATTCTGCAATCCTTCGACAAGCTCAGGACAGGCCCGCGCAATTCGCAGCTTTTTTCAGCAGACTCATCTATACCAGCTTATAAAATTGAGTATAGAACATTCATCTGGTGTTGGCAATGCGGTTAAAAAATCTTATTTTCTGCCTTTACCTTGTCGGCCTGTTCTAAAATGGATTCTGCGCCGCCGGTGGCGTGTTCGCCCTGGGTGCCCAGCATGGCGGCCAATTCCTGCACACGGCCGTTTCTGTCCAAATCTGCCACGCGGGTCACGGTACGGCCGTCCACCACTCCCTTGCTCACCCGAAAATGCACGTCCCCGTAACCGGCCAACTGGGGCAGATGGGTGACGACAATAACCTGATGTCCGCCGACGGCCGTTAACCCCCACAACTTCCGCCCCACCACGTCCCCGATACGGCCGCCAATCCCCTGATCAATCTCGTCAAAAATCAGCGTCGGCGTCGTGTCTGCCTGGGCCAACGCCGTCTTCAGCGCCAGCATCAGCCGCGCCGTCTCTCCGCCGCTGGCAACTTTAGCCATCGGCTTCAGCGGTTCACCCGGATTCGTCGAAATGAGAAATTCCACGCGATCAATGCCCGTCTGGTCATAGGCCAGCCGCTCCTCGCCCACATACACGCCATCTGCCTGCGCTTCTCGCTGAAAATCTACCCGGAAGCGCGTCCCGGCCATGTTCAGATCGGCCAGTTGGCTTTCTACGGCCGTTGCCAGCTTCTCCGCCGCTGCCTGCCGCTTTTGCGAGAGAGCCAGCGCCAACTCCCCCACTTTATGCAGCGCCGCGTCCTCCTCCCGCTCCAGTTCCGCCAGGCGCTCCTCGCTGCCCTCAATCTGCATCAACTCCGCGACCGCTTCCTCCTGCCGCGTCAGAATATCCGCCACCGTTTCGCCGTATTTACGCTTGAGCGACTGGATGAGTTCCAGCCGTTCCTCCACAAAATCCAGCCGTCCCGGATTAAATTCCAGCTTGTCCAGATAGCTCTGCAAATCAGACGACAACTCACTCAACTGGTAAATAATGCCCTGCAAATTTTCCAGCAGCGGCCCCTGCGTTTCGTCATAGCGAGTCAACTGCACCAAAGCGCGTTCCGCCTGGCCCAGCATGTCGGCAGCGGCCAGTGTGTCGTCATCCATGCCGGTTATCAAGGTGACGGCTTGGGTAGCAGCCAACATCAACTGCTCCGTATTGCCCAGGCGCGTCCGCTCCGTCCGCAGTTCGTCTTCCTCGCCCGGCTGCAAATTGGCCGCGCCGATTTCCTGAATCTGGTATTGCAGCATTTCGGCGCGTTGGGTATTGTTGCGCTGGTTTTGGCGTAAATCAGCCAATTCCTGCCGGATTTTTTGCAGATGGCTGACGGCCGTAGCCACCTCCGCCCGCTTTTTCCCTAATCCGGCATACGCATCCAGCAAAGGCAGATGGGAACGGTGCTGGAGCAGGGACAAATGTTCCCCCTGCCCGTGAATATCCAGCAGCGGATCGGCGATCTGGCGCAGAACGGCTAAATTAACGGCTCGGCCATTGACCCGGCTGATACTACGGCCGTTGGCTCGCAACTCCCGCGCCAGCACCAGCAAATCATCCGACTCCCCTTCCAGTCCCTCCACTTCCAGCAAAGGCAAAACCTGCTGCTGAATAAAGGGGGGCAGTGTAAAAACAGCCTCCACGTAAGCGTCAGCTGCCTGCGCCCGCACCAGTGTTGTATCCGCCCGCCCGCCCAGCACCAGCGACATGGCATCCAGGATGATGGATTTCCCTGCGCCTGTTTCCCCGGTCAGCACATTAAAACCGGGCACAAATTGCAGATGCAGTTCGTCAATAATGGCAAAATTGCGAATGGTGAGTTCTGAGAGCATGGGTATTAAAGAGATTGGAGATTGGCGATTGGTCAATCACTAATCTCCAATCTCCAAATCTCTATCTTTACCTCATTTGATAGTAAACTGAAGGCACGGCCGTTACCAGATAAATAATCATCCCGATAAAGCCACCGCCCATGAGCAAAACCGGCAAAATGGTCGTCACTACGATAATAACCGCCACAATCATGGGCAAATAACGGCCGCGCCGCCGCCCAATGGTCCGTTTCGTGACGCCGCCGACAAAACTACCGGCGGCCCCACCCACAAAAAACATGATGATCCAAAACAAAAAACCTGTCAAAGCGCCCACAATGCCGATCAACACCCCGCCAACCAGCCCTAAAACGACAGCCACTAGGGGGGCCACGATGTAATCCACTGTGGTGGCATTGAAATATTTGTCCTGCAACTCGCGCAAACAATCCGGGCAGGAATAACCTACCGACGTTTTACGGGCGCAATCAATACAAATCGGTTTGCCGCAGGTGTAGCAGCGCAATGACGTTTCCCGGTTGGGGTGACGGTAGCAGTAATAAACGTATTCCTCTTCGTCTTCGTCGGGAGTAACGGCCGTAGGTTCAGGCAAGGGTTCAGGTTCCGGTTCCGGTTCCGGCGTTTCCTCAACTTCGGGAAATTCTGGGATGGGTTCACCGCGCAGTTCCGCCAGGCCAATTAAGGCCGCTTTGTTTTCCGGGTCCAGGGCCAGGGCCTTTTCATACGCCTGTTCCTTTTCCGTCGGGTCCAGCAGCACACCCGCCAGTCCCGCCCAACCGGCCGCCGACTCCGGCGCTTCCTCCGTGATCTGGCGGTACAACTCCTCTGCCGCCGACCGTTTACCATTGGCGGCCACTTTATCAGCCTGCCGCAGCATGGATCGTAATCGTGGTTGACTAATTGACATAAAATATTCCTCTGTGAATGTAAGTCAAGTTTGCAAACTTGGCCTACTAATTACTTCTATGCCCCAACCGCGCCATAAT
>JALUPA010000146.1 GCA_027054335.1 Ardenticatenaceae bacterium
ACATTCAGGAAGTGCGCCGGAAGTATGATGAGTTGGTTGGCGGTGATGGGTAATCGGTTTTCGGTGACCGGTAATCGGTGGTTGACTGAATGCTGTACATTGTCTGCTAAAAATTGTATAATACCGTAAGATTCGTAAGGTTTGTACGGAACAGGTGAGACAATGGCTGCAAAAGTAATTTCCAGTGATCAGGCACGGGCTAAGTGGCGGGAGGTGTTGGATACGGCCGTGGCCGGTGAAAACGTCATCATTGAACGGTACGGGAAACCGGTAGCCGTCATCATCCCCTACCAGGATTATACGCAATCAGAAGTCGTGAGGGAGGCAACGTTGCAAGCCGAGTTGTGGCAATTACACAAGCGGGAACTACAACATTTGGAAGAAGAGTTAGCGGACTGCGAACAAATCGTCTCCCTTTAATTTGGCAGCCGCGGTCTCTTAACCGTGCAAGCGTAATCGCAGCAAGAAACCGCGGCTACAGTATGGTTATAAAGAGGTGCATTATGGCAACAACTGTCTATTCCAGTGACAAAGCCAGAGCGCGTTGGCGAGACGTGATTGATGCAGCCGTGGCTGGTGAGAATGTTATCATTGAACGATATGGTAAACCGGCTGCGGCCGTTATTCCCTATCAAGATTTTCTGGAACTGGCGGAAATGCTGGAAGATTTGCACGACATACGCGAAGCGCGAATCGCTCTGGAAGAATGGCGACGCGATCCCGCTTCCTTCCAACCCTGGGAAGACGTAAAAAAAGAACTATTCGAGGCAGAAGATAGTTAATGAACGCCGGAAATGAGCAATGGCGTATCACCTTCCGGCGTAAAGCCAAACGGGTTATGGCCCGTTTACCGGCCGATTTGAAACGGCGTATCAGTCAAGCAATTGATCAACTGGCCGTGAATCCGCATCCGCCTGGCAGTAAGCGGCTTGTGGGGGCAGAAGATTTGTACCGTATCCGAGTGGGAGGGTGGCGTATTGTGTATGCTGTTAAAGACGACCAGTTGTTAATTCTGGTAGTGACCGTCGCGCCGAGGGGAAGCGCTTACCGCAACTTATGACCCATTCAGAGAAGGCCGCCCTGCGCGGCGAACCGGGCTACGTGTGGCGTTCCGGGCAGGAGCGGCGGCTGGCGATGATCCGGCAGTGGGTGGCGCTGGACGGGGCCGTTATTCTGGACGACGGCTGTGGGCTGGGGCAATATCTGGCCCATTTTGCTCCCTTCAGCCAGCGCCGCTTTGGTCTGGAAGTGGAGCATGACCGGGCGGTACAGGCCATCCCCACCGCCAGCGGCATTGCCCAGGGGGTAGGCGAGTATCTCCCCTTTGCCGCCAACAGTTTTGATTTTGTCTTTAGCAACGAAGTGATTGAACACGTGCAGGATGACGCGGCGTATGCGGCGGAAATGGCGCGGGTGGTCCGGCCGGGCGGCCGTATTCTCCTCTTCTGCCCCAACCGCTGGTACCCAGTGGAACAGCACGGCATATACTGGAAGGGAGAATACAAATTCGGCAATATCCCTCTGGTGAACTACCTGCCCAACCGCTGGCGCAACCAACTGGCTCCCCACGTGCGCGCCTACACCAAAGGCAGCCTGCTCAAGCTATTTGCCAATTTGCCGCTGCGGGTTATCCACCACACGCGCATCTTCGGCGGCTATGACAACATTGAGTATCGTTTTCCCCGGCTAGGTAAAGCGTTGAAGAAAGGGTTGTATGCGGCCGAAAAGACCCCTCTGGCTGCTCTCGGTATTTCCCACTTGCTGGTTTTGGAGAAAATGTGATAATATATTGTTATCATCAAATGATAACTTATGCGAGTTGATATTGCCAATCACCAGAAAAAACGATCCCGGCCTGGACATATTATTGCAACTCGATGGCGAAATATTCCTTATGGGGAACGGGCATTGGACAAAATTTGAGGTCAGGCTGGTCGCTGCCAACGAACATATTCCCCATGGCATCAGATACTCGTTAACCTTGCACGATTCCAGCAACACGAGAGTGTTGGGTTACGATAACGCTCACGGTATAACGCCGAAAAGAAAAAGATATGGCGCTAAAAGAGTGGTTTGGGACCACCGGCACAAAAAACAAGTTACCGAACCATATGAATTTGAAAATGCGGCTCAATTGTTAGAGGATTTCTGGGCAGACGTGGAAGAAATATTGGCAACTGACCGGAGGCAAATGAGATGAAAGTTATGAATATAGGCATTATTTCCCGCGAAGCATACAAAGAAAGAACGATTGCCATTGCCAAAGGCACATACAAACCCAAACCTGATGAACCCAAAGTATGGTTTGAGTCTATCAAATCATTATCTCAGGTTCTCAGCAACGAAAATCAGGAATTGCTGCGGCTTATTATTGAGCGCAAACCCCAATCGCTTACTGAGCTGGAGAAAATCAGTCACCGCAGAAAATCGAATTTGTCAAGGACACTGAAAACGCTGGAAAGTTATGGTATTGTATCCTTACACAAAGAAAAAGGGCGCGTGGCACCTGTGGTTGAAGCGACAGATTTTAAGGTTGAATTTGGCTTGAATACGTTTGCTGATTAACCGCTCTCGGTATTTCCCACTTGCTGGTTTTGGAGAAGGTGTAACAAACGCTCTCACACCTTTACACTTTCACCCATCACGTCTTGCGGCGTTTTGCCCAACGCCAGCAAAGCGCGCACCAACAAATCCAGTGAAACAGTCGGATCCCCTTTCTCCATTTTTGCTACCCTTGACTGGCTGGAATGAATGAGACGGGCCAGCGCGGATTGGGTCAATTGTTTTTCTTGCCGGGCTGCGCGCAAATTACGCGCCAAATTGAGTTTGAGTTCAATGTAAGCTGCTTCTTCCGGCGTCAGTTCTAAAAATTCCTCGGCCGAACCAACTGTCCAACCGGCCTCTTTTAGTTTTTTTTGTTTTTCACTATCCATTTTTCCCTCAATCCGATGACAACGCATCGTACCGCTTGATACGTTGTTGGCATACTTCAATAATTTTTCGGGGCGTTTGGTTTGTTTTCTTCTGGAAAACTTCTAAAATGACAATAGCATCGGGATCAATGCGGTAAATGATGCGCCACGTTTTATTCTTGTCATTGATGCGTAGTTCATGGCAGCGGGCCGCAATGGACGGCATCGGTCTGGATTGCGGTAGAGAAAGTAGTCCGCCTTGTTGCAATTGGCGTAATAAAAACCCCGCTTCCAAACGCGCTTCTGGTGAAAATGGCGGCGTTTTGACTTCTCCGCGCAGCCAAACGAGTGGTTTATCTGCCATAAATAACATTTTATGTCAGATATGGTATGTCATCAAGTGCAAAAATTGCAGAATTGTGGACAAAAGATCGAGAAAATACCATGAACCAACAAGAACTGCTGCAACTGATTGACCGCGCCGCCACTGGAGGGTGGACGAAACTGGACTTGCGCGACCAGGAATTGACGGAACTACCGCCGGAAATTGGCCAACTGACTAAATTGCGCGTATTGCTTCTTGGCAAAAAAACATGGGCCTCTCCAGGCAATCAATTGACAGAGCTTCCCCCCGAAATCTGCCAACTGGTCAGCCTGACTTTTCTTGACCTGAGTGATAACCAGCTCACGGCCGCGCCACCAGAAATCGGCCAACTGTCTAACTTAACGAAACTTGATTTATATAGCAACGAACTAACCGCCGTGTCCTCAGAAATCGGGCAGATGTCTAATCTGACCCACCTCAACCTGAGCAGCAATCCACTAATGTCCATACCGTCTGAAATCAGCCAACTCACCGGCCTAATGCATCTTCACTTGAGCGGCACCCAGCTATCAACAATATCCCCAGAAATCAGCCAACTCACTAGCCTGATAATGCTTGACCTGAGCGGCAATTGGTTAACGATCATACCCTCAGAAATCGGCCAACTGGCTAGACTAGCGTATCTTGACCTGAGTTTTAACCAAATATCAGTCATCCCTCCAGAAATCACTCAACTGATCAACCTAACTTATCTTGACCTGAGCAACAATCAGCTAACGGCATTGCCAGAGGGAATGCAGCGAATGATAAAACTCGAGTGGCTTGATCTGAGAGGCAACTCATTATTTCTCCCACAAGAGGTATTGGAAGAAAATAACCCTGCGCTTATTCTGGAAACGTATTTTGCCGGGACGCCGCTGCGCGAGGCCAAAATGCTCCTCGTCGGGCAGGAAAACGTGGGCAAAACATCTCTCACCCGCCGCCTCATTCACGACCTCCCACCAGAAGAACCACGAAAAGAAACCCCAGGCGTAGACATCCACAAATGGCCGCTTGCTTTACCGGACACAGATGATTCCGTCACTATCAACCTGTGGGATTTTGGCGGGCAGGGTATCTATCAGGCAACGCACCAATTCTTTTTCACCAGCCGCAGTCTCTACCTTGTTCTCATAGACGCCAGCGCCGGAGAACGAGAAGGCCGTCTGCACCACTGGCTGCGGCTGGTC
The DNA here is from genome assembly GCA_027054335.1 of Ardenticatenaceae bacterium. Classification (GTDB taxonomy): domain Bacteria; phylum Chloroflexota; class Anaerolineae; order Promineifilales; family Promineifilaceae; genus JAJRTP01. Next base: position 4,467 of record JALUPA010000146.1, read on the forward strand.
AGCAGCCTCAGCGACAACGCTCCCGTCATCGTCGTCGTCAACAAACAGGATCCGCCTCGGCTACAACTAGATGAGCGTGATTTGAAAGCCAAATACCGCAATTTGGCGGCCGTCTGCTACACTTCCTGCACCACCGGCGCAGGCATTGCCAACCTGCACCAAACCATTGCCAACACCATCGCCCGCCAACTACCCCGCATCAACGACCGCTTCCAGGACAATTTCCTCAACCTCAAGGCCAAACTGGAAGCGATGCAGTCAGAAGAACCCCCCTACATTCCCTACGAAGAATACAAACGGTATTGCCGAGAAGCGGGCATAGACAACCCCGACTTCCAACGCGCCTGGGTGGGTATCTTGCACAAATTGGGCGTCATCCTCAACTACCAGGATGACCGTCGCCTGGAAGGCACCCAGGTCCTCAACCCTGATTGGATAACGGACGGCGTTTACCGCATCTTGATCGACTCCGGCGGGCAAATCAAGGCCAACGGCGGCATCCTCACCCTGCCCATGCTGGACGACATTCTCGACCATCATCGCTATCCCCGCTACCGGCACCATTACATTTTGGGCATGATGGAGCGGTTTGAACTCTGCTTCCCCATCCCCGGCCGTCGAGAGGAGTACCTCATCCCCGATTTGCTGCCCACCCTGTCCCAGACCGGTTTCCTGGGGGCTGGCCCTTACCTGGAATTCCAGTATGACTACGGCGAGTTTATGCCCGGCAACATCCTCTCCCGCCTGATGGTGCGGCTGACCGACTACCTGGTGCGCGAGAAATCCTGGCGCACCGGGGCCGCCCTGCGCTGGGAAGAGAACCGCGCCCTGGTCGCCAGTGACGAGGAGGCACACCGCCTCACCATCCGGATTGACGGCACGGAAGCAACGCGGCGCAGCCTGCTTAACAGCATTCGGATGCAGCTCCACGCTATCCACCGCGCCTTTCCCAACCTGGCCGTCACCGAGCAGGTTCCCATTCCCGGCCACCCAGGCAAAACCATTGATTATGAAGAACTGCGCTGGTATGAAGCGGAAGGAGATTTGCAGCCCCGTTACGCCCCTATCCGCGGCCGCATTGACGTGAAGGCATTGTTGGATGGCATCGAAACGCCGGAAATGCAGCTGGAAATGAAACTGTACCGAATTTTGCAGAAAGGCTTCAGCAGTTTTGAGCTAAAAGAGCTTTGCGCCGAACTGAACATCAACTTCAACGAACTGCCGGAAGGCGTCCCCGCCACCCAACAGGCGTTGGCGTTGGTAGAATACGTGAAGCGGCGCAATCGTCTGGCTGAACTGGAAGCGGCTTTGCGGGAGAAACGGCCGTACCCTCCGCATTAACATCCCCTGATAACCTTCATCATTCCACCCCCTCATCCCATATGATGAGCCTATCCAATTTGTCAAAAAGCTAGACAAATCAGAACAATTGTTCTATAATAACTGTCCCTTTATCCACCCCGATTCGCGCAGTTGGGCGCAACCACTCCCCCGCACACCGTTATTTCGCGCCCGGCTGCCACGCCTTTAGGAGAAAAATCATGCAAGAAGTTGTGAGTTATCCCCCCGCTACCTTTTCCTGGGTAGACCTGTCCACCACCGACCCGGACGCGGCCAAGCAGTTTTATACGCAGCTTTTCGGCTGGACATTTGAGGACCTGCCCGCCGGTAAAGGGATGGTATACACAATGCTGAAGCTAAACGGCCGTGACGTTGCCGCCCTCACCGCTATGCCCCCCGGCCAGGAAGGTATTCCGCCCCACTGGAACTCTTACGCTACCGTAGACAATCTGGAAGAAAGCGTCGCCAAAGCGGAAGCGGCCGGTGGCGCTGTCGTCATGCCGGCGATGGATATGATGGACGCCGGCCGTATGGCCGGCATCCAGGACCCGGACGGCGCAGTATTCTTCCTGTGGCAGCCAGGGACACACATCGGGGCCAAACTGGTTAACATACCCGGCTCTTTCTGCTGGAACGAGTTGTTGAGTCACGACGTGGAAAAATCCGGTCAATTCTACACGGATTTGTTTGGCTGGACGGTGCAAAAAGATACGAATTCGGATTACCTGATGTTTATGAACAACGGCCGTGCTGCTGCCGGTATGCTGCAAATCCAGGAAGAATGGGGCAAAATGCCCGCCAACTGGAGCGTTTACTTTGCCGTCGAAGATTGCGACGCCTCCGCCGCCAAAGCCGCGGAATTAGGCGCCAATCTCCTCAACCCTCCCACAGACATTCCCGGAACCGGCCGCTTTGCCCTCATTCAGGACCCGCAAGGGGCCATCTTCAGCATCATCTACATGGAACGGTACGATCCACCCCCATCCCGTTAACGCTCTCACTTGACAATGTTATGTTTTCAACGGGCTGCAAATTCAGATTTCAATCAAGGAGAAACGCGAATGCCCCAATACATCACGTCATTGTTTATCTGGGCGGCGATCAGCCATCCAGCCCGGAAGAAGGTAAGCAGCATATGGCGAAATACATGGATTGGTTATCTACACTGGGCAGCTCGGCCATCAGCCCGGCTAATCCACTTAAGAATACGAACACAATAAACCCCGATGGGTCTGTTACCCCTGGCAGCACAACAACCATGTCTGGTTACACTATCATTAAAGCGGATTCTATAGATGCGGTGCTGTCAATCGCCCAGGCTTGTCCTTTTCTTGATATTGGCGGTTCACTGGAAGTGTCAGAGTTAATGAAGATGCCCGGCTAACAATCATAACCATTGCCTTCACTCGAACGCAAAAGAAAGAGCTGCCGGATTAACAAAACCGCAGCTCTTTTTGGCTGAATGGAACTAACCCGCCCCGCGCTGCCTGAAAGACAATGTTGACGACTGGCAGCGCGTCAGGTTAATTATTTGAGGACTCAAGGAACAGACCAGGAAACCAACGTCTGCATCTGCGTGCCGGCAACGGCAGTGGTTGTCGTCATCTCCGTGATGCCGATGCCGCGGGCCATCGTGTGCATTTGATTCATGGTAATGGGCGGTATGGGCATGGAGACGCCGCCTGCCGATATACTCATTTCAATGGTTGAATTCCGCTGGATTTGCAGGCCATCCACGGAACGGCCGTCTATTGTTACCGGCTCTTCGCCTGTCACTTCCGATATTTGCGTATGTGTCATTGTGCCGCCAATAGCCGCGCCATCCGGCAATGTGCCCGTCACGTCAAAAACAGCTACATATTGCCAGGTGGCGCCGGTTGTCAATTGCTCAGCCGGGGGCAAGAAGACGCCCTCTATGCGTGACGCTGCAAAATCCAGATTGAATCCTTCTGTCGGGATATTCAGCCGGGCCAAATCAAAAGAAGCCATTCCTTCCGGAGTGCAATCCCAGGTGTAATTGAGTACGACGTCGGCCACGTCCACCTGCATCTGGGCGGTGGCGTTTTCCAGGTCTCCTTCCACACCGGTAATCGTCCAGGTAAAGTCCGTATCCGGCCCCGAATACGTCCAGGCAGCGCCTTCGCGGATGGGCAGCCAGGGATTATCGCAGGCAGATTGAGGCCCGCCAGATGCGGCGGCGCTTTCTTCGGGTTCCGCTGTCGGTTCAGCGACGGGTTCTTCTGTTGGTTCGCTCACGGCCGTAGCCGTCGGTTCCACCACGGGCACGGCCGTATCCGTCGGTTCCGGGGCGGTAGTAGCCGTAGGCGGGAGGCTGGTTGCCGCAGCGGGCGGTTCGGGCACGGCCGTAGCCTCCTCCCCGCCGCCGCACGCTGCCAAAAACATAACCAACAGTAAAAATCCGGTAACAACAAAGTATCGTTTCATCATTCACTCCTTCTGCTTTCATAAAAAATGCCGATCATTGAATCAGAATCATTTTTCCCCTGCCCGCCACAATTATCTATCAAGAGAATGACAGATACGGCCGTAACTGATTTACAGCCGCAAAATTGGCTTTATCATTAATCGGTTTTTTGCGCAAAATTCAAGACCAATTTGGTTGCCCCTCCCCCGTCACAAGACTACAATCTCTTTAGATAAAATTAGCTGCCAGATGGTTCAATCCTTGAGGTTGAACCACTCTCGATATTAACTGGAGTGTGAAAAATGAGTGACAACGGAAATGTACAAAAGAATGGACAGGCGGCCAGCTTCAAACTGAAGGCTGGTCTGGCGCAGATGTTAAAAGGCGGCGTCATCATGGACGTGGTAACGCCGGAGCAGGCCATGATTGCCGAGGAAGCGGGTGCCGTAGCGGTGATGGCTCTGGAGCGCGTCCCGGCCGACATCCGGGTGCAGGGCGGCGTGGCCCGCATGTCTGATCCCGGCCTGATCAAGGAGATTATGGCCTCCGTTTCCATCCCGGTGATGGCCAAAGTACGCATCGGCCATTTTGTGGAAGCGCAAATTCTGGAAGCGCTGGGCGTGGATTACATTGACGAGAGCGAAGTGCTGACCCCGGCCGACGAGGAATACCACATTTATAAGCACCCCTTCAAAGTGCCCTTCGTCTGCGGCTGCCGCAACCTGGGCGAAGCGCTGCGCCGCATCGGCGAAGGCGCAGCCATGATTCGCACCAAAGGGGAAGCGGGCACGGGGGATGTGGTGGAAGCCGTGCGCCACGCCCGCACCGTATTTGGCGAGATTCGCCGCGTGCAGTTGATGCCGGACGAGGAATTGATGACCTATGCCAAAAACCTGGGCGCGCCCTACACCCTGGTGAAAGAGGTCAAGGAATTGGGCCGTCTGCCCGTAGTCAACTTTGCTGCCGGCGGTATTGCCACCCCGGCCGACGCCGCCTTGATGATGCAGTTGGGCGTGGACGGTGTTTTCGTCGGCTCCGGTATCTTCAAGAGCGGTGATCCGGCCAGCCGGGCCAAAGCCATCGTGCAGGCGACTACCCATTTCAACAACCCGGAAATCCTGGCCGAAGTCAGTGAAAATCTGGGCGAACCGATGGTAGGCATCAATGTGAGCAGCCTGCCGGAAGAGGAGCAGTTGGCGGTACGCGGTTGGTAATTCTGACAAGGTGACATGGTGACAGGGTGACGATTTTTCACCGTGTCACCTTGTCACCCCTTCACCTTGTCACCTTGTCAAAGATAATCATGAAGATTGGCATACTGGCTTTACAAGGTGATTTTATTGAACACAGGCAGATGTTGACAGGATTGGGGGTGACGGCCGTAGAAGTTCGTCTCCCCGATCAACTGGCAGACCTGGACGGGCTGATCATCCCCGGCGGGGAAAGCACGACGATAGGCAAGCTGGCGGTGATGTACGGGTTTATGGAACCGCTGCGTCAATTTGCCCAAACAAAGGGGATGTGGGGCACGTGCGCCGGAATGATTTTCATGGCGAAGGACGTGGGGGCGGACCAACCGCTGCTGGGCGTCATGGATATTGTGGTGCAGCGAAACGCCTTTGGCCGTCAGGTGGATAGTTTTGAGGCGGATTTGATTGTGCCGGTATTACGCGATGGGGAAGCACGGCCGTTTCCCGCCGTCTTCATTCGCGCCCCCAAACTAATAGAAGCTAAAGGGGATGCTCAGGTGATAGCCACGCTGCCGGATGGCACAGCCGTTGCCGCCCAACAAGGTAAATGGTTAGCCACTTCTTTTCATCCGGAACTGACGGGAGACGGCCGTTTTCACGAATACTTCCTCAGCCTGTTGCAAGAATAAAGGTTTTTTTCAGGCATCATGCAGCTTATCCAAGACATCCAGACTTTGCGTTCCCAGCAGCCGCACGCCAATCCAGGACAAGGTCATCACTGGAATGAGCTGGGTAAACGGCAAAAGGGCTTGCACTGTGCCTACGCCGCGCAAAGCCTTCAGGCCCAATCTGTCCAAAATAATCCAGGAAACCGGCGCAGCCAATAAATCCAGAGCAAAATCCAGCAGATCTATCACCAAAACCACCAGGAATGGCGTGTACAGGAGTGTTTCGCCAAAACTGGCCCCCGGCGGCACGTCAATCTTGCGTACCTGCCACACAACTATCCCCAGCAGGAAAAAGCCCATCACCAGGGCAAAAACCATAAACCCGGCCAAAACCAGGCCAAATGTTCGTAAAAATTGTATCGTTTCCGGCGAAATACCACTTTCCATTGCATCACCTCTACGGCCGTAATACGCACTGGCCGACACTATTGTTGCACAAAACAAATATGAATCACATCAGAAAATGATCGTCGCCTAACAATTTGTGATATTCAGTGAGTTTGGGTGAGCAGGAATTGTATTTGTTGCGCTGCTGAAAAATTTTCCCCCTTCTGAATTTACCTGCTCACAAAAGAGGTAAGGCGGCTTCCGAGAATAAAACGAGGATTTATCTGGTAAAAGGATTTATCTGGTAAAATCAAAGCATGACTATATTAGATGCAATGAGAAGTGGTTTGTAACGATTCACCCTCTTGTCTGCACTTGGCTTCAGATCATTATTTTATTGGACTGGCCTTACGAAGAAAAAACTATTCATAAATTCGTCATGGTTGAGTTGCCATGTATTAAAATGCGAAAACAATTCAACGTAGCGACCAATATGGGAGTAGGATAATGGCACAAGCAGGAATACATGGGTTGGTGGGTACGGCCACGCGCCGTTGGACGCCTCATCAGGAATGGCTGATGACGGGCATTATTCTGGGCAGCCTGTTCCCTGATTTGGACAATTTTGCCGTAGCTGCAGCCATCCTCACCGGCAATTCTCCGGAAGGACTGCACCGCACTTTTACGCACAGCCTGTTTCTGGTCCTGCTCATTTGGGGGTTGGCGCTGGTTTACGGCCGTCTGACCGGCAAAACACGCTGGCGCAATCTGGGCGTAGGCCTGGGGATCGGCATCCTCCTGCACATTTTACTGGATTTGCTCGTCTGGTTTAACGGCGTGCATCTGTTGTGGCCCCTGCCCGTCTGGCTGAATTTGTGGGAAAACGTGACCCCACCCGCCTGGTGGATGCAGTTGATGATGCCGGCCGAATTTCTGGGCTTTGCCTTGTTCTTGGGGGGACTGGGCTGGCTGGCCCGCCGCCAGAACAGTAACACTCACTCGCTGCGTAGCCTCAATGTCTGGACGGCCGTACAATTCTTGCTGTTCCTCATTTTCACCGTTATGGTATTCACCATGGAATCCGGCTTTTTTACCATCTATGGCGGGGTATACTTGTTATCCTTGCTGTTGGCGTTGGGGATCACCCTCAAAATGCGGCAAACAATTGAGTGGCAGAGTGGCAAGGCGGCAAAGTAACAAGGTGATCCCGCAACTCTGCAATCTTCACGGAGTAATATGACGACAAAACAAGAATACATTGACCAATTCGCCCAACATGTCTCCTCTGGCAAAGTGGCTTTCTTTGAAATGGCCGGGATTGATTTTGTTCTGGGGCGACGGGAAGGGCCGTACCTGTGGGATTACGCAGGGGAGAAGCGGCTAATTGACTGCCACTGCAACGGCGGCGTCTTCAATCTGGGGCATCGCCATCCGGCCGTCGTCGCTGCGCTGCGGGATAACCTGGCCTCCCTGGACATCGGTAACCACCATCTGATCAGCGCGGAACGAGCCAGACTGGCGGCGCAACTGGCCGACCTGACGCCGCCGGCATTGACGTACACTGTTTTTGGCGTGGGCGGCGGTGAGGCGATTGATCTGGCGATTAAGGTAGCGCGGGGCTTTACCGGGCGGCAGGAAATCATCTCTGTCAAGGGCGGCTATCACGGGCACACCGGGTTGGCGCTGGCGGCGGGAGATGACAAGTATTACCGGCCATTTGGCGCGCCGGCTCCCGGTTTCCGGCAGGTTCCTTTTGGGGATGAGGCTGGGTTGGCTACGGCCGTAACCTCCCAAACGGCCGCCGTCATCCTGGAAACCATCCCCGCTACCTCCGGGATGCCCCTGCCCCCAGATGGCTACCTGCCCCGCGTCCGCCAAATCTGCAACGAAAACGGCGCGCTTCTCATTCTGGACGAAGTGCAGGCCGGGCTGGGGCGCACCGGCAAGCTGTGGGCGTTTGCGCATTTCGGCGTCGTCCCGGACATCATGGTCATCGGCAAAGGGCTGTCCGGCGGCCTCTACCCCATCACTGCCACCATCCTGCGCACCGACCTGGAATCTGTCTTCCACGCCGACCCGTTTATTCACATCTCCACCTTTGGCGGGGCGGAACTGGGCTGCGCTGTGGCCGCCAAAGTGCTGGAAATCAGCAGCGCACCCACCTTTTTGCAACATGTGAACGAGATGGCCGCCCTCTTCGCCGACGGATTTGCTCAACTACAAGCCAAACATCCCATCCTGGTACGCCTGCGCCAGAAGGGATTGATGATGGGCATTGAAATGGAAAATGAGTTTTGCGGCCCCTTCTTTACCAAAGCAGCTTACGACCACGGCCTCCTCAGCGTTTACGCCAACAACGATAAGCGCGTAGCGCAACTCCTGCCCCCGCTCATTATTGATCGCTCGCTGGCTCAGGACATTCTGGAACGGGTGGACGCGGCGTTGACGCAAGTTGAGCAAATTTTGGACGTGATACGTGATGCGTGATACGTGAAAAGCTGTCACGCATCACGTATCACGAAAAATTATGACTGTTGACCAGACAAGACTTCAGGAATTTGAAGATCAGTTTGACCCGCGCCGGCCGGAAAACGGCCGTATCCCTGCGCAAGTATTAGGCTTCGGCGAGATCAGTGCCGTCCTTTCCATCCCGGATTTGGATGATGGGTTGGCTTTCAAGCGGATGCCTATGTTTGAAAATGAGGCGGAAGTGACGGCGTACACGGCGTTGTACCGGGAGGAGATGGCGTTGCTGGAAGAAGAAGTGGGGCTGAACGTGGCGGCGGGAGAGTTAGTACAGGTGATGGGGGGAAACGGCCGTCCCGTCCTCTACCTCATTCAACCCAAATTACCGGCGCATACGATTGTCCATAAAGCGATTCATACGCTGTCGGCGGAGGAGGAGATGGAGGTGTTTGCGGCCGTACTCCGCGAAATTCGCCAACTGTTCACCTTCAACCAGACTCACCAAGGTCAACTGGAAATTGGCCTGGATGCCCAGCTTTCCAACTGGGCCATCGCCAATTGGGAAAATCCCGCCACCCCCCTGCCCGATCCCATCCAACCGATCTACTTTGACACCAACACTCCCCTCCTGCAAAAAAACGGCGTCGAGCAGCTAGACCCCGAACTGTTCCTGCGCAGCGCCCCCAGTTTCCTCGTCCCCATCGTGCGCCATTTCTTCCTGGAAGACGTGCTGACCCGCTACTACAACCTGCATCTGGTCATCACAGACCTCATCGCCAACCTATACAAAGAGCAGCGCGCCGACCTCGTCCCCGTCTGCATTGCCCAGGCCAACACCTTCCTTGCCGAGACCGATCTGCCCCACAACCAGCCGATCACCGCCAAAGAAGTCCAAGCCTACTATCGTGAAGACGCCTTCATCTGGCGGCTCTACCTGTCCTTACGTAAAACAGATCGCGCCCTCTATCGCTTGCGCGGCAAGCCGTATCCCTACGTCCTGCCCGAAAAAATTCAACGATAAAAACCCGAACATTCGTTTTATAATCTTCCAGGCTATGCTATAATGTGCCTACCCACCAGCAATTAAGGATCATGAAATGATTGATACGCAACTTACGTTACCGTTAGCAAAAATAAATCCGCCCGTCATAGAAACGAATGCCTCGCCCCGGGAGAAGTTGACAGCCCTACTAACGCAAGATTTAGATTTTCATGGTCAAAATGGCGCCTATGCCAGCCACAATTTCCATTCATTTCCCGCCAAGTTTCCCCCGCAATTACCGGCAAAATTTATCAACGCACTGACCCAACCAGGCGATGTAGTGCTGGACCCGATGAGTGGATCGGGCACAACGGTTTTGGAAGCATTTTTATTAAACCGCCGTGGCATCGGGTTTGATATTGATCCATTAGCTATTTTGGTAGCCACTGTCAAAACGACGCCGGCCGACGCCAATTATCTGGGCACACTGGGACACAACATCATTCTTAATGCGGCCGGCAGTGTAAAAAATGATCGCGTTGCTTTGGAAAAAGCACTGAAAAAGCGCTGGGATGAGACTACCTATAAATTTGTAAATTATTGGTTTGCCCCGGAAGCGCAAATCGAATTGTTGGCCCTGCTCAACGAAATTGAAAAAATAGATGATCTGGCAGCGAAAAACTTTTTCCGGTTAGCCTTTTCTTCCATCATCATCACCAAGTCCGGGGGCGTATCATTGGCTTTGGATTTGGCCCATACGCGGCCTCATCGGGCCAAACTGGTCTACACACAATCCGGCGAGGTGTTAACCGGAGAGGAGTGGATAAACAGTGAGTCAGCCCGACTGCGTTATGTTTCCAAAACACTTCGCTCACCCATTCAGGAATTTGGCAAGCGTGTACAAAAAAATTTACAAGGCATACGTAACTACCAACCCGGTTACGCCCGTGCGCGAGTACAGTTTGGCAATGCCCAAAAATTGCCGCTCAAAGAAAATTCGGTAAATTTAATTGTAACCTCGCCGCCTTACGCTTCCAATGCCATTGATTATATGCGGGCGCATAAATTTTCCCTGGTCTGGCTGGGCTACCCCATCAACGACCTGGGCGAAAGGCGGCGCAAGTATATTGGTGGAGAAACAATGGCCGGCATTACCTTTGCAGAAATACCCGACGACACATCTCGATTGGTTGCTGAAATTACCGCCCTGGATGAAAAGAAGGGGAAAGTTTTGCGGCGCTATTATTCTGAAATGACCCGGACGCTGCGGGAAATGTACCGTGTATTAAAACCGGGTGCGGCGGCTATCGTCGTCGTAGGCAGTTCTGTTATGCGCGGACGGGATACGGAAACGGCCGTATGCTTGGCAGACATCGGCAAATCACTCGGTTTTGACGTTCCCCAAATCGGTATTCGCCAACTAGACCGGGACAAACGTATAGAATTCCTCTTTAACAATTGCATCAACCGCGCAAATTATGCGGGCTGCCCAAGATAGTCAGGAAAGCCGGCTTGACGATAGTACAAAGCAGCTGACATGATCCGATACCCCCGCACACTAACC
>JALUPA010000147.1 GCA_027054335.1 Ardenticatenaceae bacterium
CGGTGTATTAAGTTGCCACGCTGCCGGACTGCCGGATGAAAAGATGTTCTGCTGATTTGCCGTTTTTGTCCTTTACTTAACGTTAAATGAAATATTTTCAGTTACAATAAGTACAATAGCAGGCAAACGATCCAAAAACGATCACAAAAGCAGGCGAGAAGTATGCAGCGCCCTTTTTGCGCACAAATTATGGAAAAACAGCTGACGATCAGGCTGCTGGGCGGCGTGGAAATTATGCTGGGGGATGAAGCGGTGGCGTTGCGTACCCGCAAAATGAAAGCGCTGCTTATTTTCCTGGTGATGCACAGACGGCCGTTTCCCCGTGAACAATTGGCTGAATTGTTGTGGGATGACCGGGAATTGACGCAAGGGCTGGCTAATTTGCGCTCCATTCTCTCGGTTTTGCGCCGCAGTTTTAAGCCTTACCTGCTTGTTGACCGGCAAACGGTGGCTTTTAACCACGACAGCGATTACTGGCTGGACGTGAACGCTTTTATCGGGCAGTTGGCTCAGGCGCAGGCGGGGGGAGAAACAAATTACTACGATTTGGCCGAGGCGGCCGCCCTTTTTCGCGGTAATTTTCTGGAAGGGTTTTATATTCGGGAGGCGTACCAGTTTGAGGAATGGGCGCTGCTGGAACGGGAGCAGTTGCAGCGGCAGGCCATTAATGCCTTGCTGGAGCTGGTAAACAGGGCACAGGAGACGTTTCAGCCAAAAGCCGGCATTGAATACGCAACCCGGCTGCTGAAATTTGACCCGTTTAACGAGCGGGTTCACCGGCAGTTGATGTTGTTTTTGGCGCGGGACGGCCGTCGTCACGCTGCTCTGGCCCAATATGAACAACTGCGCCGGCTGCTGGCCCAGGAAATGCAGCTGGCCCCCCTGCCGGAAACGGAGGCTGTTTACCGGCGTATCAAAACGGCCAACCCTGATTATCACAATTTGCCGTCCGCCGCCACGACTTTCATCGGCCGTTTGCCGGAGCTGGCCTGGATTGAGTGCCATCTGGCTCGTTCAGACTGCCGCCTGATTACCATTAGCGGACCGGGCGGCATTGGCAAAACGCGGCTGGCCCAGGCGGCGGCACGGGTGCAGGTAGGACGGTTTCTCAACGGTGTGATTTTTGTGTCGTTGGCCGGCCTTCGGGTGGATTCGGCTGCCGAAGCGGAGGAAGCGGTGGCCACGACCGTGACCGGTTCTCTGGGTCTTTCTTTCCAAGGGCAGGCTACGGCCGCCAACGAACTGATTGATTATTTGCGCCAAAAGGAAATACTGCTGGTGCTGGATAATTTTGAGCATTTATTAGCAGCGGCCGGTCTGGTGCAGCAGATTTTACAAGAAGCACCGGCCATCAAAGTGCTGATTACTTCGCGGGAACGGCTGCGTTTGCCGGAGGAGCATCTCCTTGACTTGCGTGGCTTGCAGCGGCCTGAAGAGAACGAGGGGGATATTTTCCAGTATGAAGCGGTGCAGTTTTTTGCTGCCTGCACCGAGCGTGCGGGCGTTCGCTTCCATTTGTGGATGGAGGAACTGCCGGCTATTCGCCGGATATGCAGCCTGACGCGGGGCGTACCTCTGGCGTTGGAACTGGCGGCCAGTTGGTCGCGGGCACTGACTTGCGCCGAGATTGCTGCCGAAATTGAAAACGGCCTTTCTTTTCTGGCGTCTAGCACGCCGCATTTGCCGGAACGCCACCGCAGTATGCAGGCAGTTTTTGACTATTCCTGGCAGATGCTGACGGTGGAGGAGCGGGCGGTTATGCGCCGCCTGTCTGTTTTTCAGGGGCCTTTTAGCCGGGAAGCAGCCGTGGCGGTGGCGGATGTTTCGCTGCCGGGTTTGCTGGCTTTGGTAGATAAGTCGCTGCTGCGGCGGGAGGGCGGCTATTTTTCCTTGCATGAGCTGCTGCGCCAATATGCGGCAGCGCATCTGGCGGAACGGTCGTCGGAAAAAGAAGCGGCGGAGGAAGCGCACGGCCGTTACTATGCCCGGTTTTTACAGCGGTGGGAGAAACAGTTAACCGGCCCGGCGCAGGCGCTGGCAGCCATCAACGCCGAAATTGACAATGTACGCGCTGCCTGGCGTTGGGCCGTCTGCCAACCCCTCACCCCGGCCAAACGGGCATGTTTGGCTGACGCTCTGGAAAGCCTTTACCTTTTTTACTGGCTGCGCAGTTGGCTGCAGGAAGGGTATACGATCTTTGGCCGTGCGGCAGAGGTGCTGCCATCTACCCAACCGACTGACGGGGTTCTGTCAGCGCGGATCAGGTGGCGGCAGGGGGAATTCAGCTTGTGGCTGGGGAATTATGAGGAGGCAGACGCACTGCTCGACGAGTCAGTCGTTGTTTTGCGCCGCAACGATCAGGCGACGGAGTTGGCCAAAGCGATAGAGGCACGCGGTCGTTTGCATTACTGGCGCGGTCAGTTTGCTTCTGCCCGCCGCTGTTTTGCCGAAAGTTTGCACCTCAGCCGTCAGGCGGGGTTCCTTTCCGGGCAGGCGCAGGCGCTCAATAGTCTGGCCAACGTGTTGGCAGAAGAAGCGGCTGATTATGGCGCGGCCAAACAGTATTATGAGGAAAGCCTGGCTTTGTACCGCCGGTTGAGTGACAAGGTGGGTATTGCCAAGCTGCTGCTTAACCAGGGCGTGTTGGTGCAATTGAGCGGTGAGTATGCCCAGGCTAAACGGTTGTATGAGGAAAGCCTGCAACTGTACCGGGAGACGGCGTACCAATATGGTATTTCTGCCGCGTTGAGTCATTTGGGACAGGTCACGTCGCTGTTGGGGGCGTATGAGGAGGCGCAGGAACTGCTGGAGCAAAGTCTGGCGCTGCACCGGGAATCGGGCAACCGGCCGGCGGCGGCGGCCGTGCTGAGGCAGTTGGGCCAGACGATGTGCCAGAGCGGTCGGCAGGAGGCAGCGCGGCAGTCTCTGGCTGAGGCGCTGCGGCTGGCGCACACGCTCCGGTCGGAGCGGCTGGCGCTGGAAATTTTAACGGATACGGCCGTTTATCTGCGCCAGACAGACCGGGCAGCGCTGGCGTGGGCTGTGCTGGATTTTGTGCAGGCGGAATGTGAGAATAATCAAGAGTTGTTGGTATACGTTCAGTCGGTGGCGGCGGAGTTTGATACGGCTGTCAGCTCCACACATTTGCCTGATATTCCCGCGGCACTGTACGAACTGACAACGTATTTGATGAACCACGTATTGGCGCATACAGCTTTTGTCTGATATGTATACTTAATCTTGTTCTGTGGTCCTCCCCTGCTTTTACGTCGCCGTTACCCGTGAAAATAGCTGCCGCCAACTAAACCGCCGCCAAACTCTATACCTGCTGTGAAAGTTTTCCGGTTTTAGCCGAATGAAACTTTGCCCGATTTGGCTGGTGCAGCTGTCGGTTGTCCACGTTTCGTGCCCCTGCTGCGGGATGTAGTTGGCGCGGTGTTGCTCAAGTCACGCAGTTGGGCCAACAGTTCTTCCGGCCCGACAGCGTAGCGCCAGCAGCCACTACACCGCTCTGTTCCGGCCCGCCTGCCAGGTGAACGGTGGGAGTCTGGCCGGGGGATTGATCTTCCCCTTCCACCAGATAAACAGTAAAAAGCGGCGCGCCGTATTGCCCGTTGACAGTTTGTACACGGCCGTTACCAAACTGCGCCTGCGTGTCCGCCAATTCCTCCACTCGTTCCGGCAGGTAGAAAAAGACCATGTTGGACGTGGGGGCGGGGGGCAGAACGCCATCTTCTGCTACGTCAAAGAAGTTGACGTCTGCCTGAAAATCGGGCAGGAGGTAAGTGAAGGTAGGGAAATCGTGGTACATGATGGGCGGGCCGTAGAAGTAGGCCGTCCAGCTGCCGTCCAGTTCCTGGAGCAGGCGGGACATTTTGTCTGCTACCTCTGTGTTGCGGTCGCCGTACTGGTTGGCCTGGGGGAATTGGCGAAAGTAGTAGGCAGCGTCGTTGGCGGCAAAGAGGAGGGCCAGGATGAGGAGGACGGCCGTTATCCATCTCCCTTGCATCTTGTCCTCTCCTTGCAAGCCACTCAAGGCCAGCCGGCCGATCTCCGCCAGCCCAATCCCCGCCAAAATAGCCAGGGCGGGTGCGGCGATGACCAGCCGGTGGCTTTGCGGCGTATCCGTCAGCAGGGCGGAGGCCAGAATGGTAACGCCTACCCAGACGACCAGTAAGCTGTAGCGGAACTGGCGCAGACGGAAAGTAGACAGGGCCAGACCGAAAACGGTGAGAACGGCCGTACCCAAACTCAGCAGCGGCACCAATGGCCGAAACGCCGGGCTTTTGTCCGCGCTGCCGTTGAAGGCCAGAGCCGACTGCCATAACTGCTGCTGGAACAGTTGCCACGTCGTCTGCCCCGTGCGGGCTGCTTCTGCCGCCAGCCAGCCCGTCTGCCCGGCAAAAATACCTAACGCCCGCCACCGCTCCGTAAAAATACCGGGGTGTGTCTGGTAAAAAAGCAAGATGGGCAGGGCGACGACAAAGGCCAGCCCCAGCCCGGCGCTGACGTGGCGGGCCTGGGCGCGTAAAACGTCCCGGTCAAATAGCAGCCAGAGGAGGAAGACGGCCGCCAATATCCCCGGCAGCAAGTGGGAGGCGGTGTAGGCGTAGGCGCTGAAGCCCAGGGCCAGCCCCGCCCCCAGCCAGAGGGCGCGTTGGTGAGGCGCGTCGGCAGGCCGTTGCCAGGCAATTGCCGCTAACCCCAATACCAGTAAAACCAACAGCCCATCCCAGATATTGGTCATCCCCATGCGGCTGTAATGCAAATGAAAGTAGCTGCCCGTCAGCAAAATGGCCGCCAGCAGCGCCGCATCCTGCCCCCACAACCGTTTGCCGAGCAGCCAAACGGCCGTAACCGTGGCCGCGCCAATCAGGGGGGAGAGGAAGCGCGCGGCAAAAATGGTGCGCCCCAAGAGGCGGATGGGCAGGGCCATGCTGTACAAAAGCAGGCTGGGATTACTCAACCAGGCCGCGCCAAACGGATTGCGATTGAGGCCGTCGTTGATGCGCGCCGCTTCCAGCCCCAGACTGGCCTCGATGCCGTTGAGCATGAAGGGGTTGTCGCTTAGATTGACATAACGAAGAAAAAGGGCGGCGAGAAAGAAGACGGCCGTGATCCCCAAAGTTATTGCGGCAGGGCGGGCGCGGGGCCAGGCGGGATTGTCCAGCGCGGCCCAGCCGAGGGCGATGGCGGCCAGCCACAACAAGACACTGAGAAACGGCCGTTCTGCACCGGGTACGGCCGTCAGCCGGTAGCCCACCCAGGAAAGGAGCAGCGCCAGGACAATCAGCCAGCGCCGCTGCCGGATTTCTCCCAGCCGGGGCAGCCGCCAATGGATGTCAGGCCGGTCAAACAGCCGTTTGCGCCAGGCGGCGGCAAAAAGCAGGGCGACGCTGAAAGCGTACCAGCGCACGCCGCGCAAGGGGTCATTGGTTTCGCCGCTGAGGATGGTCTGCCCAAACAGCGCGGCCAACAAACTCAGGATAACCAGGCCGATGGAGAAGGGATCGCCGGCTTTCGGAGAGCGTGGTTTGGGCGGCGGTTGGCGTATTTCGTATTGCGTATTACGTACCTCCTCCGCTCCCCCGCTCTCCTGCTCCCCCGCTTCTCCACCCC
>JALUPA010000148.1 GCA_027054335.1 Ardenticatenaceae bacterium
TCCGGAAAACCCGGTGCCCGCCACAGCAATATTTCCAGCCGGGTGGTTACCGTGCTACCGGTAATAGGATCCCGCCGGGCATACAGCGCAATATCCCCTCCACCCTTCTGGATAATAAAATCGATGCTGGTAACCGTATCCGCTGTGGTGGTGGTTTTTAAAAACTTGTAACTGGGGGCATTCACGCTAAATGACGGCCGCGTTTCCAGCGTATAACCACTAAAGCCAAACAGGTACTCCGTGGAATACTCCGCCACATACTGCCCCAAGGCCAGACTAAACAATATCAGCAAAAGCAATACAGTGCGTTTCATAACTTCCTCCGTTGTTACACCACAATATCCCCGTCCATGACGGGGTAGTTTTTATCTTTTTCTCGGAATGTCATCTCAACCATCTCCCCTGCCTTCCGGTACCCCCAGGCGCCAATGGCCCGCGGCACCTGGTTCGGGCTCAACAAACAATGGAAGTACAGGGAACTATCCTCCAGGTAATGGGGATACACCCGGAACCAGTGCCCCGCTTTGGCGGCATTGTACAGGGTGGTGAGCTTGTTCACCGTTTCCAGATACCGCAGCCGGATGCGCAGCTTTACCCGCTGCCAGGCATTGCCCTGCAAAAACAGGGTGGGTGTACCGTCCTGCGCTTCCTGAATGCGGTGCCGCGTTTCGCTCCAGTCCCGGCTTTCCGCTACCTCGCTTTGCCAGAACTGTACCGTATCGTTCACATTGCCGGTGTCCTTATCTATGATGTCAATTTTTACCGCAGTGCGTTCCATGGCTATGCTCCTACGGCGATAAAGTGAATTTCGTAGTTCGTATCCGCAGAGGGTACGGTATAGGGAATAATGTACAGGGTGAACTGCGTCCCCGTAACCGCGTACAAGACGATCGTTACATCCAGTATGGTGCCGGATGTAATTTGTTTTATGGATGCCGTCACCACCGGCGGCTGGGTAAAGGCAGGATCTCCGTATAAGGAATCCGTGGCAAACGTCACGGTAAACGCTACCGGCCCGCTGCTGGATGCCGGTAAAGTAACCGTTTTCTTGCCGGTGGCCATCTTCACTCCCGCAGGCGCATCCGGACCCAGCTCCGGCTTGTATTTGTAGTTGTGCTCCGTGTTGTCCACCATCTGGTTGAGTTTGGTGGATTTCACCTGCTCTTCCGTGGACCAGGTGGGTTTGCTGTATGTCGGATTGTAGGGCATCCCTGCCTCCTGTAATATTTAGGCTACCAGGTTACCGCCGCGCGGTCGCAGTAGTCAATGTCCGTAAAGGCGTAATTGTTAAAAATATGCTCAATATCAAAGGCTTTCAGTCGTACTTCGCCGTTCAGCAAATCTTTCGTTATCTCAAACACTTCCACCCGCCGTGGCTCCACATCGGGATAAGTACTCTGGATTTGGTAGCGCTCGTTAATGTCCAGCGCCAGACCATAATTCCACTTTTCCACAATCTCGTATACCCGCTGCCCGTCCCGCCAGGTCAGCCAGATGCGTTCCGCCGTGGCTTTGGCCTGGCCGTAATCCCCGGCATGGTAAGCGGGAAAATTCAAATTCAGCCGCGTGGTGGCTTTTTGTGCCTCGTTAGGCACCACCACCGTGTGCTCGTAATTTTTCCCATTGTACCCAAAATT
>JALUPA010000149.1 GCA_027054335.1 Ardenticatenaceae bacterium
CCCGCCCGCCTGACGCGCCTGTGGACCCATCTGGCGCGGCAGGCGGGCGGGCGGGCCGGGGGGCAAAATGGCGGCGTCGGTTTGCGCGGGCCGGGCGAAACCCAGTTAGAAACGGACCGGCGGGAGATTAACCAGCGTATCAAACGCATTAAGCGCGATCTGGAGCAGGTGCGTTCCCATCGGGAGCGGCATCGGGCCAAACGGCAGCAGACGGAATTGAAGGTCGTGGCGATTGTCGGGTACACTAACGCCGGGAAGTCTACCCTCCTCAATAAAATCAGCCAGGCGGATGTGCTGTCGGCGGATATGCTGTTTGCCACGCTGGACCCCACGACGCGCAAAGTGGAGCTTCCCGGCGGGCAGGAAGTGCTGTTTACCGACACGGTGGGATTTATCCAGAAATTGCCGCACGATATTATAGCTGCTTTCCGGGCGACGCTGGAGGAAATTATCGAGGCGGATATGATTTTGCATGTGGTGGACGTGAGCCATCCCAATGCGCTGCCCCAACTGGATGCAGTGGAAGATACGCTGGCGGAACTGGAAGTGGAGCATCTGCCGCAGGTGATTGCCTTGAACAAGATTGATTTGTTACCGGAAGGGGCTGATCCGCTGGCAAATCTGGAGTTGCAATACCCGGCTGTGCCAGTTTCCGCAGTGACGGGAGAAGGGCTGGAGAATTTGCTGGTGACTGTTGAGGCGGCTATGGCGCGCTACTTGCGGCGGGTGGAAGTGCTGCTGCCGTATGAGCGGGGTGATTTGATTTCTTTGTTGTATGAACGGGGTCAGGTGGACAGTGAGGAACACCGCGGGGATGGGGTGAAGATATTTGGACGGTTGCCGGAACGGTTGGTACCTTACTTTGCGCCGTATCTGGTGTGAGAATGTCGGGAGATTTTACTGTAGTTGGATAAGTTTAGCCGGTTAGGTATGGGTGCAAGGCATGAATGAATTTATTGATAAGTTAGGCGACTTCATCAGCAAATATCCCGGCTTACTGCCGTTGGCCGGGATTGGGCTGATTATTTTGAACTGGATTTTGCAACTTTTTCCCGGTAATTGGCTGGTGGACTCTAATTTTTTCTTGCATCTGGGGCTGGTTATCAGTTTGATTGGCATTTTGGTGATACGGCCGTTGGGATAGCCCCATGAATCGAATTCGCAAGATTGCCCAGGATCGCCGGGTGCAGAGGGCGCTGGCTGCTTTTGACGGCCGTATCCCCCAAATAACAGATTTGACCATGGCCATCCAGCAAATTCCTGCGCCCACCTTCCACGAAGCGGAGCGGGCAGCTTTCATCCAAACTCAATTTGAAGCGATTGGCCTCCATGACGTAACCCAGGACGATTTGCATAACGTATACGGCCGTTACCCCTCATCCTCTTACCTAGCCGGGCAAACGCAGGGCACATCCCCTCCTCCCGTCGTTGTTTCCGCGCATAGTGACACTGTGTTTCCTCCGGGAACTGATCTGACGGTGCAGCGCAACGGCCGTACCATTCACGGCCCTGGTATTGGTGACAATGCCGCCGGGGTAGCCGGTATTTTAGCTTTGGCGCAAACACTGGCGGCGTATGATTTGCAGTGCCCGGCCGACATCTGGTTTGTGGCGAATGTGGGAGAAGAGGGGCTGGG
>JALUPA010000150.1 GCA_027054335.1 Ardenticatenaceae bacterium
CAACCGTTTCAACCGCTGGAGCTATGCCGGTCACTGGGACCGGATCATGGAGGCCGTGGCCGACGCACACAGCGTCGGCCACGGTGATGGTTGATGGCACGAGCGTGCGTGTTCACCACGCGGCGGTCACGCTCAAAAAAACGGCCCGCGTCGGTGCATGGGGCGCTCTCGGGGCGGATTAACCACGAAAATTCATGCACTTAGCAATCAGGACGGCATGCCGATCCGGTTCGAACTGACCCCGGGCCAGGCCCATGACGCACCGGTGTGCAAGCGCCTGCTCGACGCGCTGCAACCCGGCCAATACGTGCTGGCCCCCTCTCGGGATATTTCCTCCAGAAATACCCTGCCGGGCAGTGGACAAGGCATACGACGCCGACTGGATCCGCGAAATGATTTGGGAACAGGTCGCGATTGACGTGATCCCGTCAAAATCAAACCGCAGGCTGCCCAAGGATTTCGACGCCGAACTCTACAAAGAACGCACCAGGATCGAGCGTTTCTTCGGCCGCCTGAAAGCATCCTTCCGACGCATCGCGACGCGCTGCGAAAAAACGTCACGCAACTTCATGGCGATGATCAAACTGGCCTCCGTCAGGCTGTGGATCGAGTTTTATGAGACGGCTGCCTAATTTTTACTCCAGATTCCAACCGACTGCTACATCTCGAGAGGAGCCTCGAGGAAGCCCCCCTCGATGGGGGGCTGACGAGACACTGGCCAGGTGGTAGCTTGGCGGTATGCACAAGAGCGAATTATTGGACAAGTTTGGGGTGGTTGAGGCTTCGGTGATGCGGGAGTCGCCACAGGCAACGCATTATGCGGGGCGGCTGGCTGACGGGCATCAGGTGGTGCTGAAGGTGTTAAGCGGGAAGGGGATGCAGCGGGAGGGCGCAGGACTACGGCTTTTGGCGTGGTATTCCGGGGCGCATACAGTGGCGGTGTTGGCACAGGAGAGGCGGGCCGTGCTGATGGAGCGGCTTGGCGTGGAGTTGTTGATTGCGCGCTGGCAGGCGGGGGCGGTCGAAGGGGCGGAAGATGTGGTGATTTCGCTGGTGCAGGCGGTGCATGGGGCGGCGGTTCCAGTGGACGAATTGCCGGATTTGCAGACGCATTTTGCGGCGGCTTTGGCGTGGGATGAACCGGCAGCATTGGGCGCGCAGGAGGTTTTGCGCGGGTTGCTGACGGAGGCTGATGAGGCTGTGGCGCTGCACGGCGATGTGCATCCGCGCAATACTATGCGGCGGGGCGCTGGCTGGTGCTTGATTGACCCGATTGGATTGCGCGGCCCGAGGGTCTTTGACTATGCCAACATGTTTTTGAACCCGTGGGATTTTGCTGATGTGCATAAGGATGCGGGCAGGGTGGAGCGGTTGGCGGAGAAGGTTGCGACGGCCTGTAGCACCAGTCCGCAGGAGGTGCTGGGCTGGACGGCGGCAAATGCGCTTTGGTGGGCCGAGGTGCGGGCGCGGCGCGGGTTTGGGATTAAGTATCCGATGGGGATGGTGCAGCGGTGCGTGCAGAGCACGCACCCTACGTGAGGGTGCCTTCTGGGGTGATGGTGGTTTTGCCGCCCATATATGCCCGCAGAACCTCTGGGATGGTGATGCTCCCGTCTTCCTGCTGATTGTTTTCCAC
>JALUPA010000151.1 GCA_027054335.1 Ardenticatenaceae bacterium
ATACAACAAAACACTTGACATATATCGAGTTTTGTTGTATTGTTGCAACAAAAGTTATTGTTGTACTATCCCGCATGAAGCGGATGGCTCCCTGGCATATGAAAAATAATGAGTAAAGAAGATTTACTGGAAAACTATGCAGGCGTCCCCGAAGTGGCTGAGCGTCTTAACATCCATCCAGAATCAGTCCGACGTCTGATCCGCCAGGGAAAGTTACCGGCTATCAAATTTGGCAATAAATGGTTGGTGGAAAAAGGAACGCTGGAACAATACGCCAGCCGTTACGATCCCCGACCGGGCAACAAAGCAACACTTTTATAAAGCAGATTTTTGAAGTTTTGCAAAACTTCAAAAATCTTCAAGAGGAATGACCATGCAAAGAGCGCCAGAATTAGAAAACATAGCTTGCATTCGTGTAACCGGCGTTGGCGGAGGCGGTTGCAATGCCGTCAACCGCATGATTGCCGAAGGTATTAGCGGCGTAGATTTTATTGCCATCAATACCGACAACCAGGCATTGCTTTTGTCCGATGCCCCCGTCCGGGTACGCATCGGCGAAAAACTGACGCGCGGTCTGGGCGCTGGCGGTCATCCCGAACAAGGCGAGAAAGCGGCCGAAGAATCCATTGACGAACTGTACGAAGTTCTAAAAGGTGCGGATATGGTTTTTATTACGGCCGGTATGGGTGGCGGCACGGGCACCGGCGCCGCCCCGGTTGTGGCCCGCGTAGCCCGCGAACAAGGTGCTTTGACGATTGGGGTGGTAACACGGCCGTTTCTCTTTGAAGGCAGCAAACGCTCCACATCTGCCGAACAAGGCATCGAAAAACTCAAAGAACACGTAGACACTCTCATCGTCATCCCCAACGACCGCTTGCTGGAATTGACGGACAAACGGATGTCTCTTTCCGAATCATTCAACATGGCCGACGACGTGCTGCGCCAGGGCATCCAGGGTATCAGTGAACTGATTACCGTGCCCGGCCTCATCAATCTGGACTTTGCCGACGTAAAAACCATCATGTCTGAAGGCGGTGCGGCGCTTATGGCCGTAGGCTACGGCGAAGGTGAAGACCGCGCCCGCGATGCGGCGGAACAGGCCATCAGTTCTCGCCTGCTGGACGTGACCATCGATGGCGCGCGCGGTATCCTGTTCAACGTCACCGGCGGCCCCAGCATGAGCCTCTACGACGTGAACCAGGCCGCGGCCATCATCCGGGAAACCGCCCATCCCGACGCCAATATGATTTTTGGCGCGGTTATTGATGAAAATATGGGCGACAGTATGCGAATCACGGTCATCGCCACGGGCTTTGACCGTTCTCTGAGCCGACGACAGGTGTTGCAACAACAGTACGGCCGTTCCTCTGTGGCCTCTAGCCCCACACCGCAACCCGCGCCCCAGCCACAGTTGGAACCGGCCGTACCGCAAGGGACGCCGGTTCGGGAACAGGACAAAGAACCTGTCCAACCAAGATTTGCGCCGCACAATCTGGAAATTCCAGCCTTTTTGCGGCGTCGTTAACCCAGCCTCCTCAAAGGAGTTGGCGCTCCCTTCAGGAGAAAGGCAACCTCACGGTTGCCCTAGCCGCCAACACGCTGCCATTATGTGATTGATAATGGCACACAGCGCTCCTTTTTGTTCAGTGGTTTGTCTGGATTTCCAGCAAACCGCATACATCCCCTCTGCACCGCTCCCCCTGTAATGCAG
This sequence comes from Ardenticatenaceae bacterium, assembly GCA_027054335.1. Taxonomy (GTDB): domain Bacteria; phylum Chloroflexota; class Anaerolineae; order Promineifilales; family Promineifilaceae; genus JAJRTP01. The sequence goes on from JALUPA010000151.1 coordinate 1,712, forward strand.
GACAGGGGGAGCACCTCTTTTTTTAAGGTTACAAGTTGCAAAGTTGCAAGTAACGTTTTGGGATGCCGCCTACCACTTGCCACCTTACAAAGTAACTATAGAACTTAAAGCCGCTCTCCTTCATAATTAAGTCTGTTCAACAACCCATGCAGTGATGCGCAATTGGCCAGGGGAGTCCAGCACTCTTTCCATCAGATCAAAAACCCTCTGGCTTCGTTTGGAGGCTTTATGTTTGCAGAAGAGAGTGTCAACCCTAACTCGGAATTAGCTCGCAAGAGACTCTGGTTAGCTCAGAAAATCGAGAAATCCCTACCTGGCAGTGTTATCCTGGATCGCAGTCCCGAAACCCTCAAACTCATCCAAGATCGTTACCAGATGGCCCGGCAACGCGCCAATCTCAACATCGCCCCGGCCGATGAGAAACAGTTTCTAGCCACCCTGATTGATGAAATTGTCGGCTTCGGCCCCCTGGAACCTTTCCTCAACGACCCCCGCATAACCGAAATAATGGTCAACCGCGCCAACTTAATATATGTAGAAAAAGAAGGCAAAATTACTGAATCCGGGGTGCAATTTGTAGATGACGATCACATCATCCGTACCATCCAAAAAATCGTCAAGCCGCTGGGCCGGGAAATCGGCTACGATGCCCCCTTAGTTGACGCCCGCCTGCCCGATGGCTCCCGCGTCAACGCTGTCGTACCGCCCTGCGCCATTGACGGCCCCAACATCACCATCCGCAAATTCTCCAAAACCCCTTTTGGTATTCAGGATTTGATCAATTTCGGCACGCTGACGGAAGATATGGGCAAATTTTTGCAAGCGGCCGTCGTCTCCAAACTTAACGTTGTGGTGGCCGGCGGCACCGGTTCTGGCAAGACCACACTGCTCAACGTTCTCTCCACCTTCATCCCGGACGGGGATCGCATCGTGACCATTGAGGACGCGGCCGAACTCAGCCTCTCCCAACGGCACGTCGTCCGCCTGGAAACAAAAAAGCCCACCCGCCTGGGCGACAGTGAAGTAACCATCCGTGACCTGGTCATCAACTCTTTACGGATGCGCCCGGAGCGGATCATCGTAGGCGAGTGCCGCGGCGGCGAAGCGCTGGACATGCTGCAAGCGATGAACACCGGCCATGACGGCAGCCTGACCACCGTCCATGCCAACAACCCTCGTGACACCATCTCTCGCCTGGAAACGCTGGTGCTGATGGCCGGCATGGATTTACCCCTCTCTGTAGTCCGCAAACAAATTGTTTCGGCCGTAGACCTGATTGTACAGCAAGCCCGCCTCCGCGACGGTACGCGCAAAGTAACCAACATCACCGAAGTGGTGCGTATGGAAGGGGACACGGTCGTCATGCAGGACGTCTTCAAATTTGAGGAACGGGGTCAGGAAAACGGCAAAGTTCTGGGTGAATTTGTCTCTGGCGGCATGAGACCGCACAACGAAGAACGCCTCAAAAATCACGGCTTCAATCTGCCCGTCTCCATGTTTATAGGTTCCGGCAACCGCAACGGTTCCTCTCGCCGCAAGCAACGATAAGGATACGTAGGTCAATTTTGCAGAATTGACCTACACTGCTCCTTCGACCAATCCCCACCCCTGCGCTACAATGGATTTTATGAAAGTGTACCTGGACAGCATCGGCTGTCGCCTGAATCACAGCGAAATGGAAACGATGGCCCGGCAGCTATTGGCGAACGGCCACGAAATCGTGCGGGATGCAGAAACGGCCGATACCGTCATTATCAACACCTGCGCCGTCACGGCCGAAGCGGCCCGCGACGCCCGCAGCCGCACCCGCCGTCTGCACCGGGCCAATCCCGGCAGCGAAATTGTGTTAACCGGCTGCTACGCCACCATCGCCCCGGACGAACTGGCGCAGGTGGAGGGGGCCGGCCGCATCATCCCCAACGTACAGAAGGCGCAGCTTGTGCAAATCCTCGACCCCAGGGCGATCATTGACCTGCCCGTTTTTGACCGGGAGCCGATTATGCGGGAATTTTTGGCGGGCAACATGGGGGCGCATACCCGCGCTTTCATCAAGGCGCAAGATGGCTGCGACAACAAATGTACTTTTTGCGTGACCACCGTGGCGCGGGGAGCGGGACACAGCCGCCATCTGGCAGACGTGGTGACGGAAATTCAGGCTTTTGCTGCCGCCGGCTATCAGGAAGCAGTGTTGACGGGGGTGCATCTGGGCAGTTACGGCCGTGACCTGCAAAACAACAGTACCCTCACCCACCTCATCCAGGCCATCCTCGCGCACACCGACATTCCCCGCCTGCGCATCTCCTCCCTGGAACCGTGGGAAATTCCGGACGACTTCTTCAGCCTGTGGCAAAACCCGCGCCTGCTGCCCCACTTGCACCTGCCGCTGCAATCCGGCAGCGACCGCATCTTACGGCGCATGGCCCGGCGCACCAGCCGCGCCTCCTTCCGCCAACTGGCCCAGGCCGCCCGCGCTGCCATCTCGGATTTGCACTTGAGTACGGACATTATCGTAGGCTTTCCCGGCGAGACGGAAGCAGATTTTGGCGAAACGATAGATTACGTCCAGGAAACCGGTTTCGGCCGGCTGCACGTGTTCAGCTACAGCCCCCGACCCGGCACGGCCGCTGCCCAATTCCCGGATCAGGTTCCCGGCCCGGCAAAAAAGGAGCGCGCCCGGCAGATGATTGCCCTGGGAAAGGAACTTTCCTTACAGTTCCACCGACAATATGTGGGACAATCACTAAATGTGTTGTGGGAAACGGCCGTAGGCGCGGACAATGGCGGCTTGCGCTGGGTGGGTTACACGGACAATTACATTCGGGTCACGGCGTACGGCCCGGCCGATTTGTTCAACACGGTAACGCAAGTGGAAATTAAGGAGGCGGGGGAAGATGGGGTGTACGGCCGTGTGAAACGTGATGCGTGATTCATGCCTCATTGAGGAGCCATTTAATTTAACCACATCATTTGGTATACTACATCTATGACAGCATCAACATTTCCACCCCAACTTATACCGCTCACTCGTTGGCAAGACGGGTCTATTCGTATCGGCAACACGCGCGTTTTGCTAGATTTAGTTGTGCTGGCCTTTAATGAAGGGCGTACACCCGAAGAAATTGTTACCGCTTACCCTGCGCTAAAACTCTCAGAAGTGTATGGCGCAATTACCTATTATCTGGAAAACCGCGCGGAAATAGATGCTTACCTGGCTGCCAGAGAAGAAGAGGCACAACAGTTGTGGAACAAGATCGAGTCAGACCCTAATCAACGCCAAATTCGTCAAAAACTCCTGGCCAGAAAGGTTGAAAAACAAACGCTGCCTGAATAAATGTCCATATTCAAGTTCCTGACGGATGAAAACTTCGAGTCTGCTATTCTACGAGGCTTATTCAGACGAGATCCACAGATAGACATTATCCGGGTGCAAGATGTTGGTTTGATGACAGCAGAAGACCCGGATATTCTTGATTGGGCTGCACAACATGACCGAATCGTTTTAACACACGATTTAAGGACAATGCCAAATTTTGCCTATCAACGCATCAGCCAAAGGCAAAAAATGCCTGGCTTGATCGTTATGCGACCCGATATTCGACCAGGAACGGCCATAGATGATATTTTTCTGATTGTTGAATGCGCCACACCGGACGAACTGCGCAACAGTATCTTACGCTTGCCTTTCTAAACACCCTCATTATTTTATGAAAAAGATAACTATTTTCGCTCTGGCCTCATTACTTCTCATGCTTTTATCTGCCTGCGGCCAAAAAGAGGAAACGCCGACTCTGCCCACGGCCGCAGCCGCCGCCACGCTGCCACCCATTGCCGAAGGGGCCAACGCGGTTATTGTGGTGGAGGAAGATACGCCAGGTGTAGAACCGGACACGGCCGTATC
>JALUPA010000152.1 GCA_027054335.1 Ardenticatenaceae bacterium
TGTACGGCCGCAGCGCGCCATCCTCAACGACGCCAATCCCCACATCATCCGCTTTTACGAAGGGATTTACACCGGCAAAATTACGCCTCAAAAAGTCAAGACATTTTTGCAGCGGGAAGGGGATAAACTGCGGGCAGATAACAAAACAGGCAAAGACAGTTACTACTATCGCGTCCGGCAGCGATTTAATGAAACGGGCGATCCGCTGGATTTCCTCTTTTTGAGCCGCGCCTGTTTCAACGGCATGATGCGCTTTAATCAGAAAGGTTTGTTTAACGTGCCCTTTTGCCGCAAACCGGAACGCTTTCGCCCGGCCTACATCACTAAAATCGTCAATCAAGTCAAAGTCATACAGGGAATCATGCAGGGCAAGGAATGGGAGTTTCGGACGGGCGACTGGCGCAATTGCCTGGCAGATTTAAGCGAATATGATTTTGTCTATCTGGACCCGCCTTATATCGGCCGTCACACTGACTATTTCAACCAATGGACGGAACAGGACGCCGTTGATCTGGCCCGCGCGGCCCAATCATTAAACTGCGGCTTCGCCCTTTCTATGTGGAAAGCGAACAAGTACCGGGTCAATGATCACATTCCGGTTTATTGGGATACGGCCGTTGAGCGCACCCACACCCATTTCTACCACGTCGGCCCCACAGAAGATTTACGCAACGAGATGGAAGAAGCGTTATTGATTAAGGCCGGGTATGAAGCGCGGTTGGTTGAGGGGAGTACGGCCGTAGCCGCTCCTGTTCAACTCACACTCGCCTTTGAATAAATATGACAATTTTTGTTGAATGAAGGATACATCTGCGTCCTAAAAACAAGGAAAGAACCCATGAACACCCCCGACTTCAGCCAAATACCGTACCAATCTCAATTCAAGCCGCAAACGCTGGCCGAATGGGAAGCGGACATTGAAGCGAAGACCGGCCGCCCTGCCTCAGAATTTGTCTGGCAGACGATGGAGCAGATTGACGTGCGCTCCCTGTACACGGAGGCGGACATGGAAAGCGTAGAGCATCTAGATTTTGTAGCCGGACTGCCTCCGTATCTGCGCGGCCCCTATCCGGCAATGTATGCGGTACGGCCGTGGACAGTACGCCAATACGCCGGATTCAGCACAGCCGAAGAAAGCAACGCTTTCTACCGGCGCAACCTGGCCGCCGGGCAGCGCGGCCTCTCCATCGCCTTCGACCTGGCCACCCACCGCGGCTACGACTCCGACCATCCCCGCGTAATGGGGGACGTGGGCAAGGCCGGCGTGGCCATAGACTCCATCCTGGACATGAAAGTGCTATTCGACGGTATCCCTCTGGACAAAATGTCTGTCTCCATGACCATGAACGGAGCCGTCCTGCCCACTATGGCCTTCTACATCGTCGCCGCCGAAGAGCAGGGTGTACCGCACGACAAGCTGACGGGAACCATTCAAAACGACATCCTCAAAGAGTACATGGTGCGCAACACTTACATCTACCCGCCAGAGCCGTCCATGCGCATCATCGGCGACATTTTTGCTTACACGGCCGCCGAAATGCCCAAATTCAACGCCATCAGCATCTCCGGCTACCACATGCAGGAGGCGGGGGCCACGGCCGACATCGAACTGGCCTACACGCTGGCGGACGGGCTGGAATATCTGCGCGCCGGGCTGGGGGCGGGACTGGACGTGGATCGGTTTGCGCCGCGCTTTTCCTTTTTCTGGGCCATTGGCATGAATTATTTTATGGAGATTGCCAAGATGCGGGCGGCGCGGATGCTGTGGGCCAAAATCGTCAAGCAATTTAAGCCGCAGCAGGACAAATCCATGGCCCTGCGCACCCACTGCCAGACCTCCGGCTGGAGTTTGACGGAGCAGGACCCGTTCAACAATGTGGCCCGCACCTGCCTGGAGGCGATGGCGGCCGTTCTCGGCGGCACGCAGTCGCTGCACACCAACGCCCTGGACGAGGCCATCGCCCTGCCCACCGACTTTTCGGCGCGGATTGCCCGGAATACGCAGCTCTATTTGCAGCACGAGACGGGCATCACCCGCACGGTAGACCCGTGGGGCGGTTCCTGGCTGGTGGAGACGCTGACGGCCGAACTGGCCCGCCGCGCCTGGTCGCACATCCAGGAAATCGAGGAGCTGGGCGGGATGGCCAAAGCGCTGGAAACGGGGCTGCCCAAGATGCGCATTGAGGAAGCGGCCGCCCGGCGGCAGGCGCACATTGACTCGGGGCAGGAGACAATTGTCGGAGTGAACAAATACCGTTTGCAGCATGAGGACCCGATTGATATTCTGGAAGTGGACAACACGGCCGTGCGTCAATCCCAAATTACCCGCTTGCAAAAGTTGAAGGCGGAGCGGGATAGTACGGCCGTGCAAACCACCCTCACCGCCCTCACTCAGGCCGCCCAATCAGGGGAAGGCAACCTGCTGGCTCTTTCCATCGAGGCGGCGCGGGCGCGGGCCACTCTGGGCGAGATTTCCGGGGCGTTGGAGAAGGTATACGGCCGTCACAAAGCGGTCATCCGTTCCATTGGCGGAGTGTACAGCAGCGAATATGGTGAAGAGATGGAAATTGAAATTGTGCGCCGCATGACAGACGAATTTGCCCAAATCGAAGGCCGCCGCCCCCGCATCCTCGTTGCCAAAATGGGGCAGGACGGCCACGACCGGGGCGCAAAGGTCATCGCCACCGCTTTTGCCGACCTGGGGTTTGACGTAGACATCGGCCCGCTGTTCCAGACGCCGGAGGAGGTGGCGCGGCAGGCGATGGAGAATGACGTTCACGTCATCGGCATCAGTTCGCTGGCGGCGGGGCACAAAACGTTGCTGCCGCAGTTGGTGGAGGCGTTGCGGGGATACGGCCGTGATGACATCATGGTCGTCATCGGCGGCGTCATTCCGGCGCAGGATTACCAGTTCCTCTACGATCACGGCGCGGCGGCCATCTTTGGTCCTGGCACCGTCATCCCCGTAGCGGCGCAAAAGGTGATTGAGGAGTTAAAGCGGCGGTTGGGGCATAAAAAATGAGAATGCCAAGTGCTACATGGAACGAACATTGGCAAGAAATTCACATTATCTCCGAGGTTTGCACCATCGTCCAATTGTTAAATTCTGTATAATCCGTAATGTATCATTCCATCCCCAATACGTAAAAACTACAAGATCGCCTGATTTCATTTCAATATCTGAGTATTTCCTATCCTCAAACGAAATCATGTCTTCTTCACCTGAAAAATAATATACTCGAACATCATAGAAGCGTTTCCCATATTGCCGAATGTTTCTTGCTCTTTTATGTCTTATTTTTACTACTTGGCTCCTAAAAATTGTGTGGCAATTTGGGCATGGCAAACGGTGCTTTTTACCGTAGTTTGTGATTGAATACGAGTTCAGTTTCTCACATTGTGGACAAATTATATCAAAAACCCCTTCCACAAATTCGGAAGAAATAAGTTTTCTTTCATTCACTAAACGTTCGTATTCTTGTTCTTTTTGTTTAGCCCTATGACCGTCTCTTTCCTTATTCAAGTAATATAGTACAACGGCTAAACTCAAACCAATATGGGGAAGTATTAACGCGCCTGCTAATATAACAGTAGAAGATACCTCATCCATCATATCTTCAAAATTTGTATAAATATTCACAAGAAAACAAGACATCCCCCCGAAAACAACCCAACTACCTGCTAAAAGGAGAAAAATAAACGGTATCTGCTGTAAAATACGAGTGTCACGATTAGAAGATCTGCTTACTACTAGAATAATAATCGGCACTAAAAAAAGCTCATATACAAAAGCAATAAATGTGAAAATTCTGGAAATTTGTATGCCCAAAAACAACAACAGAACCCAAATAACTGCTGTTACGGAAACGCTTATAATAAAATTTCGTAAGTTAAACATGTAAACCTCATAACTTTTCTCAAATTTTGCAATTATATTGAACAAGTGTAATGGACTTTTTATGAGAGAACGATAGTAATGAAGTAAGGTTTTTCGACATGGTCTATTTTGGACAAGCTTGCCCTTGCAATTTTTGGGATACAGCCACGATTTCTTATCACATCCACTTGAAGACACCGGATATAGTGCTATAATAATGTCATGATCTACAGGCCCCGGTATCACGTCGTCATTGATACCAACGTCGTTTTCGCGGGATTAACAAAAACCGGCAGCGCCGCGGGTCTGGTGGTGGAAGCGTGGCAGCACGACCTGATTTGCCCCCACGTTTCCAACGCGCTGGCTTACGAATACGCAGACGTTTTGTCCCGGAAATTGTCCCCCGCCAAATGGGACAGAATCCAGCCCGTTCTGCAATTTATGTTAACGCAGGCCAGGTTTGTAAAAATATATTACACGTGGCGGCCCAGTTCGCCCGATCCGGGGGACGATCTGGTTATTGATTGCGCTTTGAACGCCGGCGTCCCCGTCGTCACGGCCAATTTACGCGATTTTCGCAGCGCCCATTACGCGCTGGGCCTGAAAATCATGTCGCCGCTGGCTTTTGTCGCCTTGCTGGCCGATATGTAACTGACTGTAGGGCGATTTTGTAAATCGCCCGCCCGAAGGACGATTTGCAAAATTGCCCTACAGATTTGGAGGTTATTATGGGACGATTTACTTTACGTTTACCTGAATCACTGCACCAGCAACTGGAAGTTCTGGCGCGGAATGAAGGCGTTTCCCTGAACCAGTACATCGTCTACAACCTGACCCGGCAGGCGGCCAACGCTTACCGCGTCTACCCTGTGCCCCAATCAGACGCAGCCCGGCAAGAGGAAGATTACGCCCGCCTGCTGGAAAGTCTGGGGCAGGCCACCTATGGCGAAATCGAGGCGGTGATGGCGGAACGGGAACCGGTAGAGCCGGAGCCGGGGCTGACGCCGGAAATCGTCTACCGGGTGCGGGAAAAGATGGCGGCTTATTCAGCTGGTAAACAGAATGAATCAGCCAGTTGAAGAAAAATACCGGCATTTACCGACCTGGCGAGAGATGAATATGGACACCTCGCCAGAAGCGGAAGCTGTCCTTTTTGCTTTATGGCGGGAAACGCCGGGCTGGCGCAAACTGGAAATGGCGGCGCAGCTAAACAAAATGGCGCGGCAACTGGCGCTGGCCGGTCTCAAACAGCGGCATCCCGACGCCTCGCCTGAAGAATTGCGCCGGAGACTGGCCGATTTGCTGCTCGGCCCGGAACTGGCGGAAAAGGCTTACGGCCCCTTGCAAATTGATTGACCCCCACTTATGGAAAACCCTGAATCGTTTGGCGTCACATTGGTCGTTACCGGCGTATTAGAAAAATTAAACGTTCCCTACGTAGTAGGCGGCTCAATGGCCAGCATTATTCATGGTATGGTTCGCACGACAATGGATGTGGACATTACCAAGTGGGGGCAATCTCTCCACGTCTCAGATTTACTGAAACGAGCGCTCATAGAAGGCGGAGAAAACCGTCATGAATGAGTCAGGACGAAAACCGGCCTGGACGCCGGCCGAAGCCGGAAAAGCATTTGCCGCCAAAATCATTCCAGGAGATACGGCCGTCTCCCCCCAGTCCCCCAATCCCTCATC
>JALUPA010000153.1 GCA_027054335.1 Ardenticatenaceae bacterium
AAGCTCCTCCTGTTGAGGCTCTTCGGACTGTTGCTGGGCTTCGGCAGTTTCCTGTTGTGCAGACTCCTCTGAGGACTCTGCCTGTGAAACCTCCTGAGGCGATTCTTCAGACTCCAGAACTGAGCCTATGTCTTCGTCAGTCAATTTAGCCATGAGCTCTGTAAGCTCATCCTGAGTCTGAGCAGACTTCATCTGCTCAACGATTTGCTCAAGCTCCTTCGCTGCCTCTTGCACCTGATCCATTGTTTACACCTCCTTGCTGTGCAGCCTGCTGAGCTGCAGCAGCTCTAATTTGTGCCTGAATTAAAAGAGCAAGACGCTCTTTGATGGTCTCTTTTTGAGGAAGGTCAAAGGCATCAATTAAGACATCTATGGACATGGCTACAAGCTCGGGAGGAAGGACTTTCATGAGTTCTACGAGCTGGACTAACTGTTCCTGACGCTCTGTGAAACCGCCTTGAGTTACTTTGACTATGATATCTGCCCTAAGGGAAGCGAGAGTGTTGCGGACTTGGACTACGTCCTGACTGAACTCTATGGGAGTTTTGAAGTCAGCGAAATAGTCAACGATTTGCTGTATGCGTTCCTGGGTGTAATGTTGCTTCGCAAGAGCCAGAACTCTTTCGGCAATGTTCTTTATTCCACGCTCTAAGGCAGAGAAGAACCTCTGGACTGAGTTCTGGGACTGAAGGATTCTGACTCTCAGGGCGGCTCCTGTTCTGGCGTTCGTGGGCTGTCCAAGAAAGTCGGGATAGATACCTGTTATGAGAGACATCTCGTTAACTGCTTCCTGCATAAGTGTAAAGTGCTGTGCACTGAGAGAAAGGTCGTCTTCAACTCGGACTTGGTCAGCAAAGGCTCTGGGAACTGTTAAGAGAGCATCTGGTCTGCGGAGTTGCTCCATAAAGTCGTCTGGATTCGGAATCGCTCCTTCAGGAGCAATGACTCTTTTTGCCTGTAAATAGTGCAGTGTCTTTGAGCGACGCTTGTTAATTTCGTCTTGGATGTCTTTGACTATAGAGACAAGCGAGAGTGGAGCTCCCGTGTCGAAGCCTGAGGCTGTGCGTCTGTGGGCGATGAAGGGAACGTATGTGAAGCCCTGGAATGTGTAAGGGAGAGGCTCGTCAAGGACGAGAGTTCCAGCCACAACGATGGCTCTGCGGACTACAGGGATATTCATAATCTTGCGTTCTACAGCACCGACTTCAATCAGCGGGTCATGGAGGTCTGGGATGTAACGTTCTGCCTGAAGTCCATCCCAGATGACCTCAGTCTCTTCAAAGGTCTTATATTGGCATTCAAGGACAAAGCACATGTCTCTGGAGGTGGAAATCCAGAGGTCAGGATTTCCAATCTGCGGTGGAACGAGAACGGGATTCCCAAGTTTGTCAAGGCTCTTCAGAGCCTCAGCTGCGTTAGGAAAGTGCTTTTCAACGAGATCTCGTTCTATCCAGCGTCCTCTGAAAACGAATCGGGAGTCTGCGAAATCTGTTCTGCGGGAGAGAGGATCCCAGATGACTTCATCAAAAGGGACGTATTCTATGACTATGGGATCTTGGTTTAGGAAGGGAGTGATTCGAACTTCTGCCCAACCGACGCCTGTGGTAAG
>JALUPA010000154.1 GCA_027054335.1 Ardenticatenaceae bacterium
GCCCTGTTCCCCGACGGCCCCCTGATTTTAGCCACTACCCGCCTGCTCAAAAACGGTGAGGGCGGCCAGCTTTTGGGGGACGGCCTGAACCGGGTGCGGATCAGCGAGCGGGTGGCCTGGCTGGGCCAGCAGTTAGGCGTCGTCAAACTGTCGGCCCACGACTGCCGCCATTACTGCGCCACCCGCATGGCCCGCCTGGGCTACGGCGTGGATGAACTAATGGCCTGGTTTGGCTGGACGAGTGCAGGCACGGCCGTGCATTACATTACGGCCGTAGACGTCAAAGAACGGTACAAAGGGTAGCCATTTCCCTGCATTCAAGGTAATATTCTTCCTGTTGATCACACATTCAAATTGGCAAAACGGGAGGACACAAATGGTTGACCATTCACCCAAATACCAAAGCGAAAGCATATTGGCTTACAAATGGCCCGCATTCTTTGACGAGCTGGGTCAAACCTTCAAGGGGAAGCCGATAATGATTGAGCAGGGAGGCGATCTGTTGCTGGACGATCCATTTATCCCGACCGCCTCTCTGGATAGCATCGCCTTCAAATCCGGCCGTAAAAACAAATTCGTCCTTACTACCAGCGGCAACCAGGGTCAGACAGTTACCATAAATCATCTCACTCTGGTTTGGGCTGTCCGGGACAGTGATGGCAGTATTGTCGCGGTAGAACTGATCAGCGAGATGGATGAAAAAGTAGTCCTACGCTTTTCTAACCAATAAATGGGCAAAGGATACGTGGCCCATATAACAATGCGAGTACATACGAAATTCAACTCAATTACTTCACGCCGTTTGGGTGTGCAGAAACGGGATTTCTCCCTTTTCCCAGGAAACCAGCAATGGCGTAGCCACGAAGATAGAACTGTACGTCCCGCTTAACAGCCCGACGAACAACACGGCAATGAAGGGTTTGATGCTGTCACCGCCAAATAACAGGATGGCGATCATCACAAACATGGCATTTAATTGGGTGATAACAGACCGCTTGAAAACCTGAGAGATAGACAGGTTGACCAACATTTCAAAATCCGTATGTTTGAGCTTACGTTTATTCAGATTTTCCCGGATGCGGTCGAAGACTACAATAGTATCTTGCAGGGAAAAACCGACGACGGTAAGGACGGCCGTTAAAAACAACGCATCAATCTCCCAGCCGGCCACCAATCCCATAATCGACACAAAACCCAACATCACCAGTAAGTCATGCAGCATCGCTGTAACGGCGCAAACCCCATAACGGACCGGATGAGGCAACTGGCGAAACATGACCATGATATAAACCAGAATAATCAGAGCCGCCACCCCCACGGCAATAAAAGCAGCCCGCGTCACTTCATGCCCCACTGCCGGACTCATAGACGTTACTGAAGTCGTGCCGGGAATCAGAGGAGCCAGCGCCGCCAGAGATTCCTCCAGCTGCTGTGATTCTTCCGGGGTGACAAAGGAAGTCCTGATTTGCCAGGCATTTTGCAGACTTTGCCCGCGCAAAGCGGTGACAGTGGGATTATTGAGACCATATTCGGTAAAGACAGCGCGTACCTCATCTTCCGTTGCCGGCTCGGCAAACTGTACCTCAAAGCGCGTGCCCCCCAGGAAGTCAACCCCCAGACGAAAAGGCGAGCCGGTCGTGGCCCAGGAATAGCCAATAGCCAAAATACCCAGGCCGATGATCACAGAAGAGATGACGTAGTAAATCCGGCGTTTTTGTACGAAATTTTCAAACATAGCTTATACACCCATTAACCATTTATTCTTTTGCAGCCAGTTAGCCGAACTGCCCAAAATCAGATAAATCAGAGTACGGGTGACGACAACGGCCGTAAACATACTAATCATCACCCCAATCGCCAGCGTCAGGGCAAATCCCTGCACCGCGCTGGCCCCAAAGCTGCGGCCAAACAGCCACAGCACCATACAGATCACCAGCGTAGCGATGTTCGAGTCCCGAATGGCAATCCAGGCTTTACTAAAGGCGGTATCAGCCGCCTCCCGCACACTGCCATGGCGGCCAATCTCTTCCTTCATTCGCTCAAAAATCAGCACGTTAGCGTCCACCGCCATACCAATCGAAAGCAAAAAACCGGTAATGGCCGGCAGCGTCAACGTCACCGGAACCGCTTCAAACACGGCAAAGTTAAGCAGCATATAAAACAGCAAGGCTATGTTCGCCAGTAAACCGGGCAGCCGATAATAAAGCAGCATAAAGAGCAGCACCATAATCACGCCAATTACACCGGCCCGGATGCTGTCCTCCACCGACTGCGCCCCCAACGTAGCGCCCACCTGCCGCGTACTTTCAATACGCAGCGGTACCGGCAGGCTGCCAAAACGGAGCTGCAAGGCCAGTTTCTGCGCTTCCTCGGCCGTAAAGTTGCCGGTAATCGAACCGGCTCCGCTGGTAATAGCCGAGTTGATGCGCGGGCTGGAAATCACCTGCTTGTCCAGCACAATGGTGAGAAACTTGCCTTGATTTTTCCGCGTATAATCGGCAAAAAAGTCTGTCTTGTCTTTTTGCAGACGGAAACTGACGTAAAAGCGGCCCAAGCTGTCATCCAAGGCTGTCGCTTCGCGCAAATCCGCGCCAGTCATCACTGTTTCAAATTCGGGGACGGGGCCAACGGCCGTCTCCTCACAGCGCGACGGGCCGGTATTGAGCGACGTGCGCACACAAGTCCCTTCCGGCAGAGATTGCGAACCTGTATCCACAAATTCCAGCAGCGCCGTTTCCTGAATGAGGGCAATGGCGTCTTGCGGATTATCAATACCCGGCAGTTCAATCAAAATACGCCGGTCTCCCTCCACCTGAACCAAGGGTTCCGTCACACCCAGAGCATTGACCCGCTGTTCAATAATTTGCCGCGCCGTATCCATTTGTTCTTTGCTGAGGGATTGATCTTTCGGCACGTCCGCTTCCAGCAGCACCTGCAAACCGCCCTGCAAATCCAATCCGCGCTGAATGGGCCTGTTGGGGTCTTGCACGATCCAGAAGGTAGCCGCGGCTACAACCAGTATCAGAATCAACCAAAATAAATTTTTACTCTTGTCCATAAATACACCATCTCATTCCGTCGCAGATATTGAGGAAATGGACGCAACTAATACAGATTTAACAGATTTGCCCGGACTCTCCTCTTAATCCGCGACAATCCGTCTAACCCGTTATAGCCGTGTATCAATTCCGCCGTGGGTCTTGGGGTTTTGTCGGGCATAGAGAACAGCGTGTGAACTGCTCTGGAAAACCTGCCCGTGCAGAGGTAAAAGAACCCCGGCAAAGCCTGAAGATCCGTTCCCTGTCATTAAAAACTGGGGAATTTTAGCGGATTACCTGAATGTTGCAACCGATAGTTTGTTGAAAAAACCTGCGTGTTAGGTTCGTTTGCCCCGGGCCTGGCCCTACTTCTACCTACTCTCCAACCATCAGTGAACCCAGTGCAACAAAATCACCTGAGCCGTCAGCCAAGGGAAAACGCTGCCCGGTTTGGGGCGAATAGAGTCCAGCGCGGAGAAACCATTCGCCTGCTTCTATATCCGGGGGCGGCCAGAGGGTGATTTTCTGGGTGATGACGTCGCCGGGTTCAAGGGTGGTCACGGCCGTATCCCAACCATCATACTGCGCCACAATCTGCGCCGGGTCAGCCCCGGAAAGGTGCACAAAGGCGGCCAGCGGCCCGGCTTTGGCGGGGGCAGGCATCGGTATCTGCGCCGTTTCCCGCCGCCAGACCAGCGTCAGTTCGACGGAGTCGCCCGGTTGAAGTTCGCCGTCATCAACTGCGTAACCCAACAGGGTGAATATATCGGCAAAGTTGACCTTGACGGGCTGGAAGTTAGCTGGTAAGGCAATCTCTTCACCAACGGCCGAAATTTGCGTGTTTTCGTTAGCCGTCCACTTAGTGATGAGGCGACGGCCGTCCTGCACCCCCAACTCGTCAGGCGGTATGTCGGATACGGCCGTGCCCGTCACCACGACACGATCCAGCAGCATATCGTCCGGGTAGGTTACTTCATACAGGTTGATAGAATAACCGGCCCGCGCCACCGGTTCCCTGTCCCGGAAAAAGGCGTACATAGCCACATTTTGCTCCAGCAAACCCAACTGTAAGCTCGTTTGGCTGATGGCGTACCAACCCGGCGGCGGCGTATATGGGTTATAGGCGTTGATTTCCGGCCCGGCCGTCTGGCGCAAAAAGCCGGGGATGGGTTTATAGAGGATATTGTAAGTTTCGGGTACGGCCGCGCCAAAATAGCCCAAATACACATCTTCAACACCCTTTTCCACCAACAGTTCCCGCAGCAAAATCAAATCCTGTCCCCAGTCAATGTTAGAATCCACCAAAATACGGCCGCCGCCCTCCGGCCCACCTGCCAGTTCGTTAAAAAACGCTTCCTGGTGGGGGAATAAACGCAGCGTGCCGGCGGCGTGCCAGAGGAGGAGAAGCAAAAAGAAGAGATTGGCGATTGGAGATTGGAGATTGGGCCGACGAAATCTCCAATCTCCAATCTCCAATCTCCGCCCTGCCTGCGCCGCCAGCATGATCAAAAACGGCACGACAGGCAAAATATGCCGGTAGCCTATGGTGATGCGCCCGGTCATGGCCAGAGCCAGGAACAGAAGCGGAGGCAGCCAAAGGATGGCAGCGTAACGCCACCCTTTACGGCGTAGGAATACGGCCGTGCCCCACACCGTTAAAATCAGCAGCGGCAAACTCGTTTTCACTGCCAGCGCCACCGGGAAATAATACCACCAGCCCCGCGGCGACGTCTGCCCCAGCAAAAAGGACGTCTTGGGCTGCGCCTCAATCCCCATAAACGTATCCCACAAACTGTACGGATAAAAAGAAGCAGGCAGCGGGATAGCCGTTCCCGGATACGGACTGACGTCAAAGCGGTAAACAGCCCAAAGGGTGAGGAAGGAGACGAGGAACATGAAGAGGAGATTGGAGATTAGAGATTGGAGATTCCGGCGCGATCTCCAATCTCTAATCTCCAATCTCCAAATCACCACAATCAAGCCAATCATCGGCCAAACCAGCAGGCCGGTAAACTTAGAGGCCATCGTCAATCCGGCAAATATGCCTGTGAGGACGAGGTTTTTACGGGAAGGAGTTTCCCGCCAGCACCACAGCCACCACATCGTCAAAAACAGGAAAACTGTCAGGCCCAAATCAGTCGTTACCAGACGGGAGTTGGCGATGAGATTAGGGTCAAATACGGCCAGAACCAGGGCAATCCAGCCGGCCCAGGCCCCAGCCATCTCTCGCGTCCACCAGAAAAGAGCGGCCGCCAGAATGGCGCCCAGGGCAATCACCGGCCAACGCGCCCATTCCAGGATGGATTGGGGGTCAGCCTGCGCCTGCCACAAAAAGACGTCAGCAAAGTTGAAGTAGTCGCTCTCGGCCCAGGCCGGATGATCGAGAGGTAAATTTACGTCATCCCGGAACAGCAGGGGAATGGCGCTGAGGGCGTTGATCAGGGGTGGGTGGCTCAAGCTCATACGGAAGTCGCCCGTTTTCAGGTAGGCGTAACCGGCGGCCACGTGGTACTCCTCGTCAAAGGCGGCCGATTTGCGCGGGGAACTGAGCGCCGCCTGCCCGGCAAACAGAAGCAACCCTGCCGCCAGTAGAACGGCCTCCCACCACTGAAGTCTGTCACTGTTTTTCATTAAATACAATGTGTGGAGAAAGCAGCAAAGTATGCCGTAACTGAAAATCAGACTTTAGCGCAATGAGCCAAAATCTTTTCGGCTTATGCCTAAGTCTCGAATAATGGCCCTGACTGTACCCACCCTCAAATCTTTAGACCCCCAATCCGGTATTGTCGTCACTTGTCCTGTTTCAGGATTGTACCAAACCCGATGACTCCCTTTTCCCTGACGCACTTCGTAACAACCAAATTTTCGCAAGCGTTTCGCAATATCTTTGTAACGCATCAGGCAGCAACCAATACCTCTACCGTTTGGGGACGGTCTGCCAAAGACGATCGCAGTGCAGGAGGGATTTCTATATCAAGTTCTTTCCAGGCAGACAACAAGGCATCCAGGGCTTCTTGCACATTGTGATAAATTTCTTCTGGCGTCCGGCCTTCTGTTACCAACCCGGGAACGTCAGGACTGGTTACTGTATAAATCCCGCCGGGATTAGGTTCCAAATGTAAACGAAGAGAATAAATTGACATATAAGCGCTCCTTCTATTCATTAACCCTGGACGATCTCATATTATTCAGTTTTTCCGGTTTATTCGCAATTATAGCACAACCGCCACACCACTTACGGCCGTCACAACCCAATTCCCCGCACAAACAGCAGATACATCCCCAGAAAATAGACAATCAGGATGGCAGCGCTGTCCAGTTCGATGAAGAAGATGCGGCGCTCGACGCGGGCCAGCGTGCCCATGAGGGCCATGGTGGTGAGAATCAGGCCCAACAGACCAACCAGGACGAAGTTAGGATCAATCGCACCCAGGAAACGGCCGTCTACATACAAAAAGTCCGCTACACCCAGGGCCAGCATATTAAACACACTGGAACCAAACAGATTGCCTACCGCCATATCAAACGCATTCATCCGCATGGCTGACAGCGCAGCAATCAACTCCGGCAAAGATGTGACCACACTGAGCAAAGCCACCCCGATAAATCCCGTCCCCAAACCGGTAATCACGGCAATCTCCGTGCTGGCGTCTACTAAAAGCGGTACCATCAGCGCCAAAATTAACGCAGCTATGACAAAACCGATGACGCCGCGGCGCAAAGAGGGAAATTGGGGGCCAGGCTGAATGGTGGGGGCTACGGCCGTAACCGCCCCCCGCGTTCCCTGCTGAATCACCCGCAGCCCCACAAAATAAGCCACAATAATAAGTAGACTGTCCACCCCCACCCAACCAATCGTCAAATCAATGTCAGCCACCATAGACAAGACGGCAATAAGCATGAGCAAGATAGTCAGCCCGGCCGTCAGCGTGTGATTGATGGCAATTTTGCGCATCAAGGGAACCTGCACGTACATCAAGTCAACCAGGGCCAGCAACAGCATATTGACCATGTTGCTGCCAAAAAAGTTACCGGCGGCCAGATTAGGAAATCCGGCTTGAAATGCGCTGATGGATGCCAGCATTTCCGGCAAAGAAGTAGCCGCTGCCAGAAAAACCGTACCCACAAACAGCCCGCCCAACTTGGTACGGACGGCAATAATATCCCCGTATTCGGCCAATTTGTGCGCCGCCAACACCACAATCGCTGCGCTAATCAAAAACTGTATCCAAACCATCAGAAATCAACTGTCCAATTATCCGACGTGAAAGATTCCTCAATCCCTCGGAATAACAAATACGCCGACTACAAGACTGCCTGGTTACCCGACTTCCTCTTCGTCTCCATTCATCACCCCCCAGCTTTGGGCAATGGGCAGAGCAAAAACAATACCGGTGTGCGGCTTGTTCAGGCTGCCGATAACTTTTTCGGTAGCGGCAACGGCTTTTTCGGCTGTAGCCAAATCCTCAATGACGGAAAACAAAGTATTGTGCCCAACACGGCCGCCGCTGAAAAACTGGCTAAATCCGGCATAGGCCGCATCCGGCGCATTACGCTGCAATACCCGGTTCAACCCGGTGCTTTCCAGAATGGTGACGCCGGACACACCGGCCTCCGTCCAGGCCGCCAACACGTCATTCAAATAGACACTGTCATCCAAAACCATGATTAGAAGGTACATGGAAATCTCCTGTTACTTATACTTCTGATACGTCAAATAGGCTTGCTGGGTTTCCTGAATCCAGTGCAGGAGGGCGTCTTCGTCGTCGGTTTCCAGGAAGCGGGCCACGGCCGTTAAAATTTCCTGGTATTGGGCGATTTGCTGCAAGACGGCCGTCTTGTTCGTCAGCAAAATATCCAGCATCATGCGCGGATCGGAACCAGAAACACGGGACGTATCCCGGAAACCAGAGGCGCTTACCGGCCACAACCGCTCGTCCCCCAGCGAAGCCGCCAGCCGCATCAGCGTCGCCGAGACCACGTAAGGCACGTGGCTGATAGCCGCTACCATCTCGTCGTGCAATTCTCCCGGCAGAAAAAGAGGCGACGCGCCCACATGATCGATCAGTTCCATCGCCAGCAGTTCCAGAGAGGGTGTGGTGCGCTGCGTACGGCACAGGATGAACATTTGCTGGCGAAAGAGGTCAGGCGTGGCTGCGCCAAACCCGGCGGTTTCCTTCCCGGCCATGGGATGGCCGCCAATGGCCTGAAAACTGTCCGGCAGTTCATCCATGGCCCGGCAGATGTTGGCCTTGCTGCTGCCCAAATCCAGCACCAGGCAGCCATCAGGGCGCAGTTCCGGCAGCCGGGACAAACAATCGAGGATAACGCGCACAGGGGTAGCCAGGACAACCAATTCAGCCTCTCGCACCCCGGCAGCCAAATCGTCGGTAACAAAATCGGCCAGGCGATTGGCGGCAGCACGGGTTTGGGGATTGGTATCTACAATGGTGAGGTGGAGGGGAAACGGCCGTAGCGCCGTGCGCTGTGCCAGCCGCAAAGCCAGAGCAAAAGAACCACCAATCAACCCCAACCCCACGACGCATATTCGGGTGACTTTCATGGTAATTGGTAATTGGTAACCGGGTAATTACGCAATTACTAATTACCCAATTGCCAATTACTTTAACGGCCGTTCATTTCCTGGTACAGTTTATCCAGATTGGCCTGATGCAAATCGGAAACCAGGCCGCTGAGGGGGATGCGGGATTTACCGCAGCTTTCGATGTCAATGTCCTGCAAAGAGTCGGGCGTATTGCCATTTTTGACGACGCCCTCTACGGCCGTTCTGATCGCTTCCAGATAATCCAGGTCGCTCTGTACGGCCGTTTGCATCTCGCCCCGCAAAATCACTTCGCCGTGCCCCTGCACAATCATATCCGGGGCTATGTCCAGAACACGCTGCAAGGAGCGGGAAAGATCGGCATAGCTGCCGTCAAACATTGTGGGCACAGGCATCATGTTGTCCGAGGCGAACAATATACGGTTATCAGCTACAAAAACACCAATCACGTCCGGGCTGTGGCCGGGCATATGCCACAACTCCAGCGTTTTGCCGCCCAACTGAAGCAAGACCATCCCCTCAGAGAAAACCATATCCGGCAAAGCAATACGGACTTCTTCCAGTTCGGGATCCTCCTCCTGAGCTTCAGCCAATCCCTGCCGCCCCACCGTATCCAGCAATTGGCGGCACAAGGCATGACTGATGACCTGCGCTTCCGGGAATAGGTACGTGCCCTGAGTATGATCAGCGTGATAATGTGTATTGATCACATAGCGTACCGGCACACCCAGACGCAGTTCAAAAAACTCTTTTATGGCTTGGGTTTCGTGGGGAAAATAGAGGGTATCAACCAGAATCACACCATCTTTGGTTACAATAGCCCCCGCTGTTACCTGCGCATACTCGCTGCTGGTAAAAACGTAAATGTCGTCAGCAATACGCTCACGAACCATACGAATTTGCATCCTTTTATGACTGAATCAACCAGTAACTATCCAGGTGACAGTCACTTTCACCAGAGGCGTCAGGCAAAATCACAACGTTTACAAGTGACTGTCACCTTTGGCAGCTATATAGTTACATCAACCTTACAAAAAAATCCCCTGATAGGCCATCAGGGGGGTCAGATACCCAATATCATGTCGCGCTGCCCCCGCCATACCGTGTGGGCCATAATAGTTTGAACCTGCTTCTGCAGGTGGGAATCTTTTCGTGAGTATCAGCCTGGCCAACGGTCTCCCGTGGGCTACTACATCCCCTCAACGTATAACGATCCCCTGTATAAAAACGTTGGCTCAACGCATATAACCCATCACGCATACAGCAGGGTTGACGAGATACTAACACAGTCCGAAATCGTTGGCAAGGTTGTGCCGCGCTTCACAATTTACACAACGGACAAAGAAATAAACGGATTTTTCAGACTCCCAACTACTGAATACCGGTTACTGCTCACCGGCAATAGTCAACTCCGTTATCTCCAACCATTGCGTGGATGAAGTGTTGAGAGTGCCCCAACGGACACGGCCGTACTCCGTCACAATCATGTACTGGTTGTCCACCCAGCAGACAAAACCTAACGGGCCGCGCGGGGAATGGGGCGTATGCCAGAGGGAACGGCCGTCTACCCAAAAGTCGCAGCCATCCCGCCGCCAATCCAGCCGGTATTCATGCCAGTCGGTCATATCCACAGCTATCGGGGCAAAAGAGATGCCCAGACGATCTTGAATTGAGGGCCAAAATTGTCGCCGGAAACGGCCGTACCGGTTCAGCAGTACTACAGCGGGAGCCAACGGGGCCACCGCCAACGCCCGGCCCGTACCCGCATCCAATGTCGCCGCATACCAACCCCGCCCCGGCCCTTCAGTCGCCAACGGCAAATCATTGGGCGCCGAGCCGTAGAAAAACCAGACAGCGCGGGGCAGAGCGGGCCAACGTACCGTCGGGTCGCCAAAAGGCGCATTCCAAAAGCCAAAGCCAGCCGTGCCCAACAGTTCCCCGCCAGGGTGAGAAAAACGGGCGCGGATGGTCAGGGTAACGTCGGGCTGCCACGGATAATGGCTACGGCCATGCTGCACCAACCCGTAATCGTCAATCTGGGCGTCCGCATACCCCTGGCTGATAGGCGGTATTTCCAGGCGCAAGGGAGCTTCGAGAGACGGCCGTATTCCTCGCACCCGTCCTCCATTCAATTCCAAACGTCTAAACTGTTTCAAGCCTTTGCGTCCTTTGCGTCTTTGCAGTTAGTTTTTTCGGTAAAATCCTATTTGATTATCGAAATATCAGGTATAATTACAAACCTGAAAGGAGAGACTATGGATATTACCTGGTATGGACTTAGCTGCTTTCGCATTACAGAACGAAAGCACCCCACAATTATATCGGATCCCTATAACGGGAAGGTTGGTTTGCCCAACTTGAAATTAAAAGGCGACATCGTCACCATCAGTCACGATGCGCCCGGACACAATTGCGTGACAGCCGTTTCCGGTGTGGCTCATTGCCTGGCCGGACCGGGAGAATATGAGATTGGCGGCGTCTTCATCACCGCCATTGTGACCAACAGCAACGGTGACGCCACCCCTAACGTCGTCTACGTTTACGATTATAACGGTTTGACTGTGGCTCACCTGGGTGACATGCAAAAAGTACCGCCCCAGACCCAAATCGAAGCCCTGGAAGAAGTAAACGTTTTGCTGGTTCCGGTAGGCGGCGGAAACAGCCTGAATGCGGCTCAGGCTTCTGAGTTGGTTTCCATGATTGAACCCAACATCGTCATTCCCATGCACTACCGCCTGCCCAACCTGAAACCGGAATTGGAAGATGTAGACCGCTTCTTAAAAGAAATGGGCGTGACAGAACCCAAACAGGAAGAGAGTCTGAGAATTTCTGCCTCCAACCTGCCGGAAGAAACAGAAACAGTGATTCTCGTTCCTAAGATTTGAGCCTGGAGATGCTATGCCTGCTAAATTGATTATGCGCTGGGACATCCGTCCCGAAACGGAATCAGAATATTTTGAATTCCTGGTACACGAATTTATACCAGAATTGAATAAGCTGGGCATTATTGAAATACAGGTCTGGTACACACAGTATGGCGACTGTGAACAAAAATTAGCCAGCGGCATTGCCCCTTCCCCGGAACAGATGCAAGAGGCCATTAACAGTGAAGCCTATGCCCAATTGATTGATCGCCTGGAAACGTATGTAACCAATTTTAGCCAAAAGGTAGTCATAGCGACGGCTGGTTTTCAATTTTGATTGCGCTGGCAGCGTGAGATCAAAAAAGCCTGCGAATTGTCGCAGGCTTTTTAATTTGTAGTGCCAAGCACTACCTGTCAGGAAGAAACGGCCGTACTTTTTTCCTTCGCCGCCTTATCTTTAGACCCATTGGCACTGTTTTCAGTCGTCGTTTTGCTTTTTTCCCCTTCGGCCGATTTCTTCTTTACATCAGCCTTACCGGACGCACCATTTTTGCCGGATGAACCATTCCGGTTGTCGGTTACGTAAAAGCCGCTGCCCTTAAACAGAATCCCCACAGAATTCACCACTTTCCGCAGGCCGTTTTCAGCCCTGCATTCCGGGCAAACCGTCAGCGGAGCATCGCTGAAACTCTGGCGCTTATCAAATTTATGTCCACATTCTCTACATTTATACGTATACGTCGGCATGGTCTATCCTACTCATTCGATGATATTATTTTCAGTCCAGTTGAAGATTTTAACGGTCACAAGACAATTTGACAACCAGACCAACGGTATGTTACAAACTTTGTGTTAAATTTAGATTAACATTGACCTTGATTTGTACAATCAATATGGAGGAAATCCAATTATGCCCCAAACAATGATAGAAGCAGAAGCCCGCATCAAGAGCCGGGTCTGGCAGGAAATCGCCCAATCGGGCCTGGATACCAGTGGTCTGGACAAGGAAACTTTGAATAATCTGGTGGAGTTAGTAACGGATGCCGCTCTGCTGGAAGTAGATGATATGCTCAACGAATCTTTGGATGAAGAAGAGGGTGCTCCGACCGATTCAGGTGATGAACGAGTGTTGTGGCAGGGACGGCCGTTTCTCTCCGCCACCGCCTACTACACCATCACCAACGAGCGCGTCAAAATCCGCAGCGGGTTATTGGGCAAAACCTACGAATACATTGACTTGATCCGCATCCAGGACCTCAAACACACCCAAAGTTTCGGCGAACGCCTCCTCAAAATCGGTGACGTCACTATCTACAGCCACGACACCAACCAGCCGGAATTTGTCCTGCGCAATGTTAAAAACCCGGACAACGTGTATGAAATTTTACACCGGGCCATCAAACAGGTGCGTAAGGAAAAGGGGCTGGGGTATCAGGAAGAGATGTAATTGATAAACGAGTAATTGGGTAATTGGGTAACTGGGTAATTACTCAATTACCCAATTACAATTCGGATATTTCCTGCAAGGCCGAAATGTCCAGTAAAGTAACTTTTTTACGGCCGATTTCGATATAGCCATCCACCTTAAAGTCATTGAGCGTTTGCGTCACAGTCTCCCGGTACGTCCCCAGCATCTCGCTGAAATCCTGGTGTGTGTAGCCTGTGACCCGGTGGGAACCGCCCTGTTCCTCATCAATTTGCAGGAGTAAGCTGGCTAACCGGGCCGGGATGCTCTTGAAAGCAATGTCCTCCAGGCGGGTCTCCAGTTGAGAGAGGCGTTCCCCCATGGCTTCCACAAAACGGAAGGCCACATTAGGCTTTTCCCGCACCAGCCGCTCTACGTCCGACCGGCTCATCACGCAAAGGACGCATTCATCTACGGCTTCGGCAAAGGTGTTGTGCATCCCCTGGCCTACCACAGACATCTCGCCAAAAATAGAGCCGGGGCCGAGAGTAGCCACGATTAGTTTTTTACCGTTGGGGGCAATGCGATATAATTGCACCCGCCCCTTTTTTAGCAAAAAGAGAACCTCGCCGCTGTCCTCCGGCATGTAAAAGATTTTGCCGGCGCGGCAGGTAGACATAGTGATTTGCCGATCCATTTCTGCCAGTTCATCGGGCGAAAGATCGCGAAATACCTGGATACTGGAAAGATAATCAATTTTTTCGGGGTAAGTTTGCTGCATAAGCCTCACTTCCTTTTTTGGGTTGCAGGTTGCAAAGTAAAACTGTTCTGCAACTTTGCCGCTTCCTTCATTTTCCAGATGTATTAAGGACAGTTTATCTTACGCAGCGAGGTCAGGCATGACTTTTCTGTTGTTCTCTTAGCAGCTTATCACACAATTCTATGCGGGTGGGATTGCCCAGGGAGATGACACGGCCGTTAAGTAAATAGGTCGGCACGGCAAAAACATCTTCCGGAAGGGGTGTTACGGCCGCGTCCAGCATCTCCATTTTTACCCCTGGAAACTGAACCGCCACATCCGCAATGATGTGTACTGTCTCGTGGCACGACCAGCAATCCTGAGAAACGTAAACCTGTAAAAGTATCATGCGGGGATGTTAGCATGATGTTTGGGGGCGGGACGTAACGGCCGTTACACAAAAGTGAGTAAATTATGAGGAACTTGGTAAGCTAAATTCCACTCGCGCCCCTTTACCGGGATTATTGGCCGCCCAGATACGGCCGTCATGCCCGGCCACAATGCCGCGGGCAATCGCCAGACCCAGCCCTGCCCCGCCCGTCGCCCGGCTGCGCGCTTGTTCGCCCCGGTAAAACTGCTCAAACACGCGAGGCAAATCGTCCGGATTAAAACCGGGGCCGCTGTCTTGCACGGAGACAATCACTTCGTCGCCCTGACGCACGGCCGTGACCAAAATCTCGCCGCCTTCCGGGGTGTAGCGCAAGGCATTGCTCACCAGATTGGACAGCGCCCGGCCGATTTTAGGCGCGTTTAAGGGAACCGGGTCTACGTCGTCAGCCACACGGCCGTACAGCCGCACTCCCCGCTGCTGGGCCACTGCCTGAAAACTCTCCAGCGTATCCGACACCAGATCGCCTAGCGAATGGGGTGACTTTTCCATCACCAGACCGCCCGTATCCAACTGGGCCAGTTCAAACAAATCGTCAATAATGTCATTCAGAGCAATAACGTCCGCCCGCATCGTGCGGTAATACCGCTGCACTGTCTCCGGGTCCGACACCACCCCGTCCGACAACGCCTCAATCATGGCCCGGATACTGGTCAGCGGCGTGCGTAAATCGTGTGAAGCCCAGGCTACCAGATCGCGGCGCATCTGCTCCACTTCCCGCCGTTCCTGCTCCGCCTGCTGCAACTGTTCGGCCATCCGGTTAAACGTGCGGGCTACCTGAGCCACCTCATCCCGCCCCTGCACCGCTACCCGCGCCTCCAGATTACCCCCGGCAATTTCTTCAGCCGTTTCTGACAGTCGGTTGAGATTGCTGCCGATGCTGGCCGCTACAAAAACGCCAAAGGTGGTGGCAATGATAGCAGCAAACAAAAGCAGCACGCCGCTCAACACCAGGTCATGCTCCTTGTTCAAATACATACGCTCGGACATAATCCAGACGTTGATCAGCGTCAGGGCGGCCGCCCAAATGTAGGTCAACACCAGAGTCAGGCTGAGTGAGGGGGATCGGGCCAGGCCGCGCCGGTACAGAAAATAACCGGCAATCAGAGAAAGAATAGAGGTGGCGGACAGCCAGGTAACCAGTTCCGTAATGTCCTTTAGCGGCGCCTGCATCAACAGCCGCATCAAGAATACGGAAACCACCAGCGCCGCCACCACGCCAAAAGCAAACACGCGCCACGG
>JALUPA010000155.1 GCA_027054335.1 Ardenticatenaceae bacterium
GCCAACTACTTTATCAACCGCTTCAGCAGCGGTTTTGTAGAAGGCTTGAACAATAAGATTAAGACGATTAAGCGGCGCTGCTATGGGATTTCGCGCATTGACCATCTGTTTCAGCGTATCTATTTAGACCTGGAAGGGTATCGCCTTTTTGCATGAAGACCCCCATATATGGACTTTCCCCGCGAATTCCCAAAGAGCCCATAGCCTGAATAGAGCATATCAGGCAAACATGAAGCTGGCGTGAAGCAGATATGAATTTTTTGCGTGCTGCGTGAAAACGTTATCACATATCACGCCAATCATTCAGAAAGAATAACGGGTAGAAACACCTCCGGCCAGTAAGCGGAGTTTTGCGTACGGGTCTGCAAAGCCCAGGTACGCAGTTCGTCCGCCATAATCCGCCGGTTCAGCGGCCCGTCCGCCGATTCTGCCGTGCTGGTATTGTGGACAAAGGCGTACACCGTGTCGTAAATGTGATTGCCTTCCGCATCCACGGGAATCGGTTTGTACACGTTGCGCCCCGTTTCCGCGCCATACGTTAGCAGCGCATCATAGACCACCAGAACGCCGTTGAACGTGCGCAACGTATCCGACGTTTCCGGGTTGGGGGCATTCGGGTTGCCAAACTCCACCGCATGAGACGTAACCCAACTACACGGAGCCAGCGGATCTGCTGGCCCGACAGCGACGTGGGCGGCAAACAGCTTGTTTTCCCCGTCGGCCGCAGCAATACAGTCGCCATGCGATTGATTGTCGCCCAGGCTATGCAAATAAATTCCCAACGCTTCCAAGCTGCCCGGCTGGATACTTCCGGTGTCAATCTTCATCGTGCGGCTGACGAAGCAGTCGGATGATTCGTAGATGTTGATCGCCTCCTGGTAAAAGGATTGCGCCGTACTGCTGTAGGCGTAGATGACTGTGCCCGTTAGTTCCGGCGCGCGGGCCAGCGCCCAGTCACGGGTGGCGTACAATTCGTCGCCGCGGGCGTGGGGGAAGTGGAAGAAGACGCCATACGGCCCAAAGCGGGAGGTAAAACAGCCGGGGCACTTCATCTGGTCTTTGGCTACGTCATAATTGCCCATCGTGGTGAAATCGGCCGTCGTTTCCGGTGCAGGGCAGTATGGCGTGGCCGTCACCTCCGAGATGGGCGGCGGCGTAGGGTAATTGGCCGGGTCGGCGTCAAACGTATACACTGGACTGTCCGCGGGCAGTTTTTCTGAATCCGTTGCCTGAGAATATGCTTGAATAATGGCTGCATCTTCCACAGAAAAACCAGCGGCAATGGCCAACGCCCCCACCATGTCAAAATGAATCGTGCTGACCGTCGGACTGTACGTAGCGCGGGAGGCAATCGGCGTCGTGTCCAACGGGTCGTAATACTCTATATCCTCTTCGTCCCAGGCCCAGGCCGTCAGCAGCGTCTGCCACAAGCTCCCCGTCATCAATAAGCCCAACATAGCTACAAATAAAAGGGTGAACCAGCGCTTTGTCATTTTATATGCTCCTGTTGCCTATGGCGTACCGTTTACGCAATACGCAATACGTTACTGTGGCTCCACATCATCTTTAACCCATAGTAAGCATTCAGCCCCCTCGTTCCACGCTCCGCGTGGAATGCCCCGGCCAGACGCTCCGCGTCGCGTGGACGCAGAGCGTCCGGGCGGGCATTCCCACGTAGAACGCGGGAACGAGATGGGGGGGTTGTTGCGTCCATTTTAACTTCCTTATACGCCTCTGCGGTTTTTTACTTTAGCCGCCGCCGGGGCGCGGGATGCCGCCGCCGCCGGGACTGGGGACATTACCGCCGGGGTTGGGCATATTGCCGCCTACGCTGCCGCCCATATTTCCGCCGGAAAAGCCGGGAATTTGGGGTATTTGTGCTTGCAAATTGCCCAGCCCGACTTGCGCGCCGGCCAAATCGCCGACGGCCATTTGTTTGTTGAGACTGTTAATCTGTCCGGCCAGCATCGCGGCGCCCGGTATGTTTTGGGCAGACATACTGGCGCTGGCGTTGGCCCCCATTTGGGCCAGGGTTTGCATTTCAGCGGCGGAGACAGACCCGTCGGCCAGGGTGCTGTTCGCCGTGTTGGCATAACCAAGCAGTTGGGTCAGGGCTTCTTCGTAGCTGCCGGCTACTTGGTCGGCCTGGACGTTTTGCAGGATGGCAGACAAATCTTCCTGCACCGCACCTGCGTTAGTCTGAATTTGCTCCAGATTGAAGCTGGCCTGGGCTTCGTTAACCCACGTTTGCAATTGGGCGGAAACGGCATCAGCTTTGACCTGAGCTTCCTGGGCGGCCTGTTCCAGTTGGGTTATGGTTTCATCGGCCAGTTCCAGCCCGGCTTCCAGGGTGGTGTTGATTTCGTCAAGGACGGCCGTCATCTCAGCCACACTCTCGTTCAGGGCCGCCAGTTCCTCTTCAATCGCTACCAGTTCGGCCACGATCTCATCGCCGGTTTCGCCGTAGAGAGCGTAATAGGTAGCAATCATTGCTTCCAGTTCGTTCAGCGTTTCCTCGGAGATGGTGACGTAGTATTCAATCGTTTCTGCTTCTTCAGCCGTTACTTCGCCGTCACTGACGGCCGTTTCTGCCGTTTCCGAGTAGATTTGCGTACTGGTTTCCGCTTCGACGGCCGTTTCTTCAATAGCCATCACCAATTCTTCTTCGGTATATGTGGCGTAAGCCGGTTCTGGCGTAGCCTCGGCCAGCGCTTCAGCTACCGCCTCGTCCGCCGCTGCTTCCAATTCCACCATCGCCTCATCCATCGCTTCGTTGACCGCCTCGTCCACCATCTGCTCCAAAGCGGCTTCGGCCGTGGCCGTGGCCATCACGGATGCGTCTACGGTGGCCTGAATGTTGACTTCGGCCGGCTCTGCCGTCTGCCCGCCGCAAGCGGCCAATAAAACTATCAATCCTGTCAAAACGAAAAGGGTTACTATGTTACGTTTCATTACTTGCCTCCAAAATTTGGCGATTGGCTGCCAGCCTGTTTGCTGATTCGACCTATCGCAGTTATAATTTCTGTACAATGTGTCTATTTACAGACACAATCTATAAAAAATGAATTTGATTGTCAATAGGTAGTTTGTGGGACTGTCTATTAGTAGACAGGTGTCTAAAAATGACCGGAACCAAAAAAGCTGACCGGCGCGTCCAGCGCACCCGGCAAGCATTGTTTGCTGCTCTGATGGAACTGCTGATGGAAAAAAACTACGCCGAGATTACGGTGGGCGACATTACGGAGCGGGCCAATCTGGGGCGGGCCACGTTTTACCTGCATTACAAGGATAAGGATGATTTGCTGGCTGCCAATCTGGAGGCGTTGTTTGAGAAAGTGGCGGAACGAGTACGGCCGTTACTCAAACAATCTCTGCTGGCCGGGGATACCGTGCAGGGGCGCATCCTGTTTGAAGAAGCGCAGCAAAACAGCGACCTGTACCGCATGATTCTAAGCGGGCAGGGCGGCATGATGCTTTACGCCCGACTGCAAAGCCGCATGGCGGAGTTGATGGGCGACATGATGGAGAAGATGATCATGGGCGGCGATTCACCTGTGCCCATCCCTTTGCTGGCAAACTATCTTACCGGCGTGATCCTCTCCCTGGTCAAATGGTGGCTGGACAGCGATATGCCCCATTCGCCTGATTACATGGCAGCCGTGATGCAGCAACTTATTCGCCCCGGCATGGAACGGGTGCTGCTGTTGGATTTGGACTGGTACGAGGAAGGGGACGGCGGCTTTGACAGCTATGAATTTTAAGGAAAAACGACAGCGTGGGCTGGAACGGCTGGTTAGGCGGTTGGACGGCCGTATCGCCCAACTCAACCAGCAAAGCCAACAATTATCCCGGCTGCGCCTGGCCTTGTTCCTGGCCGCCGCTTTCAGCAGCACCGTCACTTTTCTCACCTGGGGCGCCTGGCCCTGGCTGGTGGTGACGTTGCTGGCGTTCCTCCCTTTTTTGGTAGTGGTCATCCTGCACCAGCGGGTGGATACGGCCGTCATCCGTTGGCAGACGTGGCGGCAAATCAAGCAAACCCACCTGGCCCGCATGACCCTGGACTGGGACAATCTACCGCCGCCCTTGCCCTTCACTGCACCTCCCGACCATCCTTTTGTCATTGATCTGGACATAATGGGGAAATATTCGCTGCATCGTTTGCTGGATACGGCCGTATCCGACGACGGCAGCGCCCGCCTGCGCGACTGGCTGCTGGACACCCGTCCTGATCCCACCCAAATTGCCTACCGCCAAACCCTGACGCAGGAACTGGCCGCCATGCCTCTTTTCCGCGACAAGCTGGGCCTCCACACCCATCTTAGCACCCCTCAAGACGACAGCAAGATGTCCGGGCAAGCGTTACAAACCTGGCTGGAACAACCGGATGACAGCCAGAAATTACGCCGCTTTCTCTTCTGGCTCATCCCCTTATCCATCTTGAATATCCTCCTCTTCTGGCTGCGGCTCAGGGGCCTCTTGCCGCCGGTGTGGGTGTTTACCTGGGGGCTATATCTGCTCCTCTATTTGCTGGCTGCCCGGCCGGCCATCGGCTCCCTGTTTGCCGATACTATGCGTTTGCGGGACGGACTGGAAATGCTGAACGGGGTATTTGGCTTTCTGGAGGGGTATCGGTACGGCCGTTTCCCCCATGTACAAACCCTTTGCGCCCCTTTTCTGGATGAACAGAAACGGCCGTCGGCCCACCTCAAACGCATCCGGCGCACCATGAGCGGCGTCGGCCTGACCCAGCATCCCCTGCTCGGCTTCCTCATCAACGCCGTCGTACCCTGGGATGCCTTTTTTGCCTACCATCTGGCCAACCGAAAAAAGGAACTACGTACTGATTTACCCCAATGGCTGAACCTGTGGTTTGAACTGGAAGCGCTTTCTTCACTGGGTAACTTCGCCTGGCTCAACCCTGGTGAAATATGCTACCCGCAGCTAAACGAGCCAGGCGCCGCCCAATTTGAGGCCCGGCAAATCGGCCATCCCCTCATTCCCAGCCCAGAACGGGTCTGCAACGATTACGCCATCGCCGGGATTGGTTCCGTGACCATAATCACCGGTTCTAACATGGCCGGTAAAAGTTCCTTCCTGCGCACGCTGGGAGTCAATCTGGTGCTGGCTTATAGCGGCGCGCCCGTCGTGGCCCAATCGCTGCACGCCAGCCTCTTCCGCCTTTTCGCCTCCATCCGCGTCCAGGATTCGCTGACGGACGGCTACTCCTTCTTCTACGCCGAGGTGCGCCGCCTGGCCCAACTGCTGGACGCCCTGCAAAACGACGCTGACCGGCCCGTTTTTTACCTGATTGACGAAATTTTCCGGGGCACAAATAACCGGGAACGGCTGATTGGCAGCAAGGCGTACATTGGGGCGCTCACGGCAGGGAATGGGCTGGGATTGATTGCCACACATGATTTAGAACTGGTGCAACTGGCGCAGGTACGGCCGTCTATCCACAATGCCCATTTCCGCGACGAGGTGAAGGACGGCCGTATGCTGTTCGACTA
>JALUPA010000156.1 GCA_027054335.1 Ardenticatenaceae bacterium
TCCCCGTGCGGTAGCGGCCCAAATGCCCGGCGTACCAACGGAACGTATCCGGCATAGTGAGCAGCCGAATCGTCTCACCGGTAGGGGCGGCGTCAATGATCACCCGGTCAAAGTTTTGCTCTTTGGCCTGTTTGTTGATGTGCAGCAGGCTGACAATCTCATCCATACCGGGAAAGGCAGACAGTTCATCAGCCACCACCTTGTTAACGGCGCCGCCGTCCTTAATCATACCGGCGATAAATTCCTGCAAGGTTCCCCAATAGTTGTAAATGTCGGCGACGGCGCTGATCTCCTGTGCCCAAAGATTTTCGGCTATCTCTACCGGTCTGGCGTCCAGCGGCGTATCCAGGGAATCGGCCAGGCTGTGGGCGATGTCTGTGCTGGCGACGAGGGTTTTGTAGCCCAGTTGGGCGCTGCGCACGGCCGTAGCTGCGGCTATCGTCGTTTTACCTACCCCGCCTTTACCTAAATACAAAATAATTCGCATTGATTTCTCCATTATTGCGTTATGATTATTCAGTTCTCATTACGCATTTTGTTTCAGGGTGTTGCATGGCGGAATTGTCCCTGTTACGGCCGTTCCCGTCAAACCGGTTAATAAAAAAACCGCGCCTCATTTTGAGACGCGGTTTGGGAATATGGCTACGGGGCTATTGGGAGTGCAAAATGCCCCAATAGCTCAATATATCTTTATTCTTTCGGGTAAATTTTAATCTTGCGCTGTTTCCCTTCGCCACTGCTTTCCGTGTAAACGTCATCTCTATCGCGCAGCGTCATGTGAATGATGCGCCGTTCGTGAGGCGGCATCGGCTCCAGGCTGACGGGGCGCTGCCGTTTGACCACTTTACCCGCCATCCGTTCTGCCAGACGGCTCAAAGCCACTTCTCGCCGCTGCCGGTAACCTTCCACGTCCACGACAAAGGTAATGCGCTGGTGCAAATCGTGGCCGACAATGAGCCGGGCCAGGTATTGTATGGCGTTCAAAGTATCACCGCGCGGGCCGATGAGAACGCCCAAATCGTCGCCGTGAATTTCAATGACGTTAATGCGACGTCCGGTGACATCGTCCGGTTCAGAAATGCTGGTGGTGACGGTGGCGGTGACTTGCATTCTCTCCAGCAGGGTTTCGACGGTTGCCTGGGCGGCCTGGCGCTCGGCTTCGGCTTCTTCCAGGGTTACTTCGGGCTTTGCCACTGCTTCGGTTACGGCCGTGTCTGCCACAGGTTCAGCCTTGACTTCTGCCACAACCGGCTCCAATTCAGGCTCAGATTCAACCTCGACCACTTCTGCAACTGGCTCAGGTTTAGGCCGTTCTTCCTTTTTCGGGACCGCAGCAGACAATGGTTTGATAACCACGACAGCCTCTCTGGCGCCCAAACCCAGCAAACCCCGGCTGCCCTCATCAAGCACTTCGATCTCGACCTTATCCCGGCTCAAACCTAACTGAGCCAGACCGTTAGCCACTGCCTGATCAACATCATCACCCCGCACTTCAATTTCACGTCTCTCTTCTGATTTCATGGTATCCCTAAATTAGCGTTTAGATTTCTTTTTGCGCTTGGATTGCTTCTTTTTCCTTTTCTGCGGCTGGGCAGCGCTGCCATTGGCGTCGGATGGGGCAGAATCGCTGGCTTTAGTTTCGACTTTGGTCTCGGATACGGCCGTATCCTCTTTGCCATCCATCGCCGCCGCCTCATCAGAAGACCCAGACATCCCCATCTTTTGCAGTTTCTTCTTTTGCGCTTGCGCTTCCTTTTCCTTCTCCATCACCCGGCGGGTATACCAGCCTTGCCCAATCCCGACCAGATTAGACAAAATGAAATAAATGGACAAACCGGAAGCAAACGACAACGAGAAAAAGCCAAACATAATAGGCATCGTATACTGCATGGATTGAGACATTGCCGCGGTAGGATCACTTTCATCCTTACCTTTATGTTTTTTGTTACCATCGTCTTTCTTTTTCGCTGGCGTCGTCAGTTTGGTCTGGAGGAACATGGTGACAAAAACAAGCACCGGCAAAATATACAAAGGGTCCGGCTGCCCCAAATTCATCCAGAGGAAGGTACTGTCAATGGGCAGCAATTGCGTCAGGTCAATCCACGGGTACACCCGCTGAGTCAGTTCAAAAAGTGATTGTGGCGTTGTGCCCAAGACCAAACGCAACACCTGAAACAGGCCAAATAAAATAGGCATAGTCGCCACCATAGGCAAACAACCGGTCAACGTATCCGCCGGGTTATAGCCAATTTTGGCAAATTCTTCCTGCATTTTTTGGGGATTGTCTTTGTATTTTGTTTGGATGGCCTTGATTTGCGGCTGCATTTCCTGCGTTTTCATCATACTGCGCTGCTGGCGCAGGTTCAAAGGCAGCATAATAACGCGCGTTATGATCGTAAAGATAATCAACGCCAAAATAAAATTGCCGCCCAATGTGCCGGTCAGCCACAGCAGCGCATTGGTCATGGGATCTATGATGAATAAATTCCAGATTTCACTCATAAGATATACCTGTATTAGAAGTTCAATTTCTCAGAGAAGTTGAACTTCTTGGGTGAACGCTTAATTACCCTCTTCTTTGGGCGTCGGATTATAACTCCATTGCTGATTTCCCGATTCCAAATCATAGGCAATCAACAAATCATTCACAATCTGCCCCAAAGCTACCACAACCACGTTGTCCACAATGACCGGTGTGGTAAACAAGGGTGCATCCGTCGTCTGCTGCCACTGCTGCAAACCCGTAGCCGCGTCCAGAGCCACCAACACGCCCTTCCCTTCTTTGGGATCGCCTGTGGAAGCTATATAAAGACGGCCGTTAGCATAAACCGGACTGGCCTGAACGGGGCCGGCCACCTGAGCCGGTTTCTCCCAAAGAGGGCTACCGTCCAGCGCATCCACCGCGTAAACAAAGCCGTCATTATCTGCATAATAAAGCCGCCCGTCATTCAGGGCCGGCGCATTCCAAATCCAGTTAGCGGCTTCCGCCACCCATTTTTCCGCACCGGTAACCATATCCAGAGCATGGAGCTTATTGTCGTAATTGCCTGCGTACAACAGCCCGGCGTCAGGATTGAGAACCGGCGCGGCCGACATAGCGCCATCTAATTCCGTTTGCCACACGGCATCACCTGTTTCCGCGTTCAGGGCATAAACACTTTTCCCCAGCGAAGTCACGTAAAGCGTCCCTTCGTAATAAACCGGCTGGGACCAAATAGCCCCGACCGCTTCAAAACGCCAGATTAACCGGCCGGTATTGGCGTCCACAGCCAGCACCGCAAAATCGGACGTGGGCACATAGGCCACATCATCAACCTGGGTGACCTCACCCACATACCGGTCAGTGGCTAATTTGCCGCCATCTGTCCACATTTGGGAAACAGTCCGGTTATCTACAATTTCCAAACCGTAGAGCGTATAGGCGCTGCTCGGCGAAAGAAAGCCGCCAGATACGCCGTAATCGCCAATGATGATACGGCCGTCCTGCACAGACGGTGGTGCAAAAAACGGCGGATTCGTTTCGGCCGGTGAATACCGCCAGACTTCCTGCTGATTGGCTACGTCATAACCTAAAATAGCCGGGCCATAAGCCACGTAGATAAATTGATCATCGGCCGTCATGCCGGGCCAGCTTTCGTTGGGAGCGCTTGTGCCGCACGCTGTTACAACCAGACTAGCCAAAATTAACAATAGAAAAAGCCGAAATTTCGGCCGTTTTGCTAGGGACAATGAAAACCTCTTTTTCGGTAATCGGTAATCAGTCACCGATTATTGTTCACTGATTACCGGCATATGATCATGATCGCAATCATGTTCGTGGTCATGTTCGCCGTCAGGTTGGGGGACGGGGTCATAGCCACCGGGGTGGAAGGGATGGCAGCGACCAATTCGCTTAATAGCCATCCAACCGCCCTTGAAGAAACCATAAGTTTCAATGGCCTCATAACCATAATGGGAACAAGTAGGATAGAAACGACAAGTGGATGGCGTCATGCGGGACCAAGTGTTTTGGTAAAAGCGAATCAATAACAGGGTAATTTTTTTCATAAAAATATCTCTTTAGACGGGTTCAATCTTCGAGATTGAATCCATCCGGCATTTTAGCAGTTTACCGCCTGTCACTTCCCTTCACCAGTACGTTCAGTTCCTTGTAATAGTTTCGCGCGACGGAGTAATTGGCGTACGGCCGTATCCACATCTCCAAAAGCCGCTTGAGGCAGCGGAGAACGGGCAATAAAAATACAGTCCCGGCCCGGTTTGATTTCCGGCAAATGGTGCTGAACTGCTTCCCGCAAAAGCCGTTTAGCCCGGTTTCGCTGCACTGCATTGCCTACCCTGCGGCTGGCAATAAAGGCAAAGCGACTCACATCCTGCCCGTTCTCCCCGACGGCCAAAATAGCCAGGGGGTGGCGCCAACTGCGACCCGATTGCCGCACCTTTTCCAGGTCAGCAGAACGCCGCAGACGGTACCGTTTGGGCAGCATGTTTCGCCCGAATCAGGCTGCTACTTTCCCCCGCCAAACCGTTTAACAGAACGGTAAGCCGTAGCTGATGTACCATTCCAGTTAATCCGCTTGACATGTTCATTCATGGCTACGCTCAGTTGAGTACGCCCTTTGGCGCGACGTTTTTTCAATACGCGGCGGCCGCCTTTTGTCTGCATACGCTGCCGGAAACCGTGTACCCGTTTACGGCGGCGAATCTTGGGTTGATATGTACGTTTTGGCATGTTCAACTCTCCTAAAAAAACCAGGGCATAACGCCCTGTGGAATTATCTGCATCTTAATTTTGATTGGTACAAAAATTGGAAATTTTTTCCCACTGTTGTTGACCATTCGCCCTCAAGCAGAGCGACAGAAGATTATACCTAAGCCACTGGGGGTGGTCAAATCTGATTCACCGACTGCCCATAATGGCTGCTTTCAGTGTTCAGAGATCGGTTTTGGTGAGGGCCATGACTTGATCAAATAACAGGTCGTTGGTGCCAATGGTTTCGTAGCTGTAAATGGTGGACTTTCCTTGCCAATCGGTCAAAGTGCCGCCCGCTTCTTCCATAATAGGGGGCAGCGGGGCCGCATCCCACAGGTACATGGCGGGATCAACCACAATGTCGGCGCGACCGGTAGCTACCAACGCATAACCGTAAGCATCGCCCCAGGTGCGTTGAATGTAGGTCTGGTTGACCAGGCGATCCCAGGCAGCCTGTTTGGCCCCGAAATAGTTGAGACCGCTGGTGAGAACGACGGCATCTTTGAGTTGGTCTACCTGGGAAACGTAGCAGCGACGGCCGTTCCAGTAACACCCGCCCCCCCGCACCGCATAAATCATCTCATTGATTGCCGGCAGATTGATAATCCCCAGAATGGGCTGCTCGCCATCCAACAGGGCCAGCAGATTGGCGTAAGTGGGCACACCGCAGACGAAGGATTTGGTGCCGTCAATGGGGTCTAACGTCCAGGTGTAGCGGGAATTGGCTTCGGTACGGCCGTATTC
>JALUPA010000157.1 GCA_027054335.1 Ardenticatenaceae bacterium
CCGCTGCAAATGCTGGGACGTATTGGCCACACTCATATGCGCTTCCGCCGCCAACTCTTCCACCGCGTGCGGCGCTTGCGCCAGCAAATCCACAATTTCCAGCCGGTGCGGGTTGGCTAAGGCTGCCGCAATCTGACTGAATGAAGCGTATAGTTGTTCTTTGTAAGGGCGTTTGGCCTGATTATGAAACTTCATTACGCTTTCCTTTTGAATTTATACTATTATTCAATAGATTTATTGAATAATAACAGCCTATTAAATAATCGTCAAACCGATGATCTGCCTTCAGCCGGCCGTACCGGAAAAACGACAGTTGCTTTACAGGAAATTGGGGTGAGGAGATGAGGGGATAAGCTCACGCAGCACGTTTTGCGTGTAAAATGTGGTAGGCGACGATGCTGAAAGCGATGTGGACGTTGAGAGAACGACCTTTGCCGTACATGGGAAGGAACACGGCCGTATCACACACATTCAACACCGCTTTGGTCACGCCATGGTCCTCATGGCCGACAACCAGGCACACTTTCCGGGGGTACTCGTATTCGTGATAGGGCACGGCCGTATCCGCCAATTCCACCGCAACCATATGGTAACCTGCTGACTTTAAGCGGGCTACGGCCGTCAGCGGGTCCTTCTCATACCGCCAGGGGACGCGCAAACTCTTAAACCGGCCCACCTTGTCAATCGTGGGATGCGGCGGTGTGGGAGTGATGCCTGTCAGCACCAACTGCGCCATCCCTGCCCCGTCTGCCACCCGAAAAATAGAGCCAACGTTGGCCGGATATGCCACGCTTTGCAACAGCCCCGCCAGAGCCACGTCCGGTTGGCGCTGCCGCTTGTAATCCCGCAAAAATCGTTTCAGGTCAGTGCCAATCAGAGGTTTCGCCATAGTCTACCCAAAAGTTCAGCTTTTCAGAGAAGTTAAACTTCTTACGCATACATCCGAGCCTGTTGGGTGTGGGCCACGTAAGCGGCGTCACGCACGATAGGTTCGGGATCAGCTACGGCCGTATCTAACACCCGGCGCGCCGGCAAAGCAGGCAACTGCCCCAAAAGCAGCGCCGCCGAAGCCCGCAATCGCTGCTGGGAACTGTTTTCCAGCAAATACGCCAACACGGACACGGCCGTATCCTCATCCAAAACCAGCTTCTCCTGCCGGGCATATTCTGCCAGCCACGTCTGAGACGCCGGGTTGAGCGGCTGCCAGACAACCGGCTCCTGCCGCCGGCGAATTGCTTCCCGCGCCTCCCCCGCCGCCGAGCGGACAAACCATTCGTCGTCATATCGCTCAATTTTGGTCAGCAGCGGCGCCACCCATTCCTCGTCCAGCAAAGCCAGGCCGTGAATGGCTGCCCGGCGTACAGACACGTCTTCATCCTCGGCCGCCTCCCGCAAAATCTCAATCCCCGGACGGCCGTTGAGCGCCAGCCCTGCCGCGATCAACAGACTGACCTCTTCATCTTCGCCAATGAGAGCGGTGAGCAACGGCCGTTCCATAGGCGGGTCATATTGCAGTTGCAGCAAACTGTAAGCGGCCGTCCGGCGCACGGCCGCATCCTTATCTGCCAACAGCCGGGCCAGCCAATCAGGCGTTTGGTCGTCAGGCACGGCCGTCAGCCCCGCCGCGCCCATCTGGCGCAAAAACGGATCGTCATGTTCCAGCAAGCGGGTCAGGAACGTCATCACACCCTTTTCCCGCGTGAGCGTGAGGGCGGCCAGGGCGCGCCAGCGCAAAACAGCCGCCTGCGCCGAGCTACGGATAATCAGCCCCAACGCGGTCAGTACGGGACGACGCCACGCTTCCGGCTGGGCCATCTCCGGCAGCCAGGCAGCCGCGCAGAGGGCGGTTTCCCCTGGCAGCGTTTCCGGCGCGCCCCCCAAAACCGTCTGCGCCATAAAAAAGCGGATTACCGGCTGCCAGGTCGCCTCTGTCAGATGCGCCCCCATCTCCGCCGCCATACCGTTCCGGGCCAGGTACCGCGCCGCCCAAAAATCCCGCCAGAGCGGCGAAGCAAAAGCCAATCCCCCGCCCCGCCGCGTAAAGAGGCCGTTTTTTTGCAGCGATTTACGCAGACGATTGTAGGCGGCTTTGTCCGGTTCGCCCCCTTCGCCAGCAGTTAAGAGAGCG
Source organism: Ardenticatenaceae bacterium (assembly GCA_027054335.1). Taxonomy (GTDB): domain Bacteria; phylum Chloroflexota; class Anaerolineae; order Promineifilales; family Promineifilaceae; genus JAJRTP01. The sequence continues at coordinate 2,129 of JALUPA010000157.1, forward strand.
GCTGTCTCTTTAATTTCGGCAGACGTGAGGCTGAACTTGCCGGCGGCCAACATGCGGTAGGCCAGCGCCGCCCAAAAGCGGGACGCGCCGTCGCCAGTAAAATCGTCCGCCTTTTCCGGCCCGGCCGTCAGAGGCAGCGTGGCCTCAACCAAATCGTAGAAACGGCCGTCTCCCTTTTGCCCATCCCCCACAGCCAACCGCCAAAAACGCAGGCTGGTTTGCAGCGCCGTCTGCCCCGGCTGCCAGAAATTGGTCAGCACGGGTGGTTCTTCCCGGTTGAACACGGCCTGCCATTGCCGGCTGAACGTTTCCGCCTGCCCTAGTCGCCAGGGCTGCACGGCCGTTACCGTACACCCTAATTCCAGCAGCGGGCCGTACCCTGCCAGCCCGGCCGCCATAAACAGGCGAGTCTCCGGGAACTCGGCCAGCAATTGCCGCAACCAATCGGCGACAAACGGCCGTAATTCCGTCGCTGCCTCATCCCAGCCATCCAGCAGGAGCAATACCTGCCCCGCCGCCAATTTACGCCGCAGCAAATCGCCCACACCGGGGGCGGTGAGGGGGCTGCTGCGCCGGGACAGCGCTTTAACCAGGGGTGTAACAGCCGGCTCGTCTTCGCCCAGAGTCAGATTGAGTTCGGTCAGATGGGCCAAAACGGGCATGAATTCCACCCAGGCCGCAGACGCGCCATCGGGTACGGCCGTAGCGGCCCGGTAGGCCATGTGCGCCAGCAAGGTAGATTTGCCCGCCCCTGTTTCACCAGTGATGATGACGCGACGGCCGTTGTTCAGCAGCTGCTCTACCGTCATTGAAGGCGGCGCGGGCGCGCCCACCCGCCCGGCCAGTTCCGGCCACACATAGCTGAACTGCATCGCCCCCCGGTCTTCCGGGATGAGAGCGGGGTCAGCCGGGGGCAGCGTCAGGCGGGGCGGCGTAAAAATCTGACTGAGTGTGGCCCACTGCCGGCCCAGATGGGCAGTCTGGACGTAATCGGCCGTCTCCCGCCGGAAACGTTCATCAATGCCGGAACGCATCCAGGAAAGCCGCGCCTGCGCCCAATGCCGCACCTTATCCACCTGACGGCGCAAAAAGGGCGCGGCTTTGTACAAGGCAAAAGCCAACCCCATCCCCACGAGGAGGCCGAGAAAGAAGGAAGTTTTGTCGAACTGGAAGTTAGGCATGTTGATAACTGAGTAATTGGGTAATTGGGTAACTGGGCAATTACCCAGTTACCCAATTACTCAACTACAAATGATAAACAAACGTATTGTCTGCCTCAGTCAGAATCGGATTTTGCTGGTCTCTGGCGGACAGGATTGGGTCGGTTACGGGCCAATCAATGCCAATGGCCGGGTCATCCCAGGCGATACCCCGTTCACATTCACGACTGTAGGGGGCGCTGACTTTGTAGACGAGATCGGCCGTCTGGCTGAGGACGCAAAAGCCGTGGGCAAAACCGGGGGGGATGTAGAGCATACGGCCGTTTTCCATGGACAAAATTGCGCTGACCCAACGGCCGTAAGTGGGCGAACCTTGCCGAATATCCACTGCCACGTCAAAAATTACCCCTGTTAAGGCCATGAGCAGCTTACCCTGGGCATATGGCTCCAACTGAAAATGCAGGCCGCGCAGCACCCCCCGCGCCGAATGGGAGCGATTGTCCTGGACAAACTGAACGTCAATTCCGTTGGCGGTAAATTCGCCCTGCTGGTACGTCTCCATAAAAAAGCCGCGGGCGTCACCGTACCGTTCGGCCTCTACCAAAATGACATCCGGTATTTCTGTTGGCTGAAATGAAAAAGGCATAAATGCCAGACCTCCGTGAAGTGATGATGGGGTAATTATATTGAGTAATTGGTAATTGGGTAATTGGCAATTGGCAATTACCCAGTTACTCAATTACCAATTACAATTACTTCATGTTAAACACTTATGATTGGTTGAAAACGGCCGTGATCCGACGCCGGATTAACCGGCCAGACGCGGCAGTTTACGTTATCTCCTACCCCAAATGCGGCCGTACCTGGCTGCGGCTGCTCATTGGCAAGGCAATATGCGACCAATACGGCCTGCCGGAAGAGCAAATGATTGACACGTATAGGATTACGGCCGTGCCCGACGTTCTGCGCACCCATTTCAGCCACGATTTTTCCTCCCTAAAGGCCGGCTTTCCCTACAACCGGCTGCCCGCCGACAAATCGGCATATGCCGACAGTAAAGTCATCTTCATCACCCGCAACGTCAAGGACGTGCTGGTCTCCAGCTACTTCCAAGCCACCAAACGAATCGGCAAATTCCAGGGCAACATCTCCGAATTTATCCGCAGCAAGCGGTACGGGGCGCGCAAAATTGTCACCTTTTACAACCTGTGGCACACCAACCAAAACGTACCTGAAGCATTTATGCACCTGCGCTACGAGGAGATGCACGCCGACCCGGAAGCAGCCCTGAAACAAGTTCTGCAATTTATGGAACTACAAAATTTTGACGACGCCCTGGTGCGGGCAGCAGTGGAATTTTCTCGTTTTGAGAACATGAAAAAACTGGAGGCCAAAGGCTTTTTCCGGGATGAGAAGATGCAGCCCGGTCAAAAAAGCGACACAGAGAGTTTCAAAGTACGCAAAGGCAAGGTAGGCGGCTACCGGGAATACCTCAGCGCCGCAGATATTGCTTATGTGGATGGGATAATTGCAGAAACGGGCTGCCCGTTTGCGGAAGGGGGGATTGGCGCTTAGAGACAAAGCGATTTCTGAGGCTGAATTTTCCCTTCGTACAAATCTGCAAAGCGATAGCGCCGGGACAAAGAAGGCAGCGAAACCACCCAAAACTTCTGCCACCGCTGGTAAACCCGCCAACTCACCCTGAAAGAGGCGGATGGTGAAAAAGTAATACTTTTGGATGAGATGGGTGTGGTAGGCGAAGGTTTAACTGCTTTACTTCCGGTTTATTCCTGATGCGCTTCCATATAAGCGCGCAACAACGCATTGATTTTTGTTTGATAACCGCGCCCCTGTGCCCGAAACCAAGCCAGCACATCATCATCAACCCGTATGGTGATCTGCTGTTTTTTCTGCGCCGGTTTCAGACCCCGTCGCACCACAGCCTGGGCAAACATCTCAGGGGTAATTTCAGGCGCATCCGACAAGTCAATGTCTTCATCCTGCATGGCGTCCAAACGCTCCCAATCAGTGAGTGATTCGCTCGAAGTAGGTAATTCGCTCATATTTCGTTGCCTTTCTGTAATGGTCAGCGGTTAGTTAAAATCAAAACAACCACAAACGATTAGCAAACTCATTGGGCGAGAGACCCGGAATAGGCAAACCTTGATGAGGACGGTCATTATACTCCTGCCAGAAAAGGTCT
>JALUPA010000158.1 GCA_027054335.1 Ardenticatenaceae bacterium
AGTAGGAATGCGCTGGAGTGAAGATGGATTTAACCACCTGCTGCACTTACGATTGGCTTGGGTAAATGGACGTTTTGACGATTTTTTCCCTGCTCTTACCCCCTCCCCCAAGTCGTAGATGCGCCCGCCGTTCAACCTGACTACCGGTCCCCTTTTCCGCGCCAATCTCTACCAACTGGCAGACGACGAGTTTGTCGCCATCTTCGTTATGCACCACATCATCTCGGACGGCTGGTCAATCGGCGTTCTCGTGCGGGAGATTTCTATTTTGTACGACGCCTTCGCCCACGGACGGCCGTCTCCCCTGCCGGAACTGCCCATCCAGTACGCCGACTTTGCCGAATGGCAACGGGGATGGCTGCAAGGAGAGGTGTTGGCCGGCCAGCTTGCCTACTGGCAGGAAAAACTGGGCTGCCAGCCCCCCGTCCTGGAACTACCCACCGACCGCCCCCGCCCCGCTGTACAAACCTCGCGCGGAGCAACCGTCTCCCACACCCTGCCGCCGGATTTGATGACGGCCGTCAACCAATTGTGCCGCAAGACCGGTGTCACCCAATTTATGCTGCTCCTAGCCACCTTCCAGGTGCTGCTCTACCGGTACAGCAGCCAGACAACGATCCACGTCGGCTCTCCCATTGCCAACCGGACACGGGGGGAAATTGAAGGGCTGATTGGCTTTTTCATCAACACCCTGGTACTGCGTGCCGATCTGGATGAGCAGATGAGTTTCCGCGAACTGCTGGCCCAGGTGAAGGAAACCACGCTGGAAGCCTACGCCCACCAGGATTTACCCTTTGAGTCGCTGGTGGAAGCGATCCAGCCGGAACGGGACATGAGCCATTCGCCGCTGTTCCAGGTGATGTTCATTCTGCAAAACGCTCCGGCCAGAGCGCAAGAGTTACCCGACCTGCGCCTGGAAATGATTGACGTGGAAACGGGAACGGCCACCTTTGACATCACCCTGTCCCTGGCAGCATGGGGCGATGGCGGCATGGACGCCTCCATGGAGTTTAATACCGACTTGTTTGACCGGACCACGATTGAGCGAATGCTGGCCCATTACGAGACGCTGCTGCGGGGGATTGTGGCCGGCCCGGAAACGGCCGTCAGCCGCCTGCCCCTGCTCACAGAAGATGAACAACGCCAAATTTTGCTGGAATGGAACGACACGGCACGGCCGTACCCCCTGGATCAATGCGTCCACCAACTGTTTGAAGCGCAAGTGGAAAAAACGCCACAGGCTGCGGCCGTCGTCTGGCAAGATGAGCGGTTAACCTACGACCAACTCAACCGGCGGGCCAACCAACTGGCCCATTATCTGCGCCAACAAGGCGTCGGACCGGAAACGCGGGTGGCCGTTTGCGTGGAGCGTTCCCTGGATATGGTGGTGGCTGCCCTGGGTGTTCTCAAGGCGGGCGGGGCGTACCTGCCGCTGGACCCGACGTATCCGGCGGAGCGGCTGGCCTTTATGCTGGAAGACGCCCAACCTACAGTCGTCATCAGCCAGACGGCCGTCAGCCAAAGCGCCTTAGCCAACATCGCCGACGCTTACAACTTGATTAACCTGGACGACAACCGGGCAGCCATCGCCCGCCAGCCGGAAACCAACCCCGACAACCAGACCGCTCCCCACAATCTGGCCTACCTGATTTACACTTCCGGCTCCACCGGCAAGGCCAAAGGGGTGATGATTGAACACCGCAGCCTGGCCAACGCCTACTTTGCCTGGCGCGAGGCGTATGACCTGGATCGCGCCCGCGTCCATCTGCAAATGGCAAACTTCGCCTTCGATGTCTTTTCCGGCGACCTGGTACGCGCCCTGCTTTCCGGCAGCAAACTGGTCATCTGCCCGCGCGAATGGCTGCTCCTGCCAGAGAAATTGTATGGGCTGATGCGGGAACATCGGGTAGAGATTGCCGAATTTGTCCCCGTCGTCCTGCGCCATCTGGCCCAGTACCTGGCGGAAAACAACCGAGACCTCAGCTTTATGCGCGTCCTGATTTGCGGCTCTGATAACTGGTACGTAGGCGAGTACAAACAATTCCTGCGTCTCTGCGGCCCGCAAACCCGCCTGGTTAACTCTTTTGGCCTGACGGAAGCGACGATTGACAGCAGCTATTTTGAAAGCGACCGGCTCAATCTGCCCACAGAACAAGTTGTGCCCATCGGACGGCCATTCCCCAACATGCAGCTCTATATTCTCGACCCCTGCCAACAGCCCGTCCCCATCGGCGTCCCCGGCGAACTGTACGTCGGCGGCTGCGGCGTAGCTCGCGGCTACTGGCAACGCCCCAACCTGACGAAAGAACGATTCACCCAATTACCCAATTACCCAATTACTAATTACCGATCACCGATTACCGTCTACCGCACCGGCGACCTGGCCCGCTTCCTGCCGGACGGCAACGTGGAATTTTTGGGGCGGCTGGATCATCAGGTGAAGATTCGCGGCTTCCGTATTGAACCGGGTGAAATTGAAGCGGTCTTGAGGGAGCATACGGCCGTACACCAAGTAGCTGTTAAAGCGTGGGAAACGTCCGGCGGCGACCGGCGGTTGGCCGCTTACCTCGTAGCCGATCCGGACAATCCGCCCAAATCCAGCACACTGCGCCGTTTTGCCCAGGAGCGGCTGCCCGATTACATGGTTCCCGCCGCTTTCGTCCTCCTGGAGGAGATGCCTTTGCTGGCAAACGGCAAAGTCAACCGGCGCGCTCTACCCGTCCCGGACTGGTCAGAGCGCAGCCTGGATAATAAATTTGTGGCCCCGCGCACGGCCGTCGAAGAACGATTAGCCAACATCTGGCAGGAAGTTTTGGGCGCAGCCAAAGTGGGCGTCCACGACAACTTCTTCGACCTGGGCGGCCATTCCCTGCTGGCAACCCAACTCGTTTCCCGTGTGCGGGAAGCGTTTGCCATTGATCTGCCGCTGCGGGTTATTTTTGAATCGCCCACCATCGCCGCGCTGGCGGAACAGGTGGAAATCAGCCAGCGAAGCGGCGCGGCCAGACAAGCGCCCCCGTTGCAGCCGGTACCGCGCGTGACGGAGATGCCCCTCTCATTTGCCCAGCAGCGGCTCTGGTTCCTGGATCAACTGGAACCGGGCAGCCCGTTCTACAACATCCCGGAAGCGCTGCGGCTGACGGGGAAACTGGATACAGCCGTGCTGGAGCGTGCCCTGAACGAAATTGTGCGCCGTCACGAGATTTTGCGGACGACTTTCCCCATGACGGACGGCCGTCCCTACCAGCGCATCCTGCCGGAACTAACCATCCCCCTGCCCGTGACCGACCTGCACCATTTGCCGGAAGAGGAACGGGAAGCGGCGGCGCAACGGCTAGCCAACGAGGAAGCGCAACGGCCGTTCAATCTGGCCTCCGGCCCCCTGCTACGCGGCAAACTGATCCGTCTGGCGGACAAAGAATGGATTATCCTGCTTACCCTGCACCACATCATCGGCGACGACTGGTCTACCAGCGTGCTGATTCAGGAAGTGGCGGTGTTGTACGAGGCATTCAGCCACGGCCGTTTCTCCCCCCTGCCCGAACTGCCCCTCCAGTACGCCGACTACGCCCACTGGCAGCGGAATTGGCTGCAAGGGGACGTTTTGGCGGAACAGTTGGATTACTGGAAAGAAAAGTTAGCCGGTTCGCCCGCTCAATTGAACCTGCTCACCGACCGGCCTCGCCCGGCCGTGCAAACCTTTGCCGGAGATTACATCTCCTTTGATCTACCTGCCGACCTGTCCCACCAAATCCGGGAAATGTGCCGGGCGGAAGGAGTGACGCCCTTCATGTTCCTTCTGGCAGCGTTCCAAACCCTGCTAGCTCGTTACAGCGGCCAAAAGCAGATCAACGTCGGTTCGCCCATCGCCAACCGGGGTCGCCAGGAGATCGAGGGGCTGCTGGGCTTGTTTGTCAACACGTTGGTTCTCACCAGCGACTTCCAGGAAAATCCCACTTTCCGCCAACTGCTGCAACAAACCCGCGAGACGGCGCTAGGGGCTTACGCCCACCAGGACATTCCCTTTGAAATGATTGTAGATGCGATGCAGCCGGAGCGGGACCTGAGCCACAGCCCGCTCTTCCAGGCAATGTTTGTCACCCAAAGCGGCCACATGCAGCAGCAGGAAACGCTGGAACTGCCGGATTTGACCATCCGGCCGGTGGAAGCGCATCTCGGCGTGGCCAAGTTTGATTTGACGCTGTTCATGCTGGAAGAAGACAAGCAGTTCAGCGGCGCGTGGGAGTACAACACGGATTTGTTTGACCGCAGCACGATTGAGCGGATGATGAACCACTTCGTCACCCTGCTACGCGGCATTGCGGCCAACCCGGACGAGAAAACGTCCCGCCTGCCCCTGCTGACGAAGGCGGAGCGGTATCAACTTTTGGTGGTGTGGAACGATACGGCCGTTCCCGTCCCCGATCTCTGTATCCACCAACTGTTTGAAGCGCAGGCAGACAAAACGCCGCAGGCTACGGCCGTGCGCTTTGGCGACCAGACATTAACCTACGCCGAGCTGGACCAAAAAGCCAACCAACTGGCCCATTACCTGCAAGATTCAGGCGTCCAGACCGAATCGCTCGTCGGCGTTTGCCTGAACCGCTCGCCGGAACTGGTCATTGCTCTACTGGGCGTCCTCAAAGCCGGCGGCGCTTACGTCCCCCTCGACCCGTCCTACCCAGCGGAGCGGCTGACCTTTATGATTGAAGACGCGCAGCCTGCTCTCATTCTTACCGAGGCAGACGTAGTGGAATCGCTGCCGGAGAATATTGACGGCAAACAAATCCTGCAATTGGACACTGACTGGCAAAAGGTGGCGGTGGAAGACGAGGGAAATCTGGTTACGGCCGTCACCCCCGACAATCTGGCTTACGTCATTTACACTTCCGGTTCTACCGGGAAGCCCAAAGGGGCCATGTTGCTGCATCGGGGCGTCGTTAACTACCTGACCTGGTGCCGGCAGGCGTACCCCGTGCAAGAGGGGCAAGGCTCCCCGGTTCACTCCTCCATCTCTTTTGACCTGACCGTAACCAGCCTGTTTGCCCCTCTGGTCAGCGGCCAATGCGTCCATCTGCTGCCGGAAGACGTGGGCGTGGCACTGCTGGCCGACGCCCTGCGCCACAACGACAATTACAGCCTGATCAAAATCACGCCGGCCCACCTGGAACTCCTCAGCCAGCAGCTTGATCCGGCAGAAGCGGCCGGAAAAACGTGCAGTTTCATCATCGGCGGCGAAAACCTGCTGGCCGATCACGTGGCCTTCTGGCAAAAACACGCTCCGGAAACGGCGCTGTTCAACGAATATGGCCCGACGGAGACGGTGGTGGGCTGCTGCGTCTACCGCCTGCCGCCGGGCGCACAGATTGAAGGTTCCGTACCCATCGGCCGCCCCATCATCAACACCCAGCTTTACATCCTGGACGAGGAAATGCAGCCCGTCCCCATCGGCGTCCCCGGCGAACTATACATCGGCGGGGCGCAGGTA